>NZ_JBSXOI010000055.1:0-112827 GCF_056859395.1 Marinobacter sp. L-80
CCGAACCCAAAATGAAGCACGAGCTGATGTCTTCGATTACATTGAGCGGTTCCATAATCCTAGGATGCGACGTAGAGTTGCTGCTCAGGACAGAAAACTGTTCGCCGTTTTAAAACCGTCCGTGGAAACGGGGTAGAACCCGACTGCGCGCCTACACAAATTACAATTATGTGCCATTATAAAAACTTCACCTCAACAGGGAGTGGGTTGGGGACATCGACATCATGGAGGATTTATCCGTGCAAAAAGCGATACTTTCGGTTGGTTTATTTTTTCTAGTTGGCTGTGCAGGTACCACAATAACAACACCCCTCGATACCGCTGCCAACGGGTTTCGCTATTCTCTCCCAGTCAGTCGCCTTAACCTTGAGGTGGAGAAAACGACAACCTTCCCCTCTGACGCTGTTTTCAATCAAACAGCGGTCGTGACTATGAAGGCGAACGAACGCCTCTCCATTATTACTCAGGGATTCCTTGAAACCTGTTATTCCACCGGCGTTGCTTATTCAGTCTCAAGAGTATTAGATTCAGAATTTGAGACCATCGCAGATACCAGCCAAGTGTATTCAATCCAGATTGAACCGGGCACTTTTGCCGATGGATCCGTTACGCTGATAAGAAACGAACGTGGGCTTCTGAAATCCGTGAACGCCAAACTAACGGGAAAGGCAGGAGAAGCACTAAAGACTAGCGCTAAGTTTTTAGCAAGGGTCATCGGCTACACGACTTCAGTCCCGTCCGTGCTCCCAACAGATACTAGTCTCTTACCCCAAAACGAAAAGTTTAATCTTTTCGGGGTGCCTATCGACGAAAGCTGTGAAGCGGTTAGAGCAAAATTGATTTCTGCAGCTGGGCTTAACGAAATTGTCACCCCGCTGATGCCAGAAACCCAGGTTATCGGCTTGCTAACAGGCCGGATTAAACCTGAGTGGTTCCAAGCGGTCGACCGCTTGAAAAAGGGAGTTACGGCCTCTCAGCAGAATATCGAGGAAATGACCAAAAAAGCAGCGAGTTCTGAGAGCGCAAAAGAAAAGAAAAGCTTGCTTGAAAGCATCGCCCTCGAAGAACAGCTTAAAACAAAACTAGAGCGTCAACTTTCGCGTTATACCGGCTACATCAATGCGTCGGATAAGAAAATCAAATCAAACTACGGAGTCAAACCGCCAGAAGCTGAAACGCTTAATCGAAGCTATGCGATTTCAGATATCATCGTCGACACAACTTCGGATGGCACTCTCGACTTGGCCGAGTTTGAAGAAATTGGTGTAGCGCCCGTTCTTGAAAGAATTAATCAGTCAGTGGCGACATCCCTTACTCGCGCTGACACCACAGACGAAGCCTTTATCGCCTATCGCGATCCAGAGCCTTTTGTATTTAAGCTCTTCGCTGCACAACCCCCAGAGCGTCCATTCAATGGATCTTCTTCCTCGGAAAAAACACCCGTCCAATGGAAAGCTAGCTTATCTGAAGTTGTGAATGTTATTGCTCCAGACTCACCAATCGGAAGAATCGCATATGAGGAAAATGCTTGGTCAAAACGAGATCTACAACTGACCATTAACGATGACGGTTTTATTACTACAGCGAAGTATGATTTCACGTCATCTGGCAATGAGATATCGTCGGCGCTTGATGTCGCAAGCTCCAACTATATTGAAACCGTAGCAACAGCTGAGAAGGCGCGGCTTGATTTAGTGCAGCAGCGACAGACCTTCGCGAAAACTTACCTGAAAGACCAGGCGGAGATTCTTACGAAAAAGAAAGAAGTTTTGCAGAGCGAGCTTGATTTAAGAGGATTCAATAGCGACGCATATCTCGAGCTTCAAGCTGTTGAACAAGAGCTCGACTTACTTGAAAGCCAGCAAAGGCTTCTTTCGAAAGAGATTGAATTTGGGAAAACCGCTGGAACCGCAGAAGCGAATATTGACACTGCCATACTGCAATCTCAGCTAGGTCTTGTTCAGGCTCAACAGAACCTGTCTGGTTACGAAGCGAGTATTTCGAACAGTGCTGCTCAAATCGCAACCCAGCAGGCCATCACCGCACTGCTTCAACAGCAAATATCCACGCCCGATGACGAAGAGCTCAAGAACGAAGTGAAATCACTACGACTTCAGTTAGAGTTGCTCATCCAAGAACTGGAGATCCGAGGCCAAATATCCGAGTAAAGATGGACAAGAGCGTACTCTTTTCAAACCACCGCGCTCAAGACGGTATTGCCTGCCGCTTTGGATAAAGTGATGATTTTGTCACAAGTATAAACCTGGCCTGGAAGAGTTGGAGATCGACGGAGTGTTGCAGGTCTGAAGGGACTGTCGTCAGATCACATGGGAGCTGAAAGCTACCAAATTCTTTTGGATGGGGTTTTGGATGGTAAAACAAAAAAAGCACCCTTAGGTGCTTGATTTGTATCTTTGTTTGGTGGAGACGGCGGGAATTGAACCCGCGTCCGCCAGTACTCAGCCTTGAGGTCTACATGTTTAGCGTCTCTCTATTGATTTAAGTTCAAGCGACCCGAGAGTCAGGGTGCAAGAACCGAGTTCTTTAAATCTTAGCCGTTAACCAGTGAACTCTGGGTAACGGAGCATCCCGTAAGCGATGACGTCCTGAGATGTTGCTTCCGGGCTACGGGCGACCCGGTCAGGACGACTAGCAGCTTACGCTGCTAGTGCGTAGTTTTCGTCGTTTGCGACTATTGCGTTGCAGCTTTGGATTAACGAGATTGGCTGCCATCTCGACATGCACTCAAGGGTTCGCCACCGGCGTCGAAGCCATGTCGTCCCCTTACCTTCAGTATATGTGTCCGGTTTGCCGGACTTCAAGGTTTCTTTGTTGCAGTTTTGTGCTTTCGGGGCTGTAGATGTACCTAGAACCCTAGCTGGCCTTGCGCTCAATGGCGTCATGTCGGCCTGCCAGGGCCTCGTGGCTCAGGGCCTCGAAGCTTTCCCGGAAGTAGCCCATCACGGCGTCCGGATCCGCGTGAATCGCCTTGTCCACGGTGATGCCGAATTGCACGGTGCCGGCATAACTGAGAATACTCATGCCGATACCGATGCTGCCGCTCTGGGGAACCCAGAACATGGGCTGGGTCAGCTTGCTGCCCGCCAGATACAGGGGCTCTTTCGGGCCGGGCACGTTGGTCAGTACCGCCGAGGCCTTGTTGCTGAGCAGATCCAAGGCCCTTCGTTCGATAACATCGGGGCCGCGCCCGAAGATATCAAGCAGGCTGTAGGTAACCTGGGCCTGATAGGACTGTTTGAGCCGGTTCATGTTCTCCTGCACCTGGCGGAAGCACATGAGCGGGTCCCTCACTTCCACCGGCAGGGTAACCAGTACGAGCCCGAACTTGTTGCCGAGGGTTTCGATGGGCTGATCAAGAGGCCGCAGATTGAACGGTACGGCGACCCGAATGCCGCACTCGGGGATGGTTTCTTTGTGGGCGGCAAAATGTCTCTGCAAGGCGCCTGTAACGGTGCAAAGGAGGGCATCGTTGATGGTGCCCCCCAGAGCCTTGGCACAGGCCTTTACCTCGGCAAGGTCGAGGGGATCGGCCCAGGCCACTTGCTTGCGCCCGGATAACGGCTCTTTCAGTCCGGTTTTGGGTTCGCCGGGCGCCAGGCCCAGTTTCAGGAGGTCAAGGGCGACACCGCTGGCGGTGGTGGCCAGTTTTAACGGGTAGTTGGGCTCCTCACGGACGGACTGGATAAACAGTCTGGCTTGGTTGGTGGCTGTCTGCGCGCTATCCACGGCACGGTGCAGAAAGTTCTGGATGGCCGATTTCCTGCCGGGTTTGGAGCGACGCTTGCGGGCCACTTTGCCCAGCCGGGGTTCCGGCGTTTTGTCGGTCAGTGACAGCATCACACGAACCAGCGAGATGCCATCGGCGATGCAGTGGTGAATGCGGATCAGCAGCGCACCGCCGTCGCCGTAATTGTCGATGTAGTGCATTTGCCAGAGCGGTTGCCGGAAATCCAGCGAGGTGCTGTTCATGTCACTGACCAGTTTCTGGAGTTCGGCTTTGTCTGCCTTGCCGGGTAGGGCGATGCGGTGCAGGTGGTTGTCCAGGTAGAACAGCGGGTCGTCCTGCCAGTAAGCCCGGTCTCCGGTGTCTATGACCCGTTGCCGGAATCGGTTGAAGCACAGGAATCGCTCTTCAAGCGTGTGCCTGAGGCGGCTCATGGAAACCGGCCGTTCCAGTGTCCAAACCCCGCAGATCATCATGGGGTTCTGGGGGGTGTCCATGCGTAGCCACGCGCGGTCTACGGCGGACATGGGTGTCTGTTTGGGTGACATAAGCGGCTCCCTTTGCCATGCACCAGAGTTCCCGAGTATAGGCCCGATGGAATTCTGAACAAAGAGAGTGAGTATGCGACATACCCGTTCACGCCGGCCATGACCGGCGTCAGGTATTTGTTAATTGGTGGCGGGCAGGATCAAACGTTGGTTTCGCGCAGGATGCGTTGCTTCTGGCGGTTCCAGTCGCGTTCTTTCTCGGTGGCGCGCTTGTCGAACAGCTTCTTGCCTTTTACCAGGGCGATTTCGCATTTGACCTTGTTGTTTTTCCAGTACAACGCCAGCGGAATGCAGGTGTAGCCGGCCTGGTTGACCTTGCCCACGATCTTGGCAATTTCCTTGGCGTGCAGCAGCAGCTTGCGGGTGCGCGTGGGGTCTGCGATCACGTGGGTGGACGCCGCAATCAACGGGGTAATGTGAGAGCCGAGCAACCAGGCTTCGCCGTCCTTGAGCAGCACATAGGCGTCCACCAGCTGGGCCTTGCCCGCACGCAGGGACTTCACTTCCCAGCCCAGCAGGGAGAGACCCGCTTCAAAGCGTTCCTCAATGTGATACTCGTGCTTCGCCTTTTTGTTCAGCGCAATGGTATTGCTCGGCGTTCCGGGTTTTTTCTTGCTCATGAATCAATGAATCCGGGGTCGGACGAATGAACGGGCCGGCGTTGCTGCAGCCGGAAAAAGGCGCATTGTAGCCCAACAGTGGCGGACCGGTCACGAATTCGGCGTTGTGGCGGTGTCCGGTTCGTGCGCGACGGGATCCTTCAGCTACAATACTGGCCCAGACTTTCTCCCCGACCTGTTGAGTGGCCTCAGGGAAGCGAATGCCTACGCCGTATCAGACACATATCGGGTCCTTTACCCGAAAATCAACCTTCTTCTGGGCCGCGGTGGGCGCTACCGTGGGTCTTGCCAACCTGTGGCAGTTCCCTTATCTGGCCAGTCTGCATGGTGGTGGCTTGTTCATCCTGCTTTACCTCGCCTGCCTGCTGCTGGTGACTCTGCCTCTGATGGTTACTGAAGCGGCTGTTGGTCGGTATTCCCGCCACGGCATTGTGCTGGCTATGGACGGGCTCATTCGCAGTGCCAGGCAGTCCCGGGCCTGGATGGCGGTTGGCCGGCTCAGCATACTGGCCGCCTTTCTGGTGCTCTCGTTTACGGCAGTCTTCGGATCCATTGCTCTGGCTTACGTGTTCTTCGGCGCACTTGGCCGTTTCTCCGGCGCCGGTGAGGCAGAGGCAACCGGGATTCTGGCGGGGCTGGTGTCCGACCCCAGGCAGTACCGGGTATTCATGGGCTGGCATATCTTCTTTCTGCTACTGGTGCTCTGGGTCTCAGCGCAGGGCGTAGTGAGGGGGCTGGAAAGGGCCCTGAGGGTGGTTGTGCCGGGCGCCCTGGTGCTGATGCTCGTGCTGTTCGCCCTGGCTGCCTGGCATGGTCGGATCGACGGGGCCATCAGCCACATTCTGGCCATGCATCCCGAGGACCTTTCCTGGGAAAGCCTGAAAGCCGCATTGTTTCATGCCTTTTTTACGCTCGGGCTCGGTATGGGTGTCTGGGCGATACTGGGCTCGTACACCACGCCTCAAACCCGTCTGAAGCGTTCGATTCTGGCCGTGGTGCTGATGGATACCCTGGTGGCGATTCTGGCTGGCCTGATGATCTTCGCGATCGCAACAGACGGCAACAGCTTTGATGGTGAACGGGGCTTCAGCCTGCTCTTTGTTTCCATGCCGGTCACGCTGGCCCAGTTGCCCGCGAGCCAGTTCGTGATCGCCGCTGTTTTTCTGCTGGTGGTGCTGATTGTCTGGACCACATCCCTGAATCTGCTGGAGCCCATCGTGGGCTGGTTCCGTGAGTGGACCGGGGCGCCCAGGGCGCTTTCGGTGCTGCTGATTGGTCTGTCGGTGTGGCTGGCGGGGCTCGCGTCTCTGCTGTCGTTTAATGTCTGGGCCGAGGAGCGGATGGGCGGCGCCACCATGTTCCGCTGGCTGGAGCTGATCACCGGTGGATTGCTGATCCCGCTCGTGGCCATCTTGATTGCGCTGTTTACCGGCTGGTGCCTGACCCGGCACCTTTCGGGTACCATGCTCGGCGCAACGCCAAGATTGTTCGCCGGCATCTGGTTCTGGGTGATGCGCCTGGTGCTGCCCCTCGTGGTTGCCTGGATAGGGATCCAGTACACGGCCTTTTCACTGGCTAACCTGTGCAGCAACGGCAATGTTGCAGCCTGGTGCGATCAGCCTGCTGCCATGGTCTCGGAAGACGGGGAAGTGGCAGCGAGAGATCGGCCTTTTGCCGCTACGCCGGCCGAGCCGGAGGAGAAAGCCGCCGAGGCCGAGAAGACAGCGCCCGCGTCAGATCAGAAGTCGCCGGAGGTGAAGGAAAATGGTGGTAAGTCAGGCGAAAAAGCCCCAAAACAGGACGATATCCTTTATGATAGCGTGTGATTGAGGCTCTCTTCCTTTCCAGAAGTCTGCAACCTTTTCACAGCGTGTTTGCAAGCAGGACAACCGGTTCCAATGCCCCATCAGATTGATAAAACAGCTTTGGTTATGCACTCCGCCGAGCGCATGTTTCACCTGGTGAATGACATCGCCCGTTACCCGGAGTTTCTCCCCTGGTGCGCTGGCGCGGAGATTCATGAGCGCCAGCCCGAGCAGGTGACAGCGTCGCTTGAAATTGCCAAGGGTGGGGTGCGGCATACGCTTACGACCCGGAATCAGTTGCTGATGCCGGAGGCGATCGAGATGAACCTGGTGGATGGCCCTTTTCGCAACCTGACCGGTCGCTGGCATTTCAAATCCCTGGATGAGAACGCCTGCAAGGTGATCCTGACCCTGGAGTTCGAGTTCTCCGGATCGCTTTCAAGGATGACCTTCGGGCCGGTATTCAGTCAGGCGGCCAATACGATGGTGGATGCCTTTTGCCGGCGCGCTGATGAGCTTTACCGGAAGGAGGGTGCATGATTCAGGTGGAAGTGGCCTATGCCCGGCCTGACCGGCAGGAAATTGTGCCGGTAAATGTGCCCGAGGGCACGACCGCGCTGGAAGCGGCCAAGCTGTCCGGGATCAGCGATATTTTTCCGGAGATCGATCCGGATACGATTGATATGGGCGTGTTCGGGAAGGTGATCAAGGACCCGGCCGCCCACGAACTGCGTGAAGGTGACCGGGTGGAACTGTATCGCCCGCTGAAGATCGATCCGAAGCAGGCGCGACTGAATCGGGCGAAAAAGAAAGATCAGGCTCAGTAGGCCGGCGTTTCTTCCAGCAGTTGTGCCTCGTAATAGGCGTACTGGTCTTCTTCGTAGTACACGATGATTCGCTGTTCCTGGATGTCCCCGCCTTCTCTCTGGAAGGTGTACACGTAGTATTCGCGGGAGGGGTCAACCGGGTTGAGCATGAGCGGTGTTCCCATCACTGCGTGCACCTGGCTGCGTGGCATGCCCTCGGTCAGTTGCGTCAGCTCCTCATCGGTAACGATGTTTCCCTGCTGGACGTTGATTTTGTAGACGCCCGGGAAAACGCAACCGGATAGAACGAAAGTGAGAATGAGAGCTGTGAGCTTTTGCATCGCCGGGGGAAATCCTCTATCTTGAAATCGCCTGCCAGAGGCAGGTGTGACACGGGTTAACCGTTCAATGGCGGCTTCATCATACCGGAAGCCGTGAGGCACACCAAAGAGTGAATAGTAACATGTCATCCGAAAACGCCGAATTACGAAAAGTCGGTCTGAAAGTGACTCTGCCGCGGGTCAAAATCTTCAATATTCTGGAGACCGCGGAGGAGCATCACCTCAGTGCCGAAGATGTATACAAGAAGCTTCTGGAGCAAGGCGATGACGTGGGGCTGGCAACAGTCTACCGGGTACTGACGCAGTTTGAAGCAGCAGGGCTGGTACTGCGCCATAATTTTGAGGGCGGCCATGCCGTGTTCGAGATGGCTGGCGACGACCACCACGACCATATGGTGTGCACCCAGACGGGTGAGGTAGTCGAGTTTGTCGACGAGGTCATTGAAGAGCGACAAAAGAAGATTGCCGAAGAGCACGGTTACGAAATCGTCGATCACAGCCTGATTCTGTACGTAAAGCCGATCAAGTCCTGAGCCTGGCTCGGGCCGTTGGCTCAAGGAACGAAAAAAGGGGCGGGTTTATGGCCCGCCCCAACAGCTCTCAGGATCGAGAGGGGTAGTGGATAGTTGCTCGCGGCTCAGTGATGGGTTGCCTGCCCCTTTGAAAACATTTCCCTGGCATGAGCGATCGTATGTTCGGTCATGTCCACGCCTCCCAGCATTCTCGCCACTTCACTGATTCTGCCCTGATCGTCCAGCGTCTCGATTTTCGAGAAGGTGGCATCCTGCTCGGTAAACTTGCTGACAAACAGGTGCTGATGACACTGGGCCGCCACTTGCGGCAGGTGGGTGACGCAGAGCACCTGTCCGTTGCCGCCAAGAGTCCGTAACAGTCGGCCAACCACCTCGGCCGTGCCGCCGCCAATGCCGACATCCACTTCATCGAAGACCAGTGTGGGTGTGGTTGATGTCTGGGCAACCACCACCTGGATGGCAAGGCTGATTCGCGACAGTTCGCCGCCGGAGGCTACTTTGGCCAGTGGCCGCGCAGGTTGCCCCGGGTTGGCGCTGACCAGGAATTCAATCTCTTCCAGTCCGTGGGGCGCTGGCTCCCCACCGTTGCTGCGGTTCAGGTGTGTAATGAACTGCATGTTGGGCATGCTTAACTGGGTGAGCTCCGCTGCGACCCGCTGATCCAGTTCGGCGGCGGCCCTGGCACGGGCCTCTGACAGCTCCGCGGCCAGCTCATCGAAGCGTCCGCGCTGGCTGTCCAGCTCTGCGGCCAGCTGCTCCAGGCTGCCCTCGCCACCGTCCAGCTCGGCCAGCTCGGCACTCAGGCGCTGATGCAGTTCCGGTAATTCTTCCGGTGTGATCCGGTGTTTGCGGGCCATCTGGTAGATGGCGCTCAGCCGTTCTTCCACTTCCGCCAGTCGAGCTGGGTCGGCCTCGTAGTCCTCGACGAAATGGCGAAGGTTGTCGCCGGCCTCACTGATCTGGATCTGGGCTTCGTTCAGCATCTGGATCGTGTCCGCCAGTGCAGGAACGTCCACCGGAAGCTGCTCCAGCTGCTGTAACGCCTGGCGCACCAGATCCACTGCGCTGGTTTCATCTTCGGTGCAAAGCAGGGCGGCCTGATGGCTGTTGTGCAGAACCGTATCCGCCTGGCTGAGCTGCGCCTGTTCCTGTTCCAGGTTTTCCTGCTCGCCCGCTTCCAGTGCAAGACGATCCAGTTCTTCCACTTGATATCGCAAAAGCTGGAGTTTGGCCTCTGCTTCATCGGCATTCTGCTGGCGTTCGGTCAGCCGCTGGCGGATCTGGTTCCAGGATTTCCAGGCTTCCCGTGTTTCAGCGGCCAGGGTCTCAACGCCGGCGAACTCGTCCACCAGCTTGCGGTGGGTTTCCTTGCGCAAAAGAGATTGGTGCTGATGCTGGCTGTGAATATCCATTAACACACCGCCCAGTTCCTTGAGGTGGTTCAGGGGGCAGGGTTGGCCATTGATGTAGGCGCGGGAGCGGCCATCCTTGCTGATGACCCGGCGCAGGATGCAATCGTTGTCGTCATCCAGCTCGTGTTCTGCCAACCATTCGGTTGCCTCAGGAATTCCGGATACGTCGAAGGTCGCTGTGATGTCGGCGCGTTTGGCACCATGCCGGACGGCGCCGGCATCGGCTCTGCCACCCATGGCCAGGCCGAGGGCGTCCAGAACGATGGATTTTCCGGCGCCGGTCTCGCCGGTCAATGCGGTCATGCCTTTGCTGAACTGGAGTTCCACTCGTTCAGCGATGGCGTAATTGGAAACCGTAAGTTGAGTCAGCATGCAGATAACCTCCGCGTTGTTCCTGAAACCGGCAAAACACTGTGGATGTATACAGTGACTGTGAATATATACAGGGTTTTTGTGGTTTGCAAACCTGAGGCAGGTATTTTCTTCAGGATTGCAGGCTTTGGTGGTTGAAACCTGGAGAGCGGGCCCCATATCCGTTCGCAACGACATTTTCCGGCTCGAGGCGGCCGGAGCCCATGTTTAACCGGCCACTGACAGCGGGCCGCTTTAGATGAAGCAGGAGTAGCCATGAGCACTGACGAGAACCGCAACGAGCACGAGGAACTGAACGAAGCCCTCGAGGCTGCGAAAGAGGAGGCCCAGGCCGCTGAAGGCGAAGCCGGCGACAACGAAACCTCCGAAGTGGAAGCGCTCCAGGCTCAGGTTCAGGAATTCCAGGAGCAGATGCTGCGCTCCCAGGCGGAAATGCAGAACGTGCGCCGTCGGGCCGAGATCGACGTTGAGAAGGCGCACAAGTTTGCCCTGGAAAAGTTCGTCAAGGAGCTGTTGCCGGTAGCTGACAGCCTTGAGAAGGCGGTCGAGAGCACCGAGGGTCACGATGAGTCCGGCGAACTGGTTGCCTCAATTCGCGAAGGCGTGGAAATGACCCTGAGTCTTTTCATGTCCAGCCTGAAGAAATTCAACGTTGAGCAGATCAACCCGGTGGGCGCACCCTTCGATCCCCAGCATCACGAGGCCATGTCCATGGTGCCTGCGCCGGATGCCGAGCCGAACAGCGTGGTAGCCGTGGTGCAGAAAGGGTATCTGCTGAATGGTCGTGTTGTGCGGCCGGCCATGGTGGTGGTCGCGAAAGCGGAAGATGCACCAAAAATTGATGAGCAGGCTTGAAAAGCCGATTAAAGCGCCAATATAGCCAGTAAATAGCGAAAGCGGAGGCAAATGGCCTCCTGGAAAGCATTCAGAAGAATTGGAGTGACTCAATGAGCAAGATTATCGGTATCGACCTGGGAACGACCAACTCTTGTGTAGCCATCATGGATGGCGACAAGGTGAAGGTAATCGAGAACGCCGAGGGTGATCGCACCACCCCGTCCATCATCGCCTACACCGACGATGGTGAGACCCTGGTTGGCCAGTCAGCCAAGCGCCAGGCGGTTACCAACCCGAACAACACCCTGTACGCCATCAAGCGTCTGATCGGTCGTCGTTTTGAAGACGATGTAGTCCAGAAAGACATCAAGATGGTGCCCTACAAGATTGCCAAGGCAGACAACGGTGATGCCTGGGTTGAAGTGAAGGGCGAGAAAATGGCGCCGCCGCAGGTGTCTGCAGAAGTTCTCAAGAAGATGAAGAAGACTGCAGAAGACTACCTGGGCGAAAAAGTGACCGAAGCCGTCATCACTGTTCCGGCCTACTTCAACGACAGCCAGCGTCAGGCCACCAAGGACGCAGGCAAGATCGCCGGGCTGGAAGTGAAGCGCATCATCAACGAGCCGACCGCAGCAGCCCTGGCTTATGGCCTGGACAAGAAGAGCGGCGATCGTACCGTGGCGGTATATGACCTGGGGGGTGGTACCTTTGACCTGTCCATCATCGAAATTGCCGATGTTGACGGTGAGCACCAGTTCGAGGTTCTGGCCACCAACGGTGACACCTTCCTCGGTGGTGAAGACTTCGACCTCAAGATCATCGAGTACCTGGCAGACCAGTTCAAGAAAGACAGCGGTATCGACCTGCGCGGCGATTCCCTGGCGATGCAGCGTCTGAAAGAAGCGGGCGAGAAAGCCAAGATCGAGCTTTCCAGCAGCCAGCAGACCGACGTTAACCTGCCGTACATCACCGCAGACGCGTCTGGTCCCAAGCACATGAACGTGAAACTGACCCGTGCCAAGCTGGAATCTCTGGTAGAAGACCTGGTTCAGCGCAGCCTCGAGCCGTGTAAAGTAGCGCTGCAGGACGCAGGCATGAAGGCAGGCGAAGTCGACGAGGTTATCCTGGTCGGCGGTCAGACCCGCATGCCGCTGGTGCAGGAAAAAGTGAAAGAGTTCTTCGGCAAAGAAGCTCGCAAGGACGTTAACCCGGACGAAGCTGTGGCGATGGGTGCTGCCATCCAGGCGGCCGTTCTCTCCGGTGATGTGAAGGACGTTCTGCTGCTGGACGTAACCCCGCTGACCCTGGGTATTGAAACCATGGGCGGTGTGGCAACTCCGCTGATCGACAAGAACACCACGATTCCGACCAAGAAGTCGCAGACGTTCTCCACAGCGGACGACAACCAGACCGCGGTAACCATTCACGTGGTTCAGGGTGAGCGTAAGCAGGCTGCCCAGAACAAATCGCTGGGCCGTTTCGATCTGGCTGATATTCCGCCGGCAGCGCGTGGTGTGCCGCAGATTGAAGTTACCTTCGATATCGACGCCAACGGTATCCTGAACGTGTCCGCCAAAGACAAGGCGACCGGTAAAGAGCAGTCAATCGTGATCAAGGCCTCTTCCGGTCTGAACGATGACGAAATCGAGAAGATGGTGCAGGACGCCGAGGCCAACGCCGAGGAAGATCGCAAGTTCGAAGAGCTTGTCCAGGTTCGCAACCAGGGCGACGCGATGGTTCACGCCGTTCGCAAGACATTGAACGAAGCCGGTGACAAGGTCAGCGACAGCGAGAAAGAGTCCATCGAAGCGTCCATCAAGGAGCTCGAAACCGCTCTGGAAGGTTCCGACAAGGAAGACATCGAAGCCAAGACTCAGAAGCTGACCGAGGTCTCTTCCGAGCTGGCCCAGAAGATGTATGCAGATCAGGCGGATCAGACCCAGCAAGCCGGTGGGCAGGAAGAAGCCCAGGGCCAGAAGTCTGACGATGCTGTCGACGCTGAGTTCGAAGAAGTCAAAGACGACGACAAGCGATAAATCTGACGTACATCAGGTAGTTGGAAAACGCGGGGAGATCCCCGCGTTTTCCGCGTTTAAAAACAGGGTTTTAAAAGCATGGCCAAGCGCGATTATTACGAGATTCTCGGGATTTCCCGGGACGCGGACGAGAAGGAAATCAAGCGAGCCTACCGAAAGCTCGCCATGAAGTACCACCCCGACCGTAACCCGGACGACACCGAAGCCGAGAACAAGTTCAAGGAGGCCAGCGAAGCCTACGAAGTACTGGCAGAGCCGTCCAAGCGGGCTGCCTACGACCAGTTCGGCCACGCGGGCGTTGACGGCCAGGCCGGAGGCGGCGGATTCGGAGGCGGCGGTGCCAGCTTCTCGGATATCTTCGGCGATGTATTCGGCGACATCTTTGGTGGCGGCGGTCGTGGCCGCAACACCCGGGGTGCGGACCTGCGCTACACCCTGGAGCTGGATCTGGAAGAGGCCGTGAAAGGCAAGACGGTCCAGATCAAGATCCCGGGGCATCGCGAATGTGAAGTATGCGACGGCAGCGGCGCCGAGAAAGGCTCCCGCCCGGAAACCTGCAGTACCTGTAAGGGTATGGGGCAGGTGCGCATGCAGCAGGGCTTCTTTACCGTACAGCAGGCCTGTCCGACCTGTCGGGGCTCCGGCCAGATCATCAAGAACCCCTGTAAGGCCTGTCACGGTCAGGGCAGGGTTCAGGAAGAGAAAACACTGTCGGTCAAGGTGCCGCCCGGCGTTGACACCGGCGACCGCATTCGCCTTTCCGGTGAAGGCGAGATGGGCGTCGATGGTGGTCCTCCCGGAGATCTGTATGTGCAGATAGCCGTGCGGGAACATTCCATCTTTACCCGCGATGGCCGCAACCTCTATTGCGAAGTTCCCATCAGCATCGTTGATGCCTCTCTGGGTGGAGAGCTCGAGGTGCCGACACTGGATGGCCGGGTGAAACTGAAGATTCCACCGGAGACCCAGACCGGCAAGCTGTTCCGCCTTCGTAACAAGGGTGTCAGCCCGGTTCGTGGTGGTCCTGCTGGTGACTTGCTGTGCCGTGTGATCGTGGAAACGCCGGTGAATCTGACCAAGCGCCAGAGAGAGCTGCTGGAAGAGTTCCAGAAAACTCTGGACGCCAGTAACGGCACAGAGCACGGCCCGAAGAAGACCTCCTGGTTTGAAGGCGTGAAAAGCTTCTTCGACGAAATGAAATTCTGATCGGCGCGACAAGAAGGAACGCGAGCATGAGGGTAGCAATCATCGGCGCCGCCGGGCGCATGGGAAAAGTCCTGATTGAAGCCGTTGACGGCGCCGAGGGTCTCGAGCTGGGTGCCGCCGTGGTCGAGCCCGGCAGTAGCCTGATCGGCGCCGATGCCGGCGAAATGACCGGGATCGGCAAAACCGGCGTCAAAATGGCCGGCAGCCTGGCCGATGTGAAGGATGATTTCGATGTGCTTATCGACTTCACCTTCCCGGACCTGACTCTGGAAAACGCCGAGTTCTGCAAGGCCAACGGCAAGATGCTCGTGATCGGCACTACCGGCATGTCCGACGCCGAAAAGCAGCAACTGGCTCTGGCCGCCGAGTCCACGCCCGTAGTGTTTGCGCCCAACATGAGCGTGGGTGTTAACGTCGTCCTCAACCTGCTGCGCACCGCCGCCGCAACCCTGGGTGACGACTACGACGTGGAGATTATCGAAGCCCATCACCGCCACAAGAAAGACGCGCCCTCGGGAACGGCCCTGCGCATGGGTGAAGTCGTCGCCGATGCCCTCGGTCGTGACCTGAAAGAGTGTGCCGTCTATGGTCGTGAGGGCTTCACCGGCGAGCGAACCCGCAAGGAAATCGGTTTCGAAACGATTCGGGCGGGGGATGTGGTGGGTGATCACACCGTCTTGTTCGCCACCGAGGGTGAGCGTATCGAGGTGACCCACAAGGCCAGCAGCCGGATGACCTTTGCCAAGGGTGCCATGCGGGCCGCTTTATGGCTGAAGGATAAGCCGGCCGGGCTTTATGATATGCAGGACGTGCTGGACCTCAAGTGAGGCCATTTCTCGTGGACACAAAGCGCCATATTTTTTACAATAAGGCGGTTTGACTGCACCAAGCGTACCTTTGCACAAAGATTCTGAAAAAGCGGGACCGAGTTAAGACTCCGTCTCGCTTTTTTGCAACCTGAATTTGCGCTTGCGTTCCTGTTCGTGACGAACCGATACGCCACTCGATGAGGATACAAGCCTTGAGCACACCAGCAATCCTTGCACTCGCAGACGGAAGCCTGTTCTACGGCACAGCCATCGGCGCTGACGGAGAAACCAGCGGCGAAGTGGTGTTCAACACCGCCATGACCGGCTACCAGGAAATCCTGACCGACCCGTCCTACTCCCGCCAGATCGTGACCCTGACCTACCCGCATATCGGTAACACCGGTGTGAACGAAGAAGACATTGAGTCAGACCGCATCCAGGCCGCCGGCCTGATTATCCGCGATCTGCCTCTGCTGGCCAGCAGCTGGCGTAGCAAGGGAACTCTGGACGATTACCTGCGAAGCAACAACATTGTTGGGATCGCCGACATCGATACCCGCCGTCTGACCCGCATCCTCCGGGACAAGGGCTCCCAGAACGGTGCCATCGTTGCCGGTGAAAACGCCACTGCCGAGCGGGCTCTGGAACTGGCAAAAGCCTTCCCGGGCCTCAAGGGTATGGATCTGGCAAAAGAGGTTACCTCCGACAAGATCTGGTCCTGGAAAGAGACGGAGTGGACCCTGGGCGAGGGTTACGGTGAGCGTGAGGAATCACGGTTCAAGGTGGTTGCCTGGGATTACGGCGTCAAGCTGAACATCCTGCGCATGCTCGCCTCCCGGGGCTGCGACATCACCGTGGTGCCGGCGCAGACTCCGGCCTCCGAGGTTCTGGCGATGAACCCGGACGGTGTGTTCCTGTCCAATGGTCCCGGGGACCCCGAGCCCTGTGATTACGCCATCACCGCCATCAAGGAAGTGCTGGAAACCGAGATTCCGGTGTTTGGTATCTGTCTGGGGCACCAGTTGCTGGCCCTGGCCAGCGGTGCCAAGACCATGAAGATGGGGCATGGCCACCACGGAGCCAACCATCCGGTTCAGGATATCGCCACCGGCACCGTGATGATCACCAGCCAGAACCACGGGTTTGCCGTGGATGAGGCAACTCTGCCGGCCAATGTCGAGGCGACTCACAAGTCCCTGTTTGACGGCACCCTGCAGGGCATTCGCCGGACCGACAAGCCGGCCTACAGCTTCCAGGGCCACCCGGAAGCCAGCCCCGGCCCCCATGATGTGGCCCCGCTGTTTGACGAGTTTATCCGCCTGATGGAGGCGCGATCGGCCTGAGACCGATCGCTACGGAAAGCTCACGGGCGCCGCGTGTTGCGCTGCCAGAATTCAAAAGTTGCTGACAGGTTTACCAAGACATGCCAAAACGTACCGACATCCAAAGCATCCTGATCCTGGGCGCCGGCCCCATCGTGATCGGGCAGGCGTGCGAGTTTGATTACTCCGGAGCCCAGGCCTGCAAGGCGCTGCGCGAAGAGGGTTACCGGGTTATTCTGGTTAACTCCAACCCGGCAACCATCATGACCGACCCGGTGATGGCCGATGCCACCTACATCGAGCCGATTACCTGGAAGACCGTCGAGAAGATCATCGAGAAAGAGCAGCCGGATGCGCTGCTGCCCACCATGGGCGGCCAGACCGCACTGAACTGTGCCCTGGACCTCGAGCGCCACGGCATTCTGGAAAAGCACGGCGTGGAAATGATCGGCGCCAACGCCGACACCATTGATAAAGCCGAAGACCGGGACCGCTTCGACAAGGCCATGAAGAAGATCGGCCTCGAGTGTCCGCGGGCCACCATCGCCCACTCCATGGAAGAAGCCTGGAAAGTGGCTGACGACATCGGCTTCCCGTGCATCATCCGCCCGTCTTTCACCATGGGCGGCTCCGGCGGCGGTATCGCCTACAACCGCGACGAGTTCGAGGAAATCTGTACTCGTGGTCTGGACCTGTCCCCGACCAACGAACTGCTGATCGACGAATCCCTGATCGGCTGGAAAGAGTACGAGATGGAAGTTGTCCGGGACAAAAACGACAACTGCATCATCGTCTGTGCCATCGAGAACTTCGACGCCATGGGTGTGCACACCGGTGACTCCATCACCGTGGCCCCGGCCCAGACCCTCACCGACAAGGAATACCAGATCATGCGGAACGCCTCGTTGGCAGTCCTGCGTGAAATCGGTGTGGAAACCGGCGGCTCCAACGTGCAGTTCGGCATGAATCCGGACACCGGCCGCATGGTCGTCATCGAGATGAACCCCCGGGTGTCCCGCTCCTCGGCACTGGCCTCCAAGGCCACCGGCTTCCCGATCGCCAAGGTCGCGGCCAAGCTGGCGGTAGGCTACACCCTGGATGAGCTGCGCAACGAAATTACCGGCGGCGTCACCCCGGCCTCGTTCGAGCCGTCCATCGACTACGTGGTCACCAAGATCCCCCGGTTCACCTTCGAGAAATTCCCCCAGGCCGACGCCCGCCTGACCACCCAGATGAAATCCGTGGGTGAGGTCATGGCCATTGGCCGCACCTTCCAGGAATCCCTGCAGAAAGCCCTGCGCGGCCTGGAAGTGGGTTCCGAAGGCTTTGACGAGAAACTCGAAGACCTGGATTCCGAGAATTCCCAGGAAACCCTGACCCGCGAACTGAACGTGCCCGGTGCCGACCGCATCTGGTACATCGGCGACGCTTTCCGGGCTGGCATGACGGTGGAGGACCTGCACGAGCATACCCACGTGGATCCCTGGTACCTGGTGCAGATCGAGGACCTGATCAGGGAAGAGCAGGCGCTGAAGAGTGCCGGCAAGGCCGACATTGACCAGGCCACCCTGTTCCGTCTCAAGCGCAAGGGCTTCTCCGATGCCCGCCTGGCGAAACTGCTGGGCATCTCCGAGGTAAGCCTGCGCAAGCTGCGCCACGATCTGGATATCCGCCCGGTGTACAAGCGCGTGGATACCTGCGCCGCCGAGTTTGCCTCCGACACCGCGTACATGTACTCCACCTATGAGGAAGAGTGCGAGTCGGACGCCAGCGACCGCGAGAAGATCGTGGTGATCGGTGGTGGCCCCAACCGGATCGGCCAGGGCATTGAGTTCGATTACTGCTGTGTGCATGCGGCCCTGGCCATGCGTGAAGACGGCTACGAAACCATCATGATCAACTGCAACCCGGAGACCGTGTCCACCGACTACGACACCTCCGACCGGTTGTACTTCGAGCCGATCACCCTGGAAGACGTGCTGGAAATCATTCACGTCGAGAAGCCCAAGGGCGTGATTGTGCAGTACGGCGGCCAGACCCCGCTGAAACTGGCCCGTGGCCTGGAAGCGGCCGGTGTGCCGATCATCGGCACCAGCCCGGACGCCATTGACCGTGCCGAGGACCGGGAACGGTTCCAGCAGATGATCACCCGCCTGGGCCTGAAGCAGCCGGAAAACGCTACCGTGCGCAGCCACGAGGAAGGCATCCTGGCAGCCAGAGAGATCGGCTACCCGCTGGTTGTGCGTCCGTCTTACGTGCTGGGCGGTCGTGCCATGGAAATCGTCTACGACGAGGAAGAACTGGTTCGCTACATGCGCAACGCAGTGCTGGTCTCGAACGACAGCCCGGTGCTGCTCGACCACTTCCTGAACGCCGCCATTGAGGTGGACATCGACGCCATCTCCGACGGTAAAGACGTGGTCATTGGTGGCATCATGCAGCATATCGAGCAGGCCGGCGTTCACTCCGGTGACTCCGCCTGCTCGCTGCCGCCGTACACCCTGTCCCAGCAGGTTCAGGACGAAATGCGCGATGCCGTCAAGAAGATGGCCATCGAGCTGGATGTGGTCGGTCTGATGAACGTGCAGCTGGCCTGGCAGGGCGGCGAGATCTACGTGATCGAGGTAAACCCGCGGGCCTCGCGTACCGTGCCGTTCGTGTCCAAGGCCATCGGTGTGTCCCTGGCCAAGGTGGCGGCCCGGGTGATGGCTGGCAAGACCCTCAAAGAGCTGGAGTTCACCCAGGAAATCATCCCCAGCTATTATGCGGTGAAAGAGTCGGTGTTCCCGTTCAACAAATTCCCGGCGGTGGATCCGATCCTTGGGCCGGAAATGAAATCGACCGGTGAGGTCATGGGCCTGGGTGACAGCTTCGACGAAGCCTTCGCCAAAGCCGCGTTGGCTGTTGGTGAGCGTCTGCCGGCCAAGGGCACTGCGTTCATGTCTGTGCGGGATGTTGACAAGCCCGGCGCCGCAAAAGTGGCCCGGGATCTGGTCGAAGCCGGCTTCAAGCTTGTGGCTACCACCGGCACCGCCAAGGCCCTGAAAGAGGCCGGAATCGAGGTTGATCGGGTGAACAAGGTCCGTGAAGGCCGTCCGCATATTGTGGACGCCATCAAGAACGGACAGGTTCAGCTGATCATCAATACCACTGAAGGTCGCAAGGCCATTTCCGACTCGGCCCAGATCCGCCAGTCGGCGTTGCAGACCAAGGTAACCTACACAACAACACTGGCGGGCGGCGAAGCCTTCTGCCGGGCCATCAAGTTCGGCCCGGAGCGCACTGTACGCCGCCTCCAGGATCTTCACGCAGGAAAGTGAGACTATGGCTGACAGAGTACCGATGACAAAGGCGGGCGAGACCCGCCTCCGCGAGGAGCTTCAGAAGCTGAAGTCCGAGGATCGTCCCCGGGTTATTGCGGCGATTGCCGATGCCCGGGAGCACGGCGACCTGAAAGAGAACGCTGAATATCATGCTGCCCGCGAGCAGCAGAGCTTTATTGAAGGCCGTATCCAGGAAATCGAGGGCAAGCTTTCAGCCGCTCAGGTAATCGATGTGACCACCATCGAGAATACCGGCAAGGTGATCTTCGGCACCACGGTACACCTGCTTAACATGGATACGGACGAACAGGTGATCTACAAGATCGTTGGTGAGGATGAGGCGGATATCAAGGCAGGCAAGCTGTCGATTTCCTCACCGATTGCGCGGGCGCTGGTAGGCAAGAGCGAGGGCGATGTGGTCGCCATTCGCGTGCCTTCCGGTACCGTGGAATACGAGATTGAGCAGGTCGAGTACATCTGATCTCGTCTGTGCTGAACGAAAAAAGCCGGCTGGGGTTTTCCCGAGCCGGCTTTTTTGTTTCTGTGTTCCGGGCGGATCAGTGTTTGTGGCGCAACAGGTTGGAGAGCTTGGGATTCGGCTTTTTGGCCCGGCGCAGTATTACGGCGATCTTGCCGATGGTCTGGACGAGCTCGGCGCCAGAGGATTCGCACAGCGCGGTGATCGCCTCGTGCCGGGTTTCCCGGTCTTGGCTCGCCACCTTGATCTTGATCAGCTCATGATCATTCAGTGCGCGCTCGAGTTCTTCCTGCAGTCCCTCGGAAAGGCCTTTGTCGCCAACAATGATGACGGGCTTGAGGTTGTGGGCAATCGCCCGGTATTCCCGGCGCTGTTCCGGTGAAAGACTCATGATGTAATCTCTTTATTGGTGCAATTAACAAAAGGTCAGCGGCGGAAAGGCTGACTTGAACGTATAATCGACGAATTGTAACAGATCGTTCCGCTGTAAGAATGGCCGTTAACACGTATCGACGTGGGGGCAGCAAGCAGAAGGAACCAATCCGGGTGGCAAGGGTCAAAAGGTTCGCGGAATTGGGGGCGTATTGAGGGTTGCTGTTGTAATTTCAGATATGGCGCCCAATATGAAGGTTAAGGCGACTTTTCATTAAAAAACTGTGTGCTGCGTGTGGCCGATACGGATGGGCCGTTTCTGGTGGACGGGCGTACAATTGGTGTAAGGTGTCAGAAAAGGGTGCTTTGAGAAAGGTTAACCCTACAATTCACAGGTGATGATCCTTGAACGATATGGCAAAAAATCTGGTTCTCTGGCTAATTATAGCCGCCGTGCTGCTGATGGTGTTTCAGAACTTTTCTCCCACCACCACCGGCCAACAAGTCAACTATTCCCAGTTTGTGGAGATGGTCCAGGAAGGCCAGGTCCGTCAGGTCACAATCGATGGGTTGCAGGTTCAGGGTACCCGTGGTGACGGCTCCCAGTTCCAGACAATCCGTCCTCAAGTGTCTGACAACAAGCTGATGGACGATCTGCTCGCGAACAACGTTGAGGTTATCGGTAAGGAGCCTGAGCGCCAGAGCCTGTGGACACAGCTTCTGGTAGCCGCGTTTCCGATACTGATCATCATCGCACTGTTTGTGTTCTTCATGCGCCAGATGCAGGGCGGCGGTGGCGGCAAAGGCCCCATGTCGTTCGGCAAGAGTAAAGCGCGTCTGATGAGCGAAGACCAGATCAAGACCACCTTCGCGGACGTGGCCGGTGTTGATGAAGCCAAGGAAGATGTTAAGGAACTGGTGGATTTCCTGCGAGATCCCAGCAAATTCCAGCGTCTTGGCGGCAGCATCCCCAAAGGTGTCCTGATGGTTGGTCAGCCGGGTACGGGTAAAACCCTGCTCGCCAAGGCTATTGCCGGCGAAGCCAAGGTGCCCTTCTTCTCCATCTCCGGTTCTGACTTTGTCGAAATGTTCGTGGGCGTGGGTGCTTCCCGGGTTCGTGACATGTTCGAACAGGCCAAGAAGCAAAGCCCCTGCATTATCTTCATCGACGAGATCGATGCTGTTGGTCGCCACCGTGGCGCCGGCATGGGTGGCGGTCATGACGAGCGTGAACAGACGCTCAACCAGCTGCTCGTTGAGATGGACGGTTTTGAGGGTAATGAAGGCGTTATCGTAATTGCCGCTACCAACCGTCCCGACGTTCTCGACCCGGCACTGTTGCGCCCGGGCCGTTTCGACCGTCAGGTTGTTGTTGGCCTGCCAGACATCATTGGTCGTGAGCAGATCCTCAAGGTGCACATGAAGAAAGTGCCCCTGGCGGACGGCGTCGAGCCGGTTCTGATCGCTCGTGGCACGCCCGGATTCTCCGGTGCGGACCTCGCAAACCTGGTCAACGAGGCGGCGCTCTTCGCGGCCCGTCGCAACCAGCGTCTCGTGTCCATGGAAGAGTTCGAGCTTGCCAAAGACAAGATCATGATGGGCGCCGAGCGCAAGTCCATGGTGATGAGCGAGAAAGAAAAGCGGAATACGGCTTATCACGAGTCTGGCCACGCTATTGTGGGTCGTCTGATGCCGGAGCATGATCCGGTGTACAAGGTGAGCATCATTCCGCGCGGCCGCGCTCTGGGTGTCACCATGTTCCTCCCCGAGGAAGACAAGTACAGCCATAGCAAGCGCTTCCTGATCAGCTCGATTTGCAGTCTGTTCGGTGGCCGCATCGCGGAAGAACTGACGCTGGGCTTTGATGGTGTGACGACCGGCGCTTCGAACGACATCGAGCGGGCGACTAGTCTGGCCCGCAACATGGTGACCCGTTGGGGTCTGTCCGAGAAGCTGGGTCCGTTGCAGTATGATACCGACAGCGAAGAGCCGTTCCTCGGCCGGTCTGCGGGTCAGTCCCAGACGGTGTACTCACCGGAAACGGCCCAGCGCATTGATGAGGAAGTTCGCAACATCATCGACAGCTGCTACGAAAAAGCCAAGCAGATTCTGGTCGATAACCGGGACAAGCTCGACATGATGGCCGACGCGTTGATGAAGTACGAAACCATCGACCGTCACCAGATTGATGACATCATGGAAGGCCGCACACCTCGCCCGCCGAAAGGTTGGGGAGACAGTGGTCCCGCTGGTGGTGTCAAGGCCGACGAGCCTGAGACGGCGCCGGAGCCAAAGGCTTCCGATGACGGTCGTCATCCCGGCGTTGGCCGGCCGGCCGGAGAGCACTGACGGCTAGCAGCTTTTGGTTATAAAAAGAGTGTAGTTCCCTGCGCCGCCCGGATTCCGGGCGGCGTTTGTTTTTGTCATTGTGAAAAAGGTTTGCCATGAAAATGAATTTTGCCGGGCGGGAACTGGATATGTCCCGCTGCCACGTGATGGGCGTTCTGAATGTAACACCGGATTCGTTTTCCGATGGTGGCCAATATAACCGGCCGGATGCGGCTCTCGTCCGGGCCAGGCAAATGGTTGCCGATGGCGCCACGTTTATCGACATCGGTGGTGAATCCACGCGCCCGGGTGCCACGCCCGTGTCGTTGCAGGAAGAGCTGGACCGGGTCTGCCCGGTGGTTGAGGCAGCAGCCCGGGAGCTCGACGCGGTTATCTCGGTAGACACCAGTGCGCCGGAAGTGATGGCTGAAACGGCAAAACTCGGGGCCGGCCTGATCAATGATGTGCGGGCCCTGCAGCGTGACGGTGCTCCGGAAGTGGCTGCAAAAGCGGGCATACCGGTTTGCATCATGCACATCCAGGGGGAGCCGGATACCATGCAGGATCGTCCCGAGTACCGGAATGTGCGTCGGGAAGTCAGTGCTTTTCTGACCGAGCGCATCCGCGTTGCGGAGCAGGCCGGAATTCGCCCTGAAAACATCCTGCTGGATCCCGGCTTCGGTTTTGGGAAAAGCCTTGAGCACAACCTGCAGTTGCTGGCCTCCCTTGAGCAGATGCACATCCTCGGGCATCCCCTGCTGGTTGGCGTTTCCAGGAAGTCCATGTTGGGCCATATCACTGGCCGTGAGGTGAATGAAAGGTTGCCTGCGAGCCTTGCGGCCGCGACAATAGCGGCCATGAAGGGTGCCAGTATTATTCGTGTGCACGATGTCAGGGAAACAGTGGACGCTATCCGTGTGGTGGCGGCAGTGAAGGAGGCAGGTTAATGTCCGAGAGAAAGTACTTTGGTACGGACGGTATTCGCGGGCACGTGGGTGAGTTTCCGATAACGCCGGAATTCATGCTGAAACTTGGCTGGGCTGCGGGCCAGGCCTTCAAGCGCGATGGTCAGCGCAACAGCGTACTGATCGGCAAGGATACTCGCCTGTCCGGTTACATGTTTGAGTCGGCCCTTGAGGCTGGCCTTGCGGCGGCGGGTGTGGATGTAAAGCTGCTTGGTCCGATGCCAACGCCGGCAATCGCTTACCTGACTCGCACTTTCCGCGCTTCGGCCGGCATTGTGATCAGCGCCTCCCACAATCCCCACCACGACAACGGCATCAAGTTCTTCTCAGCGGCCGGCACCAAGCTGGACGATGCTCTTGAAGCCGAGATCGAGCGCTGGCTGGACAAGCCCATTGAGGTTTGTGGCCCGACTGAGCTGGGCAAGGCCTCCCGCGTTGACGACGCGCCGGGCCGGTATGTGGAATTCTGCAAGAGCACTGTGCCCAATGAGTTTACGCTCGACGGCATGAATATCGTATTGGACTGTGCCCATGGCGCCACCTATCACGTGGCCCCCAAGGTATTTCGGGAGCTTGGGGCCAAGGTTTCGGTTATCGGTGGCGATCCCGATGGGCTCAATATCAACCTTAACGTTGGCTCCACTCATCTGCAGGCGCTCAAGGCAGCAGTGATCGAAAAAAACGCTGATCTGGGGATCGCATTCGATGGGGATGGCGATCGGGTTCTGATGGTGGATCGGGACGGATCCGAGGTCGACGGCGATGAGCTGCTCTACGTCATCGCGTCCCAACGCTTTGCCGAGGATCGCCTGAAAGGCGGTGTGGTCGGTACGCTGATGACCAATCTGGGTGTCGAGCTTGCTTTGAATGAAATCGGAATCGAGTTCGAGCGTGCAAAAGTCGGCGACCGTTACGTGATGGAGCGGCTGCTCGCCAACAACTGGGTGCTCGGTGGCGAAGGCTCTGGCCACATGGTTATCCGCGACTGCACCAGTACCGGTGATGGTATTGTTTCGGCGCTGCAGGTCCTTCTTTCGGTGTGGAAGTCCGGGAAAACCCTTGCGGATCTGCGGAAGGGGATGAGCAAGCTCCCCCAGAAAATGATCAACGTTCGGGTGGCGCAGCGTTTCGATCCGTTCAGTCGTGATGATATCGTAGCTGCGGTGCGCAAGGCCGAAACCGAGCTGGGCAGTTCCGGCAGGATTCTGTTGAGGGCTTCTGGCACAGAGCCGCTGATCCGTGTGATGGCGGAGGGGCAGGACGCCAGCGAGATTCTTCGGGTAGTCGAGGAACTGGCAAAAGTTGTGGAGAAATCCACCGCTTAATTTTGTGTTTTCAGGCGGTTGTCTGCCGGGAGGGAGTGCTGTATAGTTCGCCCTCCCTAACGTTCGGGAACTGTTATGCGTCGGAAGATTGTAGCCGGAAACTGGAAAATGAACGGGTCAAAAGACCTGGCACAAACGCTGGTAAGCGATGTGCGATCCCAGGCGGCCTCTCTTGATAATGGCGTTGAGGTTGTTATCATTCCTCCCGCTATTTACGTCCCGGACGTAGTTGCCAGCGCAGGCGATGTACTGTCGGTCGGTGTTCAGAACGTGGCGCAATGGGCGTCCGGAGCCTACACCGGTGAGATTTCCGCGGACATGGCGTTGGATCAGGGCTGTCAATACGTCTTGGTCGGTCATTCCGAACGTCGCCAGCTCTTCGCTGAGACAGACGCTGCAGTGGCCGAAAAAGTCGGTCGCATTCTCGCTTCCGGGCTCCAGGCCATGGTTTGTGTTGGTGAAACCCTGGAAGAGCGTGAGGCTGGTAAGGCCGAGACCGTTGTTGCCGCCCAGGTAAAGGCCGGCCTTGCGACGGTCACAAGCGAGCAGTGGCAGCGTGTAGTGGTTGCCTATGAGCCTGTCTGGGCGATCGGAACAGGTAAAACCGCTACGGCACAGGACGCGCAGGCAATGCATGCGTCGATTCGGCAGGTGCTTTCAGAGATGGGCGCGCCGGCCAATGAGATTTCCCTCCTTTACGGGGGCAGTGTAAAAGCGGATAATGCAGCCGCTCTTTTTGCCGAGCCGGATATTGACGGCGGTTTGATCGGCGGAGCGTCGCTCAAAGCAGAAGATTTTGTAAGTATTTGCCGGAGTGTTCCGGCGGGTACCTGAATTTAAAGGTTCGCGAGAGTCGTTATGGATTGGGTAGAAACGCTGGTAGTCGTTGTGCACGTGGTGATCGCGGTGGCGCTGGTGGGTCTGGTGCTGATCCAGCAGGGCAAAGGCGCAGATGCCGGCGCTGCCTTTGGTGGTGGTGCATCGCAGACTGTGTTTGGTAGTCAGGGTAGCGGTAGCTTTCTCACCCGCTTCACGACTCTGCTCGCAGTGGTATTTTTTGTAACAAGTTTCTCGCTGGCGATTTTTGCCAAGCAGCGTGCCGAAGTGGCAGGCGAAGCCGGTATTCCTGTTGTTCAGGAATCCAGCAGCGCAGCCCCTGCTGATACCGCTGCTGACAATGGCGAAGCCGCAGCCAGCGAAGCCGAGGGTGGGGAGTCTGATCTCCCTGAACTCGAGTAAGAATGTTGCCCGGGTGGTGAAACTGGTAGACACGCTATCTTGAGGGGGTAGTGGCGAAAGCCGTGCCGGTTCGAGTCCGGCCCCGGGCACCATATTAGAAGAAAAACGGCTTGGAGTTTCCAGGCCGTTTTTTTTGGTTAGTCCTTGACCAGTCTGTCCGGCGTCTCTATACTCCGGCGGATATTGGGACCTGCCGCTTGGTGCTGGCGGGTTTCTGGCAGGCCAGGTGTCTGTCAGCAGGAAGCGGTACACCGGTTTGCTTCCTGCGAGTTCTTGCAACAAAAGGCCCCATTGTCAGGGGCTTTTTGATTAAGGGGCCTGGCGCAAAGGGCCCTGGTGCATAAAAAGGGCTGATAAAACAGCCCTTTTTTTGTTTTTGGGGCCGGTAAATTGATAACGGAGAAGGCACAACTTGTCAGCCAAGCTTAAGCAACTGGAAGACATTCTTCAGCCCGTGGTGGAAGGTCTGGGGTATGAGTTCTGGGGCATTGAATTCCGCTCGCAGGGCCATCATTCCCTGTTACGGGTGTTTATTGACGATGCCGAAAACGGCATCGGAGTCGACGACTGTGAGAAAGTCAGTCGCCAGATCAGCGGTGTGATGGATGTGGAAGATCCCATCCAGACCGAATACACACTGGAGGTCTCATCCCCGGGGATGGATCGCCCGCTGTTTCGTCTAGAGCAATACGAGGCCTTTGTTGGTCATCAGGTTCAGATTCGTCTCCGGATGGCATTTGAAGGTCGCCGGAAGTTTCAGGGGCTGATCAAAGGCGTGGAAGGTGATGATGTGGTTGTGGTCGTTGATGATCACGAGTATCTGCTGCCATTCGACAGCATTGAAAAAGCCCACATCGTGCCGGTATTTGAGTGAACGATTTGAATAAAGTCCGTGGACGCACAGTTGATTTTAAGGGCAGGGCAATCCAATGAGTAAAGAGATCTTGCTGGTGGTTGAATCCGTCTCGAACGAGAAAGGTGTCGAGAAGGATGTGATTTTTGAAGCGATCGAGCTGGCACTGGCCACCGCTGCCAAAAAACGCTTTGAAGACGAAGAGGCGGATATCCGCGTATCAATCGACCGGAAAACCGGCGAATACGAAACCTTCCGCCGCTGGCTGGTGGTGGATAACGATGCCGTTCCTGCGCTGGGCACTGAGCTCACCCTGCAGGAAGCCGAGGAAATCGACCCGGCCCTGAAGCCTGGCGATATCCACGAGGAGAAAATCGAATCCGAAGCCTTTGGCCGCATTGGCGCCCAGGCTGCCAAGCAGATTATCTTCCAGAAGGTTCGTGAAGCTGAACGCACCAAGATTGTGGACAGCTACCGCGACCGCGTTGGTGAGCTGGTGTCGGGTACCGTCAAGAAGGTTACTCGCGACAACGTGATTGTCGATCTGGGCGCCAATGCCGAGGCGCTGCTGCCCCGCGAATTCCTGATCCCCCGCGAGACGTTCCGGATGGGTGACAGGGTGCGTTCGCTGCTGCTGGAGATCCGTACGGATCACCGCGGTCCCCAGTTGATTCTCAGCCGCACCTCTCCGCAGATGCTGATCGAGCTGTTCCGCATCGAAGTGCCCGAGATTGCTGAAGATCTGATCGAGATCCGCGGCGCTGCCCGTGATCCCGGTTCCCGGGCCAAGATTGCGGTGAAGACCAACGATCGCCGTATTGATCCCGTTGGCGCCTGTGTTGGTATGCGTGGCTCCCGGGTTCAGGCCGTGTCCAATGAGCTGGGCGGTGAGCGCGTTGATATCGTGTTGTGGGACGACAACCCGGCACAGCTGGTGATCAACGCCATGGCCCCCGCAGAAGTGGCGTCCATCGTGATGGACGAAGACGGGCACACCATGGAAGTGGCAGTGGCGGAAGACAACCTGGCACAGGCAATCGGCCGTAACGGCCAGAATGTCCGCCTGGCCACCGACCTGACAGGTTGGACCCTGAACGTGATGACCGAGGAAGAAGCCGGTGAGCGTCAGGAACAGGAATACAGCCGGCTTGTCGAGCATTTCATTGGCAATCTGGATGTTGATGAAGAATTTGCCGGTGTGCTGATCGAGGAAGGCTTTACCTCTATTGAAGAGGTGGCCTATGTGCCGATGGAAGAGATGTTGGCGATCGAGGGCTTTGACGAAGAGACCGTCACCGAGCTGCGCCGTCGCGCCAAGGATGTCCTGTTGAATCAGGCCCTGGCAAGCGAGGAAGCGCTCGAGGGCGCCGAGCCGGCAGACGATCTTCTGGGAATGGCCGGCATGGACCGCAGCCTGGCCTTCAAACTGGCCGGCATGGGTGTGCGCACCATGGAAGATCTGGCAGAGCAGTCGGTTGGCGACCTGCTTGAGATTGAAGGTATGGATGAAGAGCGTGCTGGTCAGCTTATCATGACCGCACGTGCCCCCTGGTTTGAAGACCAGGCTTAATTCGGGAGGAGGACCAGTATGGCTGAAGTAACGGTAAAACAACTGGCCGAAGATGTAGGCGCTCCCGTGGATCGTTTGCTGAAGCAGATTGTGGAGGCTGGCCTGAAAGCCCGCTCCGAGAATGACTCTGTCTCCAGCGATGAGAAGCAGCAGTTGCTGGCCTATTTGAGAAAGACCCACGGTGAGGCTGACGCCGAGCCGCGCAAGATTACCCTGAAGCGTAAGACCACCACCACGCTCAAGGCCGGCAAGGCAAAGACCGTCAACGTTGAGGTTCGCAAGCGCCGTACCTACATCAAGCGGGCTGAATTGCAGCCTGAGGCCGAAGCGCCGAAACCGGAAGAGCCGGTAGCAGAGCAGCAGCCTGAGCAAGCGCCGGTGGAAGAAGCGCCGAAGGTGGCCGCCGAGCAGGCGCCGCAGAAAGAGGCAGAGAAGCCGGCCGAGGCAGCGACATCAGAGCAGCCGGAACCGACAGAGAAGGCCGAGCCCAAGAAAGAGCCTGAGCCCGAGCCGGTTCCCGCTCCGGAAGATATGCCTATGCCGCCGCCCGAGGGCGAGGGCAAGGATCGGAAGCCGAAGAAAAAGAAAGAGAAAGTTCGCGAGCGCGGCGACGAGATCGAAGAGGGCAAGCCGAAGAAGAAGCAGGCAGGCCATCGTGGTCCTCGCAGTCGTCCGGTGGAAGAGCCGCTGGTTATCTCCGAGGATGAGGAAGAGACCACGCTGCGCAAGCCGCTGCGTGCGAAAAAGAAACCCAAAGAGAAGCGTCATGCTTTCGAGAGGCCGACCAAACCAATGGTCAGAGAAGTAGAGATTCCGGAAACGATATCTGTCGGTGACCTTGCCCAGCGTATGGCAGTCAAATCGGCTGATGTTATCAAGACCCTGATGGGCATGGGCGTCATGGCCACCATCAACCAGGCACTGGACCAGGAAACTGCCGTTCTGGTGACCGAGGAATTGGGTCATAAAGCCAAGACCGTCAGCGACGATGCGTTCGAGGAAGAGGTTCTGAGCGAATTCTCCTTCGAGGGCGGCGAAAAGACCAAGCGGGCTCCGGTTGTGAGCGTGATGGGTCATGTTGACCACGGTAAGACCTCCCTGCTGGACTACATCCGCCGTACCAAGGTGGCCTCCGGTGAGTCTGGTGGTATTACCCAGCACATTGGTGCTTATCACGTAGAAACGGATCACGGCATGGTGTCCTTCCTGGATACCCCGGGCCACGCGGCCTTTACCGCCATGCGTGCCCGCGGTGCCCAGTGCACGGATATCGTTGTCCTGGTTGTTGCCGCCGATGACGGCGTGATGCCACAGACCAAGGAAGCCGTCCAGCACGCGCGCTCCGCCGGGGTGCCGATCGTTGTTGCCATCAACAAGATGGACAAGGAAGAGGCCGATCCCGATCGCGTCAAGACCGAGTTGGCGGGCATGGAAGTCATTCCGGAAGACTGGGGCGGTGACGTTCAGTTCGTGCCTGTTTCAGCACACACCGGTGAGGGCATTGAAGATCTGCTGGAGGCGTTGTTGCTTCAGGCAGAAGTGCTCGAGCTTGAGGCGGCAACCGATGCGCCTGCCAAGGGCGTGGTCGTAGAATCCAGCCTTGAGCGTGGCCGCGGTTCCGTTGCGACTGTCCTGGTACAGAACGGTACCCTGCGTCAGGGCGACATGGTTGTGGCCGGTTCCTACTTCGGTAAGGTCCGTGCGATGACCGATGAAGCCGGTAAGCAGGTCAAGGAAGCAGGCCCGTCTATTCCGGTCGAGATCCTCGGTCTGAACGGAACACCGGATGCCGGTGACGAGTTCTTCGCCGTTGCTGACGAGAAGAAGGCCAAAGAGCTGGCCGAGTTCCGTCAGAGCCGCGAGCGGGAGCAGCGTCTCCAGCGTCAGCAGGCCGCCAAGCTTGAGAACCTGTTCGAGAACATGGGCAAGGACGAGGTCAAAACCCTCAATGTTGTGCTCAAGACCGACGTTCGGGGTTCGCTGGAAGCCATCACCAAGGCCTTGCAGGACCTGGGTAACGATGAGGTCCAGGTCAAGATCGTGTCGTCCGGTGTTGGCGGTATTGCCGAGACCGACGTCAGTCTGGCCATGGCAACCAATGCGGTTATCTTCGGTTTCAACGTCCGTGCCGACACAGCGTCCAAGCGCCTGGTTGAGCAGGAAGGTCTGGATCTGCGCTACTACAGCATCATCTATAACCTGATTGATGATGTGAAAGCAGCCCTGACTGGCATGCTGGCACCGGAATTCCGCGAAGATATTGTTGGCATCGCCGACGTGCGTGATGTGTTCCGTTCGCCGAAGTTTGGTCAGGTGGCCGGTTGCATGGTTACTGAAGGCACGGTTTACCGTAACAAGCCGATCCGGGTTCTGCGGGACAATGTGGTTATCTTTGAAGGCGAGCTGGAATCCCTGCGTCGCTTCAAGGACGACGTACCTGAAGTCCGTAACGGTATGGAATGCGGTATTGGCGTTAAGGGTTACGACGTGAAAGTCGGCGACCAGATCGAGGTTTTCGATCGCGTCCGGGTCGAGCGCAAGCTTGAGTCCACCGGCGCGTGATGCGCCCGATTTTGAAGGAAGCCTAATGCCAAGAGAGTTCAGTCGTATTGATCGCATCGGCGATCAGATGCAACGGGAACTGGCCCAGCTCATCCAGCGGGAAGTCAAAGACCCGCGGGTGGGTATGGTCACGGTCAACGCAGTCAAGGTCAGTCGTGATCTTGGCTACGCCGATATCTATGTTTCCCTGCTTTCCACCGAAGAACTGACGGAAGAGTCTCCGGAGGTCCGGGAATCGATTGCGGTGCTCAACAAAGCCTCGGGCTTTCTGCGGGGCCAGGTAGGTCGCGCAATGAAGCTGCGGGTTGTGCCACAGCTGCGTTTCCACTTCGATACGCTGCAGGGATACAGCCGCAAAATGGATAGCCTCATTCGGGAAGCGGTCGGCGACAAGCCGGCCGTTGACCGCACCGACGATGATCAGGATGACCCGGAGCGTAACGCTTGAGCCGCAGACGCAAAGGCCGTGACGTTAACGGTATCCTCGTTATCGACAAGCCGGCAGGTGTTACCTCCAACGGCATCCTGCAGCAGGTGAAGCGCCTGTTCGGGGCCGCCAAGGCGGGCCACACCGGTGCTCTTGATCCCCTGGCCACGGGCGTGCTGCCGCTGTGCTTCGGTGAGGCCACCAAGTTCTCCCAGATGATGCTCGACAGCGACAAGGCCTACATTGCCACCGCCCGGCTCGGAGTCCAAACCGAAACCGGTGACAGTGAGGGCGCCGTCGTTGCCGAGAAACCGGTACCGGCCGGTCTCACCGCCGAGGTCCTGGAGCCGGTACTTGACGGTTTCCGGGGTGATATCCAACAGGTTCCCTCCATGTACTCGGCGCTCAAGCACAAAGGGCGTCCGCTCTACGAATATGCTCGCGAAGGTATCGAGGTGGAACGTCCGGCAAGACCGGTGACCATTTACGAACTGACGCTCCTGGATATTCGCGAGAATGAACTGGATATCGCGGTCAGCTGCACCAAGGGTACGTACATCCGCTCACTGGTTGAGGATATCGGTGAAGCCCTGGGCTGCGGAGCCCATGTAACGGCGCTGCGCCGTACCATGGCTTCCGGGTTCACTCTGGCCGATGCCCATGCCGTGAGTGATCTGGAGGCGATGCGTGAGCGGGGTGAAAGCCTTGATGGTCTCCTCGTGGCACCGGATGCCGCGCTGTCCATGTTCCCCGAGCACCGTCTGGCGGGGCAGGCGCTGGTATCGATCTTGAACGGACAACCGGTTAGAATACCGGGTCAGGCTTACGACGGGTTCGTGCGTCTCTATGCGAATGAGAGCGCTAACGAAAGCTTCGTCGGGCTTGCAGAAGCATTCCCGGAAGGCGAGCAGACCAATCTGGTCCCACGCCGACTGGTGAAAAGCAGCGGAAAGCGTTAGGCGCGTCGCTGTCTAGCCGGGCTGTAGAGATGCGCGGTTCGGCCGTATTCGAAAGCATCGCAAACAATGAGGTGAGTTATGGCACTTTCTGCCAACGAGAAAGCACAGATCGTTAAGGATTTTCAGCAAGGTGATGGCGATACCGGTTCCCCTGAAGTTCAGGTGGCACTGCTGAGCGCGAACATCAACAAGCTGCAGGATCACTTCAAGGCCAACAAGCAGGATCACCATTCCCGCCGCGGCCTGATCCGGATGGTAAACCAGCGTCGTAAGCTGCTGGACTACCTCAAGCGCAAGAACGCCGATCGTTACCTGGAGCTCATCCAGCGCCTGGGTCTGCGTCGCTAATCCGGGTCTTTACGACCTGAGGGCTGTGCCGGTACGTCCGGCGGCAGTCGTCAACCAGCAGTCCTCCTCGCGGGGACTGCTGGTTGTGTTTTTTCCCACTGCAGTTGGATTGTCTGTGTGTTCGAAGGATTCCCTGTCGTAATGGAAAGCCGAAATTGATAGCAGGTTGTTGAAAAGCCCGGGCCTGGCGGCCTCCGGAACTGCCGCCTCCCAGACCGGGGTTTTGCAACAGCCTGTTAGCTTTCAGACGGGTTGCTCTTCAGACCACAGCACATCATCTGCAGAACTATGGTTTCGAGCGCAGGGGCGCCCGGAACGAATCAATCTGGAACAGATAGACCAGGAGTTTTTTGTGGATCTGAAACCTTTCAAGAAATCATTTGAGCTTGGCGGCAAAACCGTCACTCTGGAGACCGGCCGTATTGCCCGTCAGGCAACCGGTTCCGTACTGGTAACCGTGGATGATATTTCCGTTCTCGGCACCGTTGTTGGCGCCAAAGAAGCCAAGCCCGGCCAGCCGTTCTTCCCGCTGACCGTGAACTACTTCGAGAAGACCTACGCCGTGGGCAAAATCCCCGGTGGCTTCTTCAAGCGCGAAGGTCGTCCTTCCGAAAAGGAAACGCTGACCTCACGCCTGATCGACCGTCCGATTCGTCCGCTGTTCCCGAACGGCTTCATGAACGAAGTTCAGGTCATCACCACGGTCATGTCCTCCAGTAAGAACCAGGACCCGGATATTGCCGCGATGCTGGCGGCGTCTGCCGCTCTGTCCATCTCCGGTATTCCGTTCGATGGCCCCATCGGTGCGTCCCGCGTGGGTTACACCAACGAGCGCGGTTACTTCCTGAACCCGACGTTTGAAGAACTGCAGACCTCCCTGCTGGATATGGTCGTTGCCGGTACTGAAGACGCGGTTCTGATGGTTGAATCCGAAGCCAAAGGCCTGACCGAAGACCAGATGCTGGGCGGCGTGCTTTATGGTCATCAGGAAATGCAGACAGCGGTTACCGCCATCAAGGAATTTGCTGCTGAAATCGGCAAGCCCCGTTGGGACTGGCAGCCGGCCGCCGAGAACACCGAGCTGCTGAATGCCATCAAGGCCGACTTTGCCGGTGCTATCGAGGAAGCCTACGGCATCCGTGACAAGATGGCCCGCTACGAGCGGCTTGGCGAAGTAAAAGCCGCTGCCGTTGAGAAACTGGCCGGTGAAGAGGAAGGCCAACCTTCCGAAGACGAAGTCAAAAAGTACTTCGGCAAGATCGAGAAGAGTGTGGTTCGCCAGCAGGTCATTGATGGCAAGCCGCGAATCGATGGTCGTGACAACAAGACTGTCCGTCCGATCGAAATTGAAGTGGGTGTTCTGCCCAGCGTTCACGGTTCCGCCCTGTTTACCCGTGGCGAGACCCAGGCCATCGTGACCACTACTCTGGGTACGTCCCGTGATGTGCAAATCATTGATGCACTGGAAGGTGAGCGCAAGGATCCGTTCCTGTTCCACTACAACTTCCCTCCGTACTCCGTGGGTGAAGCTGGCCGTGTAGGCACCCCGGGCCGCCGCGAAGTTGGTCACGGTCGTCTGGCCAAGCGTGGTGTTCTGGCTGTTATGCCGACACTGGAAGAATTCCCGTACGCTATCCGTGCGGTTTCCGAGATCACCGAGTCCAACGGTTCCAGTTCCATGGCCTCTGTCTGTGGTTCCAGCCTGGCGCTGATGGACGCGGGTGTACCCATCAAGGCACCGGTTGCCGGTATCGCCATGGGTCTGGTCAAGGAAGGCGACAAGTTCGCGGTCCTGACTGATATCCTGGGTGACGAAGATCACCTGGGCGACATGGACTTCAAGGTGGCCGGTACCCAGGAGGGCGTGACCGCCCTGCAGATGGATATCAAGATCAACGGCATCACCGACGAGATCATGGAAATCGCTCTCGAGCAGGCTCACGCTGCGCGTCTGCATATCCTGGGCGAGATGAACAAGGTGATCTCCGAGCCGCGTGCCGAGCTGTCTGCCCGTGCGCCGAGCATCACCACCATCAAGATCAATCCGGAGAAAATCCGCGACGTTATCGGTAAGGGCGGTTCTGTTATCCGCGCGATCTGTGACGAGACCGGCGCCTCCATCGATCTGGATGATGATGGCAACGTGAAGATCTACGCCGACAACCAGGAAGCTGCCCAGGCGGCGGTTAACCGGGTCAAGGAAATCACGGCCGAGATCGAAGTGGGTGCTATCTACAAGGGCCGCGTAGAGCGCATTGTAGACTTCGGTGCCTTCGTTAACATCCTGCCTGGCAAGGATGGTCTGGTGCACATTTCCCAGATCTCTGATCGCCGCATCGAGAACGTGACTGACGAGCTGAGCGAAGGTCAGGAAGTTCTGGTGAAGGTGCTGGATGTGGACAACCGTGGTCGCGTGAAGCTGTCCATGAAGGAAATCAAGGAAGGCGATCAGCCGACCGATTTCTCTGCCTGATCGTTTTCGGGCTTGATAAAAACCCGCCTTTCCTCTGGATTGGCGGGTTTTTTCTTGCGCTTGGCTTGGTTGCAAGCGGCTGTTGGGTTTCCCTTTTCAAAAGACGCTACGAGCACATCCATGTGCGCTTGTTTCGGGCCGTCCTTGGCCCTCAACACTTTTGAAAAGGGAAACCCAACAGCCGCCCACACTCTATCGCCCAGCATTCATGAAGCGAAGCACCTCTCTCCGGTACCCGGGAATAACAAACGTCGCCCCGTGAGGCGTATCCGTCTGCAAGAACTCTTTGGGCTCCTGTGCTGCCTCAAACAGCGCCTCTCCATGATGAAAGGGAATAATCCCGTCTCGAACGCTGTGGATTACCATCACCTGCACCGGACTGATCCTAGGAATATGATCCACACCTTCGTAGTCGTCGGGTATGGTCCAGCTTAGCGGGATCTGCAACGGCCAGGTAAGCCAGAACCCACCTAATTTCTCCCGGGCGATCTTGCGAAAGCCGGAGAAGGTACCATCCAGGATTACACCGTCCAGCCGGGGCTGTTCCTCCCTCTGAGTCCATTCACTGGCCAGGGCGATTCCGAGACCGCCGCCGAGGCTCTGGCCGAGGATGTATAGGGGGCGGTCGGTCACGTCAGGTTTTTTGGCCAGCCAGCGCAGGCCGGTTTCCACGTCGTGCAGGGCGCCTTCGATGTCCGGGTCGCCAGTAGATTTGCCGTAGCCCCGATAGTCGATGGTAAAGACGTTGTAGCCCTTCTCAGGCAACCACGCCACGTTGAGGATGTGACTGCTGATGTTCTGTGCGTTGCCGTGCAGGAAGTAGACCGTGCCCCTGGCGTTGTTCTCAGGTGCTTGTGCGGGCAGCCACCAGCCATGCAGGGTCTCGCCGTCCTCGGTATCAAGGTAGACGTCCTCGTATTCGAGATTTAGTCGGTCCGGGGTGATGTAGGTGACCCTGTCCGGGTAGAAGAACACGCTACTGCAACCGGACAGCATGAGAACTGCAGCCAGAAGCCCGGGCATCCGGGCGTTGGCGGCGATCAGAAGTAGGCGTGAAGTCCGGCGTGCCATGTGCTCTGGTACCTGTCGTAGTGATCTTCGCGGGTGAATTCGGCGAACAGGCTGAATTCCCGGCCGATGTGCCAGTTGGCTTTGGCGTAGAGCTGGTCCTGGCGGTGCTGGCTGCTGACGATCCAGGCCTTGGTTTTGGCACCGGCAAGCAGGCTGAACTTGTTGTTCTGGTGGAGCAGGCCGATGTCGGCGCCCGGGGCAGCATCGTAGCCTCGGCGCAGGTCGTCGTCGATCTCCAGGTCGGCGGTGGCGATGGCAAAGGCCTGGGTCTGGTTGCCAAGTCGCCAGCTGCCGCCAGCTCCGCCCTCGAGATAGGGCGTCAGGACCCGATCGTTGCCAGTATCCGTGCGGCGGCCACCAAAACCTACCTGCCAGGACAGTGGCGAGAAAAAGGCGTTCCGCGGGCTCAGGGAGCGGATTTCCACGCCGGTAAGCTGTTCCAGTTGAAGTTCGTCGTTGTCGGTATACAGGCGCGCGTCGAGTCGGAGGAACTGCAGCTGGGCACCGGTACGGTAGCCGGCCGGCGGGTCCAGCACATCGTGGTAGGCCGGGCGCAGGGTCAACTGGGTAAATTCCCTGTGTGCCTGCTGGCCTGCTCCGAGGCTCAGGCGGAAGGTGTCGTGGCCCTGATCATCCCGAACTACCGGTTCTGGTGGTTCCTCGGGCGGTGCGACGTCGCTGATCTGGCTGCGCTCTCTCAACAGGTCATGGGAGAGTGGTGCGGCGATTTCACGGGGCCAACCGTCGGCCTCGCTCTTGTATCGAACATAATCGTAGGTGGCATCCAGAACATGTGCTCGTTGCTCGGCTGGCAGTGACTTCACTTCGCTACCATCAGCGGCTACATATCCGTTGGCGACGGCTGCCGCAAGGGTCTGTTGATCGTCGGGCAGGCTAGAGAGACTGTAGGCCACCGACGTGGCAGCCGAGGGGCGGTAGTAGACTTCGCTGACCAGATCCTTGTCGACCACCCAGCGAACCGTGTCCGACGGAATGGCGTGAGTGCTTACTTCCCCCAAAAGGTCCGTGCCCGGGCGGGCAATGTCTATCAGCGCCAACAGGCGATAGGCGCAGTTTTCATCGAAGAAGTAATAATCAAAATTCCGATCCCGTATTTCCCAGGCGTGGGCAATCATCAGGTCCACTTCATCCTGGGTAAGGTTCAGTTTGTACTCCCACAGGTCACGATGTTCGATGTCGGAGTAAAGCCGAATTTTCTCGTAGTACGGCTGGACCGTAGTGATGCCGGGATAGCCGCCGAAAATGCCCTTGTACGCGAACAGCAGTTCACTGTCGTGGGCGGCGGCATCAGCGGCATAGGAGATTGTGTTGGCCAGCAGCAGGTTGGTTTCGTCGTCATCCTGGGGTGGGTCCAGGCGCAGAAACGTGTGCCCGAACATGGAAGACGGGCTGTTGAGGTAAGAGGCGGCAAACACCAGGGTCACCGTCTCGGTGTTCAATGTTTCCGACCATTCCTGGAAGCCGGGACACTCGATCTCCGGTAGCGACAGATCAAGTTGCTGACTGAGCCAGGTTGCCCGTGCCGGGAAGCGGCAGAGGGCGTGGTCGTCGCCTTCCCCGTCTATCTGGATAGCATCCAGGGTGGCTTTGAGCTCTGCCCGGGGGGAGTGCTTGCCATTTTCGCTCAGGAAAAAGGCCGGATCATCGGCCTGGCTGGTATATCCGCTACCAAACCTGTCGGGTTGATAATGAATGAGTGTGAGCCAGGCAGGGTCGAGATGGAGCTCGGTTGCGTGTTCAGGCGAATTGGCCTGGGTCGGCAGGCTGACTGCAAGCCAGATCAGGGCTGGCCCAATGCGAAGCATGTTGCCCATGGGTTGGTGCTGCATCCGGGGTTGAACAGGGTAGAGAATGGAACGATGCGCCGTCCCTGGCGCATGAGAGTCCCTTCAAGGAGCCTGGATCAGGCTGCTACGTATTTGCTGAGTGACTCGTTTTGCTCCAGGAGCGCGACGATGGCGTCCACAGCTTCGCCGGAGGTGGTGTCAGAGTCCGGGAAAATGGAGGCAAAGTTGTCCTGCAGCACCTTGCGGAACGCATCGCGATCCGCTTCGTCAACACCCAGAAGTACTGCCAGGGTGTCCAGGTTCTCGCCGGAACCGCGGGACATGTCCCGGGCCACCTTGTCGATGTTGCTGTCCATGTACATGGCCATGGACTGAACAGACTGGTTGGTCTGGCAGCCAAGGGTACCTGTGGTCATACCAAACGTCTGGTTACCAAAGGTACCGTTGGTGGTTGCAGCGAGTACGTGGGGGGCAATGCCGGATTGTCCTTTCCAGATCATGGCACCGACGCCACAGCCCGGTTGGGCAAAGGCCATGGAAGAGGCACCAAGAAGAATTGCACCTGCGATCAGTTTTTTCATTATCCACTCCTTCCTGTGGTTTAAAGCTGTCGTCGCAATACACAATGCTGCTCCTGACGTGGAGCAGCATTGCGAAAACGGCCCTGACTGGTCTTGTGGAGACAGGTTGACCGTTGATCTGAGTATAGTTGAAATCCAGCCAACGCAAGTTTAAAGATTGGTGAGTATTTGATTTAGCCCAAAAAAAAACCGGAGCAGCGTGCATGCTCCGGTTTTATGCTTCGAGGCAAGGATCCAGGATCAGCCGCCCAGATAGGCGTTCTGGACATCCGGGTTGTTGAGCAGATTCTTGCCCGTGTCGTGCAGGCGAATCTTTCCGGTTTCCAGCACGTAACCCCGGTCTGCCAGGTTGAGGGCCTGGTGGGCGTTCTGCTCGACGAGGAAAACCGTAATGCCTTCCTCGCGAAGCTGGCCGATGATCTCGAAGATCTGCTTGATGATCAGCGGTGCCAGGCCCAGTGATGGTTCATCAAGGATGATCATCTCTGGCCTGCTCATCAGGGCCCGCCCGATAGCCAGCATTTGCTGCTCGCCGCCGGACATGGTGCCGGCGCGCTGATGTTCACGTTCCTTGAGGCGCGGGAAGAGCTCGTAGACGTGCTCCTGGCTCTTGCGGATTTCGGCCTTGGTGTTGAAGAAACCACCCATGTGGAGGTTTTCCTCCACGGTCAGGCCCGAGAACACCCGACGCCCCTCCGGAACAATGGCGATGTCGGAGCGCATGATCTGCGCCGTGGATTCGTTGGTGATTTCCCGGCCCTCCAGGAAAATGCGTCCTGAACTGGCCCGGGGGTTACCGCAGACGGTCATCAGCAGCGTGGTTTTGCCGGCGCCGTTGGCGCCGATCAGTGACACAATCTCGCCCTTCTTTACTTCCACGGACACGCCGTGCAGGGCCTCGATTTTGCCATAGTGGGTATGTACGTCTTCCAGTACCAGCATGGTGTCTCCTCAGGCCTCGCCCAGATAGGCTTTGATCACGTCGTCGTTCTGGCGGATTTCTTCCGGTGTGCCACTGGCCAGGGGGCGGCCCTGGTTGATGACGTTGATGCGGTCCGAAATATCCATTACCAGGCTCATGTCGTGCTCAATCAGCACTACGGAAACGTTGTAGTCCTCTTTCAGGCTGATGATCAGCTGGTTGAGTTCCTTGGTTTCCGCCGGGTTGAGGCCGGCTGCCGGCTCGTCGAGCATCAGCAGCTTGGGCTCGGTGACCATGCAGCGGGCAATCTCCAGGCGGCGTTGCTGGCCGTAGGCCAGGTTGCCCGCTTCCCGGTTGGCCAGATCCAGCAGGCCTACCCGGTCCAGCCAGTAGGCGGCCCGGTCCAGGGATTTCTGCTCTTTCTTCCGGTAACTGGGTGTCTGGATGAGGCCGGAAATCAGGTTGGTGTTCAGGTGGCGATGTTGTGCCACCAGCAGGTTTTCCACCACCGTCATCTGGCTGAACAGCCGGACATGCTGGAAGGTACGAACCATCCCCAGTCGGGAGATCTTGTAGTCGGGTTTACCCTGTACTTCCTTGCCCTCGAACAGGATCTTGCCGCCCGTGGGCTTGTAAAAACCGCTCATGCAGTTGAATACAGTGGTTTTTCCAGCCCCGTTGGGGCCGATGATGGACACAATCTCGTGTTCCTGAACGTCCAGAGACACTTCGTCTACCGCCAGCAGGCCGCCAAAGCGCATGGACAGATTCTGTACTTCAAGCATCGTCTGTCACTCCTGCCTTTTGAGTTCAATATGAATGCGGCGCATGGGCATCAGCCCCTGTGGCCGCCAGACCATCATCAGTACCATGGCGGCGCCGAACACCAGCATCCGGTAGTCGGAAAACTCCCGGGCCAGTTCCGGCAGGATGGTCACGGCAATGGCGGCAAGTACAACGCCCAGCTGCGAGCCCATGCCGCCGAGTACCACGATCGCCAGGATGATGGCAGACTCAAGGAACACAAACGACTCCGGGCTGATAAAGCCCTGCTTGGAGGCAAACACCGTGCCGGCAAATCCGGCAAAGAAAGCGCCAATGGTAAAGGCGGAGAGTTTTACCGCGGTACGGCTCAGGCCCAGGGAGCGGGCTGCAATCTCGTCTTCCCGCAGGGCTTCCCAGGCACGGCCAACGGGCATGCGCATGAACCGGCGGATGATCAGGGCTGTAATCACGGCCAGGACGAGAGCAATCAGGTAGAGGAAAATCACCTTGTGCTCGCCGCTGTAGGCGATGCCGAAGGTCTCATGGAAGGAGGTGTTGCCTTCTTCGCGCACCCGGCGGCCGAATTCCATGCCGAACAGGGTGGGGTCGGGAATGCCGCCAATGCCGTTGGGGCCGCCGGTGACGGCCGTCCAGTTATTGAGCAGAATCCGGATGATTTCACCGAAGCCGAGTGTGACGATGGCGAGATAGTCCCCTCGTAACCGGAGCACGGGGAAGCCCAGAACCAGGCCAAACAAGGCCGCCAGGCAAGCCCCGATAGGCAGAGCCATCCAGAAGGAAATACCGGCGTATTGGGACAACAGGGCAAAGGTGTAGGCGCCAACCGCGTAGAACGCCACGTAGCCGAGATCCAGCAGGCCGGCCAGGCCGACCACGACGTTCAGGCCCAATGCCAGCATGACGTAGATCAGCACCAGCGTCGCCAGATCCACAGCGCCACGGGAGACAAAGAAAGGCCAGAACAGAGCCAGAACGACAATGCCGGTGAGTACCCAGGATTCGATTTTGGCCCGTTTGTTCTCGGCCATCGGCTCCTTCTGGGTTTTGGGCAGCGGGCTCGGGATGCTCTTGAGCCCGCCCATGATCTGGTCCCGGAACAACTGGAACAGGAACACGATCACCGCGGCCAGCAACACGAGGATAACCGTGCTGGTGTCGGCGCCGGTCAGGGTCACGCTGATGCCCTGGGCTTCCAGATTAAAGCCGATGATCGGGTAGGAAATGATCAGTGTGATGATCGCGCAGAAGAGCGCGTGTCGAAAATTGTTGGCAGCCATCAGATCTTCTCAACCTCCGGTTTGCCCAGCAGTCCGGTGGGTTTGAACAGCAGAATCAGAATGAGCAGGCTGAACGACACCACATCTTTGTATTCACCACTCAGGTAGCCCGAGGTCATGCTCTCGGCAACGCCGAGGATGAGACCGCCCAGCATGGCGCCGGGAATGCTGCCAATACCGCCAAGAACGGCTGCGGTGAAGGCTTTCAGGCCGGCAATAAAGCCGAAGAGCGGATCCACAGACCCGTAATACATGCCCAGCAACAGGCCCGCGACGGCAGCGAGCGCGGCACCAATTACGAAGGTGGCGGAGATGATGCGGTTGGTGTCGATACCCAGCAAGTTCGCCATGCCCAGATCCTGCGAGACCGCGCGGCAGGCCCTGCCGATACGGGAGCGGGAGATGAACAGGGAAAGTGCGGTCATGCAGATCAGGGTGGTGATGAATATGGTGATCTGAATGTAAGAGATGGACATCGGGAAGGTATCTTCGGAACCGAACCGGAAGCCACCTTCAATCAAGGCAGGGAAGCCGATGTTGCGGGAGCCCTGGGCCAGATGGACATAATTCTGCAGGAAGATGGACATGCCAATGGCGGAGATCAGCGGGATCAGCCGGTGCCGCCCACGTACCGGCCGATAGGCCACCCGTTCCACGGCCCAACCCATGGAGCTGGAGACAATTACCGCGCATATCAGCGCCACGATCAATATCAGGGGTAGCCAGGCAATCCCCATGGTTGCCAGGCCGGTTATGGCGATCAGCGCGGTGTAGGCACCGATCATGTAAACCTCACCATGGGCAAAGTTGATCATGCCGATGATGCCGTAAACCATCGTGTAGCCGATGGCGATCAGGGCGTAGGTGCTCCCGATCGTCAGCCCGTTAATGAGCTGCTGAAAGAAATACAGGAGGTCTTGCATGTTTGTGGAACTCCGAAAGCCCGCTCCCTCGCCTGGCTGCGACCGAGCACCGGTGTCGCCGGTGCGGATGTAGTGAGGGTCTGCAGGAGCCCAGAAAAACACCTTCCCCCGGATCGCGGTGGGAAGGTGCTCTCATTATTACCGTTAGTTAACGATTTTGGCTCAGTTTACCGGAGTTTTGCTGCCGTCTGAATGCCATTCGTACACCACAAACTCGAACGACTTCATGTCGCCGGCTTTGTCGTACTGAACAGTGCCGATGGGAGTCTCGAAGCTTCCGGCACGAAGGGCCTGGGCCACGTCGAACGGATCTTTGGAATCGGCGGCTTCAATGCCTTCCGCAATCAGCTGTACGGCGGCATAGGAGGTGAGTACGAAGGGGCCGGAGGGATCTTCACCTTTGGCGTCAAAGGCTGCGATCAGTTCCTGGTTTTCCTCTTTCTGGTCGAAGCTGGGGGGCAGGGTAACCAGCAGGCCTTCGGCGGCTTCGCCGGCGATGGTGTTGATGTCCTTGTTACCCACGCCCTCGGGGCCCATGAAGCGGGCATCCAGGCCAGCGGAGTCAGCCTGGCGCAGAATCAGACCCAGCTCCGGGTGGTAACCGCCGTAGTAGACGTAGTCCACATCAGCCTGTTTGAGTTTGGTTACCAGCGATGAGAAGTCCTTGTCGCCGGCCGTGATGCCTTCAAACATGGCAATTTCAACGCCGGCGTCTTTCAGGGTGTCACGAACCGCAGTCGCAATGCCTTCACCGTACTGCTGCTTGTCGTGAACAATAGCGACGCGCTCGGGATTCTGGGAAGCAATGTAGTTGGCTGCAACCGGGCCCTGCATGCTGTCGAGGCCGATGGTACGGAACACCAGTTCATAGCCACGCTCGGTGATTTCCGGGCTGGTAGAAGCCGGGGTCACCATCAGGATGCCTTCGTCTTCGTAGATGTCAGAAGCGGGCTGGGTGGAGCTGGAACACAGGTGACCGATAACGAAGCGTACGCCATCGTTGACCAGGCTGTTGGCAACGGTTACCGCCTGCTTCGGGTCACACACGTCGTCGTACTCGACGGCAACAAGTTCTTCACCCATGACACCGCCATTGGCGTTGATCTGTTCGATCGCCATGCGGGCACCGGAGAATTGCATGTCACCATACTGGGCAACGGGGCCAGTCATGGGTCCGGCGATACCGATCTGGATTTCAGCAGCGGCATGGCCGGCGCCCATCAGGGCTACGGAAGTGCTAACAGCAGTTACGAGTTTTTTTACTGAAGTTCTCATTGAGTCTGTCCTGTTTTATTTCAGGGTTATTCTTGTGTTCTCAGAGAGTTAAACAAGCACCACACCCCGCTGCTTGTCAACTGGATGAGTCTGGGGTTTGGTCCGGAACACGGGCCTGTCTGCAGAGGCAAATCCCGTGCCGCTCTGAGCGGTGTCACGCATCCGTGCTGTTTTCTTCATCCTGGTAGACCAGCTCGCGGAAGCTCTCATGTTCGCGCAGCTGATCAAAACTAACGTCTACGGAAGCATCGTCGCGGTATGCCTCGGAAATTTCAATAGCTTTCTTCAAGGTGCTTACTGCGTCCTCCCAGCGGCCGATTTCCGCATAGGCGCATGCCAGCTGATAGTGCGCGTGGCCATTATCCGGTGCAAGCTTCAGCGCGCGTTGGCAGAGACTGATGGCCCACAACGGTTCCTGCATTTCCAGGACAGCGTCGGCCTTGTAACTCAGAGCTTCCACATCATCCGGGCGAAGATCCAGAATCTGGTCGTAGGCGGAAATCTTGTTCTGCTGTGAGGTTTCCTGGCTGGCTTTCAGCCACAGGGAATGCACTTCGTTGGTGCGCTCGATCTCGGCCTGGTTCTGGTGAATGATGTCGGATTTCTGCTTGAGCTGGTCCTCGATGAACTCGAGCCGTTGCTCATACTCGATCACCAGCTCGTTGACCCGTTTTTCGGCCAGACTGGTCAGCTGATTGCGCATGTCCCGGATGGAGTTCCAGCCGATCACCACGAGAATGGAGGTGGCGCCGGCGATCAAGTAAAAGAAGTAGGTAACGGTATCGGTGGCATAGGACATGGTTTTGTCGGCAACGGACAGTTCCTTGTCTACCACCTTTTCGATCAGTTCTGCGCGGGTGTTCTGCATTTCTTTGCGCAACGCTTTGCTCTCTTCTAACAGGTAAAGCTCGATGAAAGGGGTATACATCGGCTTTTCCAGCGTCTTGATGCTCTCTCTCAGGTCTTCTGAGGTGAGTTCTCCCTCTGGCCCCAGTTTATCCTGGGCGAAGAGGGTACCGGCGAACGTCGTCATCAAAAGAAAAGGCAGGAAATACTTGATCATCGGGCGCATTCCGTCCGTCTGTCGTAAGTGGAACAAGTGGGAAACCTTAGCATAGTGGAAGGCCGAAGAAATGCCGGGAATCTCCCTGACTTGCAATCATGGGTGCAAAGACCTCTAATAGTTAGGGGTATAAAGAAATTCCCATGACCGAATCGGAGTATTGCTGTGAACAGTTATGAAGATGTACTGGTAGCTCTCAGGCGGGTTATCCGGGCGACGGACCTTCATTCGAAGCGTCTCAGCAAGCATGCCGGGCTCACGGGGCCCCAGCTGCTGATCATGAGAACGATTCGGGATCTGGGCGAGGTGACTATCGGCACCATTGCGGAAAAGGTCAGTCTCAGCCAGGCGACGGTAACCACCATCCTGGATCGCCTCGAGCATCGGAAACTGGTTTATCGGGTACGCAGCACCCAGGACAAACGTAAGGTTCACGCGCACCTGACCGAGGAAGGTGCAGATCTTCTGGCCCGGGCGCCCAATCCGTTGCAAGAGGATTTCATTCAGAAATTCCAGAGCCTGGCGGAGTGGGAGCAAACCATGATTCTGGCCTCGCTTCAGCGGGTGGCCAACATGATGGATGCCGATGATATTGATGCATCACCGGTGCTAACCGTTGGGTCGGTTCTGAAGGATGACGGGTGGAAGGAGAAAGCCTGACCTCAATGAGCCAGGCTTTCTCCTGCCATTAGTGCACCGAAGACCCTTTCCTCGGCTTATTGGCGAAGCACACCTGGAAAACATCGCTGTAATGCTTGGCAAAGTTCACCGCCAGGCCTTCCTTCAGGTACTGCGGCAGCTCCTCATAATCCCCCCGATTGGCTTCCGGCAGGATCAGGTTACTGATTTTCTGCCGACGCGCCGCAATGACCTTCTCTCGAATGCCGCCTACCGGCAGCACCTGTCCGGTCAGGGTGAGCTCTCCGGTCATGGCGATGTTTTGTTGTGGCGCCTCTCCGCGTGCGATCGACAGCAGGGCGGTGGCCATCGTGACACCGGCGCTGGGGCCGTCCTTGGGCGTGGCTCCCTCGGGTACGTGCAGGTGCACGAAGGATTTGTCGAAGAAAGTCGGCTCGCCCTTGAAGCGTCTGAGGTTGGATGACACATAACTGTAGGCGATCTCGGCGGACTCCTTCATCACATCCCCCAGCTGACCGGTCAGTTTGAAGCCGCGCTGAGAGCTATGGATTCTGGATGCCTCGATGCTCAGTGTGGCCCCGCCCATGGCGGTCCAGGCCAGTCCGGTGACAACGCCGGTGCCTTTGAGAGATTTCTCTTTCTTGAACGAGGGCTGTCCCAGGTAGCTCTGCAGATCCGAAACACCCACCTTCACAGGTTGGTCCGGGGTCTCCAGCAGCTTCACGATGCCCTTGCGAATCACCTTGTGCAGCAGCTTCTCCAGGCTTCGCACACCGGCTTCGCGGGCATAACCCTCAATAATCTGCTTGATAGCGGCGTCGGTAATGTTGAGCTGCTTTTTAAGCAGCCCGGCCCGTTTGAGCAGCCTCGGCAGCAGGAAGTGCTTGGCGATGGCCAGCTTTTCTTCCGCGATGTACCCGGATAGTCGAATCACGTCCATCCGGTCTAGCAGTGGCCGTGGAATCGTGTCGAGCTGGTTGGCGGTGCAGATGAACAGAACCTTGGACAGGTCCATGCGGACGTCCAGGTAGTGGTCCAGGAAGTCGCGATTCTGTTCCGGATCCAGTGTCTCCAGCAGGGCTGACGCGGGGTCGCCCTGGAAAGACGCTCCGATCTTGTCGATTTCATCCAGCATGATTACCGGGTTGGCTACCTTTGAATCTTTCAACGCCTGGACAAACTTGCCCGGCATGGCGCCGATGTAGGTGCGGCGGTGGCCTTTGATTTCAGCTTCATCGCGCATGCCGCCCACACTGAAACGGTAGAATTTCCGCTCCAGTGCGTCTGCCACGGAGTGACCGATGGAGGTCTTGCCAACACCTGGCGGGCCGACCAAAAGCAGAATGGAGCCGCTCACCTCGCCCTTGAAGGTACCTTCTGCCAGAAACTCGATGATGCGGTCTTTGACATCGTCCAGACCGTCGTGATCCCGGTCCAGAATCTGGCGGGCTTTCGCCAGGTCGAAGTGGTCTTCGGAATGGATGCCCCAGGGCACCTGCGTCAGCCAGTCCAGATAATTTCGGGTGACGCCGTATTCGGGTGAGCCCTGCTCCAGCACCTGCAATTTTTCGACTTCATCGTTGAAGCGCTCTTGTACGGCCTCGGGCGGGTTGAGTTCCGCCATCCGCTGCTGGAAGCGCTCGACATCGGCGGTCTTGTCGTCCTTGGCCATGCCCAGCTCGCGCTGGATCACCTTGAGTTGTTCCTTCAGGAAGAATTCGCGTTGGTGCTTCTGCACTTTCGCGTTCACCTCTTCGCTGATTTCTGACTGCAGCCGGGCAACTTCCTGCTCTTTGCGCATCAGCAGAAGAACCTTCTCCATGCGGCGGAGCAAGGGGACGGTGTCGAGCACATCCTGCAACTCTTTACCCGGAGCGCTGGTCATTGAGGCGCCGAAATCGGCCAGAGGTGAACTATCGTCCGGCCCGAATCGGGACAGGTATTGCTTTACCTCTTCACCGTAAAGTGGGTTGGTGCGCAGCAACTCCTTGATCGCGCTGATAATGGCGAGGGTGTAGGCCTTGAGTTCGTCGGCGTCTTCTTCCGGTTCTGTCGGATACTCAACTTCCACCAAATACGGTGGCTTACGACGCAGCCACTGGACAATCCGGAAACGTTGAAGCCCCTGGGCGATAAACTGGACCTTGCCACTGTCATTCTGGGCATGATGCACACGCACCGCGCAGCCAATGGTCTCCAGCTGCTCAGTGGCCGGGACGCCTTCTTCAGCGTCCGGTTCTTCCACAAAGCAGATGCCCATGACCTTGTGGTCAGTCTCACCGACCCTTTTCAGGGTTTCCTGCCACGGGTTCTGGTTTACCACTATCGGCTGAACCTGGGCCGGAAAGAAAGGCCGATTAGAAACCGGCAGCACATACATGCGCCGGGGCATCATCTGCTGGGGCAGGGCAAGGCTTTTGCTATGCTCGTCCTTGCCAATGTATTCGGTCACGTCCTCTTCGAATTCCTCAAAAGAATCGTTTTGCGTCTCGTCATTCATGCCGCGAGTGTCCATCCGGAAAGGTTGTGAATCGGCCCGGGACAGGCTGCGGAGTGATTGTCCCGGCGTGTTGCTTACTAGCTATGTAACGGCAGATACGGTGATTTCAAGGACTTGGGTTAGCGCGTTTGGCGCTTGAATTTCGGGGAGTTGGCCCCATGTTTCTGGCAACTCCGAACGAATCATTCGACTTTTCAGGTGCCTTGCATGAGCAACTCTCCCTACATCTTTGACGCCACCATGGAAAACTTTCAGCAGAAGGTGATGGAAGCCTCTGCAAGCACGCCCATCCTGGTGGATGTGTGGGCCGAGTGGTGTGCCCCCTGTAAACAGTTGATGCCCCTGCTGGAAAAACTGGCGGAGGACTACCAGGGTGCGTTTATGCTGGCCAAGGTGAACGCCGACGAGCAGGAACAGCTCACCTCCAGCCTTGGTGTGCGTAGCCTACCGACCGTAATCCTGGTCAAGAATGGCCAGGCCGTGGATGGCTTCAACGGTGCCCTGCCGGAAAGCGAAATCCGCAAGGTTCTGGACAAACACGTGGAAGCCCCCAAGGAAGATCCCTATGAAAAGGCGCATCGGATCTGGGAAGAAGGCGATGTGGAGGGAGCATTGGCTATCCTGTCCCAGATGAACCAGGAGGACCCGGAAAATCTCAAAGTCCTGATCGACCTGGCCCAGTTGAAGGCGGAAATGGGTGATCTGGAAACGGCCGAGCAGGTCCTTGAAAGTCTGCCTCCAGAAGAAAAAATGCAGCACCAGGCCAAACAGCTGGCAGCACGAATCAAGTTTCTGAAGCAGTCGGCCGAACTGCCTCCGATCAAGGATCTGGAAATGGCGCTGGAGCAGGACCCGAAGGATCCGAACGCACTGCACCAGTTGGCACTTCATCACGTATTACAGGAAAACAACGCCGAGGCCATGGACCTGCTGATCCGCCTGATGCAGGTGGACAGCAAGTACAAAGACGAAGTGGCCAAGACAACGCTGATCGAACTGTTCGACAAGCTGGGTAACAACAACCCGGACGTAAGGACCTATCGCCGGAAGCTCTATACCCTGATGCACTGATTGTTTGGCGCTGGCCAAATACAACATAGGTCGGGTGGAGCCATGGGCGAAACCCGACTGGTATTTCCGCAATGCTCAAACTCCCTCCCCAACCCGACAACTGCGAACTCTGTGAACGCCCGGTTGCGAAACTTACCAGGCACCACCTGATTCCCAAACACCTGCACCGCAAGAAGCGGTTCCAGAAACTGTTCACCAAGGACGATTTGATCACCCGAACGCTGTGGGTATGCCGTCCCTGCCATAACGCCATTCATAAGGCTCGCTCGGAATACGAGCTAGGGCTGCACTTCAATACCCGGGAAAAGCTTCTGGAACTGGAGGAGTTGCGAACGTTCGTGGAATGGTTGAGCGACAAGCCGGAAGGGTTTGTGCCGAAGAAATGAGTAGATTGGAGATGTTCTAGTCTATTTAATTCACAAACTCATATTTAAGATGATCTTTTATAATGTTTCACATTTGAAGGTCAGCATAAAAAGCCAATAAAAACAGTGCAGTGTGGAGTTTCTTCTCGTTTTGAGTGTTTTGTGAACGAAACCCTGCCTATCGAATGGTCTTTCCTTGGATTAGCCTCTTTGACGGTTTGCGACATTGCTGGATGTTAATTTTGTCGTAGCCAACCGTCAGAAAATAAAGATCTCAAGGAGAGACGCTTTGGATAAGTTCAAAAGGTTAGCGCTTGCTGTTGCAGTTTCCTCAGGCCTGGTTGTAACTGGTTGCGGCGGAGGCGGTTCATCGTCACCGTCAGCTGGCACCCCTCCTGGAGGTGATGCCTCTGTTGTATCTGGTTCTGCAGTTAAAGGTGTGATGAAAAATGCGGTTGTGACTGCTTACGAACTGGATGATTCCGGTGAGCGGTTGGATACGCCCGTTGGAACAACTACAACAGATAACGAAGGCCAATACCGTATTGAGCTAAACGATAACTACGAGGGTGGACTTGTAGAGATCGAGATCACCGTGAACTCTGAAACCCGTATGGTTTGCGATGCTTCAGCCTGTGGAACGAAAGGCTCCGATGTGACGTTGCCTGGTGATTTCAAACTCAATGCCATTGGCAAAGCCAGTGCACCTGGTAGCGCCGTGAGTGTTCCGGTGACCGCATGGTCAACCATGGCAGCAAAACGTGCAAAAACTCTTGTTGCCGGAGGAAAGAGTGTTGCCGATGCTGCGAGGCAGGCGAAAGCGGAAGTGAGTCAGGTGGCAGGCTTCGATATTGAAAATACCGTGGCTCGCGACGTGAATGACCTGACCGGTGCAAGCGCTGCTGAAGCACAGGCTGCAGTTATGAACGCAGCTGTTGCCGAACTGGTGTTTTCCGGAGGCGAGAATGTAGCGGCTACATTGGACAGCTTCTCTGATGCTCTCAATGATGGCTCAATCAACAGCGAAGATACATTTACAGCGGCAAGCCTGTCTTCAGCTGTGAAAACTGTTGTCGAGACAACGGACGGCCTGGATGACGAGACTCAGGAGTCCCTGAACAACCAGACTGCTCAGTTTGACGCTGCAGGGGACAACCTTGCTCCCAGCTATGACGAGGAACTGGATCTTGATGAGGGTGCCACGCAAGCGGACAAGGTTGCGGCCTTCCAGTCGTTTGTTTCCCAGTTCCGCAGCTGGGCCGGCTCTATCGATGAAACCGCTGCTGCCCTTCAGGACGAAACGTCCGCCGTTTCTGTTGCGCTGGATGCGGACGCAGAAACCGTCAGTGACGTATTCGCCCAGGCTGGCGTTACCGGCGATCTGGTAAGCAAGGTACTCGATGCCTTTTCTCAACAGTTGGCCGGTACCGAAGGACGGGCGGCTCTGCTGGACGCTCTGGAAAACGGCACGCCTTTCACAGCCCCGTTGAACTGGACGGATGAAGAAGATCCAACAGTGACTGGTACTATGGATGCCGAGCTGGTATTCGAAGACACAGAGTCCGGCCTCAAGGCTACGGCCACTGGCAGTGTTTCCCAGATCGGTGGAGAGACCCGCGAGTTTGACCTGGTTATTGGTACCAGCCTTTCTCAGAGCGATCTGGATCTAACCTACGATGCCGAGAAGGTTCTGTCACTGCTTGCACAAAACAATGTCAGTGTCAGCGGTACGGTCGGTGATGGCACCGGTTTTGATCGTGCAGCTCTGGATCTGGTTGCCAACCTGGAGCTTTCCGAATCGATTGCAGGCGAGGTGACGGCCGATGCGGTTCTGGAAAAATTCAGTGCCATTACTCTTAACGGTTCCGTTGCTCTTGCCAACCCCGAAGCAGCAAGTTTCGATGGCGAGATCTCTGTGAAAGCCGTAAATATGACTGGCTCGAGCTTCAGCGCTTTGGATGAGCCATTCTCTCCGGAGTCTTTCGCCCTGGCTGGGGACTTCACCGCGACGTCCGGACGCACTTTCAATCTTTCAACATCCTTGAACAGCAGCAGCGCTCAGCGCTTCAACCTTTTCACTTACCTTGATTACAACGACACAACTGCGGCGTTTGATTTTGAGGTGGATCGTGCCGAGGTGTCGCAGTTTGTTGAGTATGATGAAACTGCTCAGGATTTCTGGTTTGATATTTATTCATACGGCTCCTGTTATGACTTCGACTCGGGAACAGAAGTTTTCGGTGAGAGAGTGGCTAACTCTGGTTGGTATGACAGCGAGCTTGGCTTCTACGATTACAACTGCAATGTGCTCGATAGTGCCGAAAATGACGCCGTTGACCAGCTAATCCTCGGGAAACTCGAAACCGCCGTTGGCGCCACCGTTGCCGGTCAATCCAGTATCCAAAATGTTTGGGTTTCCGGAAGCAGTGCATCTGATCTTGCTGAAGTTAATGCGGACATTACTTTCCCTGATCTGGAAACCGCCGAAAACTTCGTCAACCTGTCGTTCAACATCGCTGCAGGCGTTTCTCTGGCTGATATGCCGAAAGCTACGGCCGTGGTTACACTGACACGTTCAACTCTGAACGGTGGCAGCGTGCTCGCAAACGTTAGCTGGGATGGTGGCAGCTACAGTCTGAAGGTCAGCACCGATGAGCTGAATGCTGAAAATCCGGAAGTCAGCCTGGCATTCTGGAACCCGCAAGGATTCCGTCTCGAGGCGGTTGGCTCAGAAACGGCCAGCGGTGTTCAGAGCCTGACAGGTAATGTCTTCGTTAACGGCGAAGACATTGGTGACGTAGAGCTACGAAACGGCGTTCCGGTCATCACCTATCCGAACGGCGAAGAAACCGTGTTCGAGACTTTGTTCTGATGAAAGCACCGGGTAACCGGAAAGAAAGGTGGGGCTTCGGCCCCGCCTTTTTTTTCGTTATAGCAAGTGTTTATGCCAATACAGCGCCGGCCGTGGAGATGTTCGGCAGGTTCGAGGCCCAACTGGTTAGCGAGCCGGAGCCAATCAAAACTACACTGAGCGATTGGGGCAGTGAATTCGATTCAGGTCGCCGCCAATGGGCGGTCAGTCAGGCGGAGGTTGGGTTCCGTGAGCGGGGAATCGAGATTTCGGTTTTCACCCGTGCGCTGGCGGATCTGAGGATGAATTCGGAGGCCGTGAGCTTTTACGGACAGATTGCCCGTAAGGAGCCGCTGAACGAGGGCGAACGGATTCCAGTGGCTCTGCGCGTTAACGGTTTTTCGGGGTCCGGGATCCGGTCTGGCTATCGACATAGCCAGGAATCCTGGACCATTTCCGGCGGCATTTCCGTGTTCAAAACCCGCCATTTGATGAGCGGCACCCTTGATGGGGAGTTTGTGGCGGCCGCCGAAAATGACTATGACTTCAGCGCAGACGTTGACTATGTCTACTACCGGGACGTGATCTTTGATCGGCCGGATGTAGAGAAAGCCAGTGGCATCGGCTGGGCTTTTGACATCGCCGCCAGTTGGCAGCCAATGAAAAAACTCAATCTGAATTTTCGAGCCGAGGATCTTTTCTCACGGATTCGTTGGAAGGACGCACCTTTCACTCAAGCTCAGGCAAATACCGACAACAAGTCCTTCGATGACGAAGGCTACGCTGTCTTTGCCCCAACGATATCTGGCACGGAAGGGTATCGGGATACTTTTTATCAGGATCTGGATCCCAGGTTTTATGGTACGGCCCAGTGGCAAGAGGGTGCTTGGCTCGCAGTCGTGCATGGCCAATATCAATTCGGCTATGGGCTCTACGGCGCCGGCTTCGGGCGAACGCTGGCCGGTGAAGCACGGATACTGGCCAGCTACTGGCCGGAGCTGGAATCGTTACGGTTGGAACTGACCAGGGGGAAATGGCAGGCTATGGTTTCTGCAGATGAGGTAACGTGGTCCAGCGTTCGCGCCATAAGTCTGGGGCTGTCTTACAATTATTGAGCTTCAGTACTCCAGATGGGCGCAGGCGCAGATCAGTTCCAGATAGCTGAAAGCGCGCCGTAGTGAGCGCCGCTGATGACCTCAGGGGAACCGTCCGGAAAGTTCCCGGACAACGTGCTCTGGTGTTCTATGTGCACAAGCCTGTCCCCCGAGCCATGAATGACCCTTACTGGCAGGTGTATGTCCTGGGGTGAAAAAGGCCATGATTGGGCTGTTAGAAACGAATCTCTGGCAAGCGCATTGGCTGCCGTTTTGGATCCCTGCTCCAGGGCGGCGCAAAGGTTCTGCGTAAAGCCCGGACGAACAGAGTTTGATAACAGGTAGTGCTCCTCCTGATCGCCTACTGCTCCTATGAGCGCCTCCAATAGCAAATCCACAGAACCGGTAATGACCTCCAGCTCTTTTGCAAGCGCATCGCGATCGTCCAGTGCCGCTCGCCAGGTGCTGGCGGTAAGTTCTGAGGCATAATCGAAGGGATTGTCCATCAGGGGAACCGCCGGCGTTGCTGCGATCACCAGCTCCTCGATTCGTTTACCCAGATCATGGGCGGCGGCCATGGCGAATACGCCGCCACCCGAGAACCCGGATAGCATGACGTCATCCAGTTCCAGATGGTCGGCCAGTTGCCTCAGATCATCCGAATGGTTTGAAAATCCATAACCGGGGCAGGGGCTGGACTGCCCATAACCCGGGCGATCCGGAACAATGACCCGCACCCCGGCGTGGAACAGAGCACTCTCCAGGTGAAGCAGTTCGTTACGGGATCCGGGAATTCCATGGCAGTGAATCCAGGTGCCATTTTCGCCGGTGCCGATGTCTGAAAAACTCAGATTACGGCCGTCTGGCAGTCGAAGATTCAGGTTTCTTGCAGCATCAGTCATTAGGGGATCTTAGCGTGTCGGCGCAAAGTAACAGTATTCGCTGCAGGCTGGCCTGACGGCGAACGCCGGTCTTGCGCATGATGGATTTGAGCTGTGTCCGGCCGGTGTGAGGAGAAATCTCAAGCACTGCGCTGGCCTCGTTGACATCGATGCCGGTTACCAGAAGATTTGCAAGCCGGTACTCCGCAGGTGTGAGGTGATACATCGTGGTCAGCCGATTCTCGTCCAATTCCGCTGGCCGAGTGGTGTCCAACAGAAAACATAGAATTTTGGGTGCCGGTGAGCGGGTTATGTGAAGACTGGTTCCGGCGGTGCAGGTTGGCACCATGAGCAGGCAGGCACCGGTTTGCCCAAGTTTTACGGTTTCCGTGAGCGAGCGATGCTCAGTCAAACGTCGCACCATGGCTCGCAGGGTTGCGGATGCGCCTGCGGCCAGCATTCGAAGACGGTTGTATTGGACTTTCAGACCAAAGCTGTTGGTGGCGAAGGCCTCTTCCGCGCTGGCGTTCAGCCATTGCACCCGTAATTCGCTGTCCATGTACCAGACTCCGAACGGTAATCGGTCCAGGGCATGCCTGGCGACAGAGAGCGCATCGTTCAGGTCGGCCATCATGCGCGATAGCTTCACGACTCGCCGAAGATGGGGGCTGAAGAGCTCCAGCAGTTTGAGTTCGTCGTTACTGAAGGGGCCCTTTTGTTTCGGTCGGTGAATGCCTATATGCATTGCCTGACCGTTCTGGCGTTCGAATTGAGTGCCCAACGCATAAAAGTTGCCGTTGGGCCGAAACACGGATTGGTAGTGGACGGAACGTTCAAACGCCCGGTCTTCGATAACCGCGGTACTCTCTAGCGCCTTGCCGACGGGTAACGCCGCCAATGCATCCCTGAAGGGATCACACTCAACGCCCTCGGCTTCGTATATTCGATTGATTTCCTGTCGGAAACCGGTGGTATAGGATTGGTGTATTACCGGATTGTCCAGGTCGCTCAGACGTATGGTGGCGGTTTCTCCACGGAACAGAACCATAAGCTTGGCAAGGAACTCCGGCCACTGGTCCGGGGCGGTCGCTCGCTCATACAGATCATCCAGCAAGTGAGGGACTTCAGACCCCGGATCCTTCAAACCAATCGCTCCCTGTTGCTTTTTTGTACATATTGGTTGCGTCCTGCAAGTAAAGCACAGGCTTGCAGTCTGTGCCAAACATCCATAAAAAAGCCCCGCACTTGGCGGGGCTGAAGAGAAAAATCAGTTGAGGTGTCAGTTGCAGTTGTTGCAGATGGCGTAGGCTATGTAAACGCCAGCGGGTCCCATTGGTACACCTCCAGAGTTGTCGTAGAAGCGCGAGACCAGTACCAGCAACCGGTTGTCTGCAGAGGAATAACCGAACTGTTCACCATAGCCAACGTCCCCGCCAGAATACGTGTATTGAGGGGATTCCATTCTGATCAGCCCGGTCGGGCCGTCGACCTGATACGTCCAGGTGTTGGCGGGGAGGCCGGCAGATTGCCGGGTCACATCCAAAACGTCGGTGTTCAGACCAAAATTGGAATAGGCAAAGGTAAGGCCCCTTTGTGAGATTGCTGTGCCACTGGCGTCGAATTCCAGTGTTGCTCCTGGCAGGAAGATGTCCGTTTCAAAGTAGTTCTGCCCGGCAAAGTAGCCTTTCAGCATCAGGTCGTAGGACTTTCCGGCGAGGTCGGTGGCCTGGAAGTTCGGGTCCAGTTTTACACCGATGAGGAACGACGATTCTTCGGTCTGCACGGTATAGGGCGTGAATGGATTGGGAAGCCCCAGTGTCATTACGTCGCTGCCCTGCGACACAAATCCGCCGAGCTCGCCATTCAGCAGGTCCAGCGTGCCATCAGTTGTGAGCCCGAAAGCGCCAAGATCAACGTTGAGTGCGGTTTCTTCGTTCCTTGTATCAATGAAGATATCGCTATTCACCAGGGGTTTCAGGCCCTGGCCGACATTCAGCTGTACTTCGTCGGTCAGAGTGGCGTTGCCAGCCGCATCAACGCTGATGTTGAGGGCCCCTGCTCCGTACTCCATCTCGTTCGGTACGACTGCGTCGAAATCATCAACGATGTTGGAGATGCGCAAGGTGGCGAAGCCCCAGTCTCCGGCAAGCGAATCGACGGTCAGCGAGGGATCTGTCTTGCTGAGAACATGGGTATTCATGTCCCGGCCTTCGGTGAAACTTCCGTCGCTTTCCTCGTACTGGAAGCTATTCGCCTCAGTCGCAATAAACAGGCTGCGACCAGCGTCAAGCGCCCGGAAGTCGATCTCTGTTGCGCCGGTGACAATCTGGGAACCATCCTCGGGGTCAATCGTGGTGCTTTCGGGAACTGCTGCAAAAAGCCCCGTTTCGGTGAAGGTCAAATCAAAGCCGTTGCTCTGACCAAAGCACTCACTGACGGAATCGAACAGTGCGTCCCGACCGTCTTCGCTGGTTCCCGGTTCAATGAACAGATCGCCGACACAGAGATCTGCCCAGCTCAGCGTCCCTTTTCCATCGGAATTGTCCGCGATGCTGGCGCCGGTGTGGGCGTAATGCGCCTGAAATACTGTTGGCGGATTGTTTAATCGTGAACTTTCAATGCCAGCGGCAGAGCGTAGGTAGTGAAAGTCTCCTGTGACGGCAGGACCGGGCGCTATTTCCTCATCCGGGCTAACGTAGTTGACAGTGACAGTACCATCGCTCGGTGTCACGCCAGGCGCTATTTCGCTTAGCTGGAACGCTTCACCATCATCAATGATCAGGGCACCGTCGATGACGGTCGCATAGTCAAAGCCTTGCATCGGATCAGACAGGCCGTACTCTCCATTCTGGTCGATCGCCGGGCTTGCGTTAAGTAGAAGCGTTTCACCGTCATAGGTGAAGGTGCCGAACTCCAGCCCTGGCGAACCGGTTTCATCGGCAGGCTGAGTAGTGCCGAGGAAGTAAAAGTTGTCTGCCAGAGCGGTAAATATTGAGACGTTTGTGGGGTCAACGGTGTCCTGAATGATCCAGCTGCCGGTGACGCCTGTTTGGTTCAGTGATACGCGTGTAAACTCAGTTGTTTCAGACTGGCCAACTGTCGGATCATAGGCGGACAGAGTGTCTCCATCGACACGCAAAGCAAGACGCTCCACTCCGCTTTCAACCGATGTCAGTCCCCATTCGCCGTTGTCATCTCGAAGGATCTGAGAAACGGTCAGCTCACCCGTTTGGTTGTCCCACTGGTATTGACCGAATTCGATGCCCGTGCTGCCGGACGTATCCTCCTCCGGGCGGTAGGGCAGATCCAGCTCCTGGTGCATGTAATAACCGTTCTCGAGGAAAGTTATCTGGACCCATGGGGCATTATCCGTCCGATTGCCATTGCGTGCGACCCAGCTGCCGATCAGAGCGTCTTCTGCCATTGGCGCTGGCACCTGGCCGGGGAATGGATTTGAAAGCCTTGCAGAGACGAAGACACCGAATGGATCCCGGGCAATTAACCGGAGTTGATCTGTTTCGGCAGGTACATAGCTTTCAGGCAAAGTGCCGATAAAGCTGGTGGCATCGTTTGCCAGTGGGTTGCCAGTAAAGCCGCCGCCCTGGCCGCCTGAGGTCTGGCCGGTAAAATTATTGCGTACAGATACGGCGTCGTAGCCCGGAGGCAGAGTCCACTGGAAGCTGTATTCATCGGCTGCCAGATCTGCTGAAGCCGCGGTGATTTCCGGCGCGCCATTGCTGAAGTCGGGGCTGCCCCGACGGATGGTGAAGGTCGCTGTGGAATCGACAACCCCTTCGACCGGGTTGTTCCAGGCAAAGGTGACCTGATCGCCAGAGTTGATGGAGCCAGCAGTAAGGCTCTGGAAGGCGGCGAAACGGTTGTTCCCGGAATCTATGGGCAGCCCGCCGTTAAAGCTTTCCAGATCACCGGAAACGGTCACGCTGGAATCTGCGACTGCACCCAGGTTTGCTGAGGGGAAACCGGCATAAATAAGCGTTGCGATCTCTTCAATCGCCACGCTTTCAGCGCCATTTTCATATCGATGTGTAGGTTCAACAAAGACGAAGAATTCCAGCTGGTTACCCTGAAGCTTCCAGTCGCCGTTGTCATTGATGGCCTGCCATGGTCCCTGGGCCTGGCCAACGTTCAGCTTCGCCGTACCTTCGCCCAGGTCTGCCAGGGACCAGTTGCGAATGTCTGCCGCCAGTTCGCCGGCATCTTCAATAGCTGCAGCTGAACCGGACAGGCGAGCCGTCAGGCCACTGATGGTCTCGCCGTTGTTGACGAAGTTGCTGGTTAGGCTCTCCAGGGTTGTTTCATCCTGGCTCTCAAGGGCGTCAGCAAATGAGTTGGCCAGGGTGTTGAGTGCCTGCAATGTGGTTACACCGTCATTGATCTCTGTTTCGTTCACTTCCAGCGTGGTTTCTTCGCTTTCCGGCTGAACAAAACTGTTGGTTATGGTCTGGGTTGGATTTACCCGGTTGGTAATGGTCGCAGTATTCGTTTCCGGATCGACCTGTACCTCGATCACATCGAGAGCCGCGTCGAACCCCGAACGGTTGGCGGTAAAGGGTGAGTTGCGCAGATCAAAATCGTCTTCAACGCCGAGGGCATCAAGCAGGGGCTTCAAGCGCGTCTTCAGTGCGTCTTCCTGAGTCTCGATAGCGGCTTGTTGGATCAGGTCGAAGTCCGGGTTGTTGAAAAACTCCTGAGGGTTTCGGCCCACAGCGTTACCAACAATCAGGTCTGTTAGTGGTGTAATGTTTGCTGTGCCATTCAAATCATCGGCAAACGCCACGGAAAGCATCTGGTAGGCGTTACCGCCTGCAATACCGCTGGCATAGAGCAGAACCGGTGTGGTCAGTTCGGAGAGGTCCAGCTCGAAGCTGCCATCGGCATTGATGGATGCTGTTGCCGTATTGTCTGCGGCGTCTCGGGCGCCCACAACACCCGATACAGGTGCCCCGGCCGCTGCGGTGCCGGAGATGGTTGCAGAATCATCGGTGGAAGGTGTAGTTCCGGAGCCGGAGCTGCTGCCGCCTCCGCAACCACTGATAATGAGTGCTGCTGCCATGGTGCACAGCAACAGCCATAAACGAAGCGAGTGTTGCCTGATCATTTGGTGTTTCCTCATTCTTGGTTTTTATCGGTTTCCGACAAACCAAAGCTAGAAGAGCCACAAATGCCAGGCATCACCCATATGGTGTATGAGCCTTCAGCCGTTACCTTTCTTCATTTCTTCATACTCATCTTCAAAGAAGAATTTCTCTTCTCCAAAGGCCGGTTCCAGCTCATGCAACCAGGTGGCCGTTTCGCTGTACTTTGCGAAGAACGGGCGCTGAACCCAATCGGGGTTGCGGCCCTGCAGGAAGCGCAGTACAAACACCTTCTCGCCGTTGATTTCGGTAATCCCCTGGATCTCCACCTTGCCGGGGCCGGCGCTCATGGAGGGGCCGCGGGCGGTTCGGGCCAGGCCGCTGACCTTCTTCATGGCTTCCCTATAGATGTGGAAAGCCTCGACCAGGGGCACTTCGAAGTAGTTCTTGGCGCCGGTGTCACGCTCTACAAACATGTAGTAGGGGATGATGCCCAGCTGTACTTCCTTCTTCCACAGCTTGGCCCAGGCGTCGGCATCGTCGTTGACGTGCTTGATCAGCGGGCCCTGGGCACGGATCTCGGCACCAGTGGCGCGAATACGGCGGATGGCCTCTTCGGCAATCTCGGTGGTGATTTCCTGCCAGTGGTTGTAGTGGGCCATGATGGCGACGTGCTTGCCGGCGTCGACCAGTTTCGCGAAAAGGTCGATCAGTTCATCGGCATCCTTGTCGGTCACGAAGCGGTAGGGCCAGAAAGTGAGGGCCTTGGTGCCGATGCGAATGGTCTGGATATGATCGAATTCCGGCTGTAGCAGCGGTTCCAGATACTGCACCAGGTTCTTGGTTTTCATCACCATGGGGTCGCCACCGGTGACCAGCAGGTCAGTGACCTCGGTGTGCTCCTGCAGGTAGCCATGAAGCTTTTCCGCTTCGGTGCTGGCCATTTTCAGGTCTTTGTCACCCACGAACTGCGCCCAGCGAAAACAGAAGGTGCAGTAGGAGTGGCAGGTCTGACCCTGGGCCGGGAAAAACAGCACTGTTTCGCGGTACTTGTGCTGAACGCCGTCCAGCACCTCACCGTCGAGCTCCGGCATGTTCATTTCCATCTGGCCTGCCGGGTGCGGGTTCAGTTCATCCCGGATTTCCTTGGCAACCGCCTGGATCTCTTTTTTGTCGGCACCTTCCCGGTGCATTGTTGCCATGCGCTCGTAATGCTCTTCTTTCAACATGCCTTTCTGGGGGAAGACAAGCTGATAGATCGGGTCGTTGGGAACCTTGTCCCAGTTGATCAGTTCATTGATCACATATTCGTTGACCCGGAACGGTAGCACGCTGGCTACCACCTTCATTTCAAACAGCGTCTCCTCAGGGAGATTCTGAATAACTTCAATCTTGTCGAGCTGGCGGTCTGTGTAGACCTTGAAACGCCGTTCCTCGAACTCGGTAGTGGGAATCCGGTTCGGAAAGGTGACGATGGAGTTCATAGATCGCCCTCTGTTGGTGCCAATGACGGAAAAAGTGGTCCGACCACTTTTCGGTGGTTAAAAATCAGGCAGGCGAGTATACATAAACGGGGGATTATTTTCAGGTCTAATTAAAAAGTTCCGGTAAATTAGATGGGTAGAAGAGTTGAAGGCTCAGAATATTCAACAAAAATCGCTAACGGCGGCGAATGTGTAGCGAATTGCGGCGAGGATATCGTTTAGCGTGGTAATCAATTTTCCGGTTGATAAGAATGCTACGACATTGGTCGCAGTCTGGTTGTCTGATGGTCCAAAAACGGTCATTCTTCCGTAAGTAACCGCAAAGAGCGCCCCTGAAATGGATTTGGATAGGGTGTAAATTGAATTTAGCGTTAAAAATGTAGTAAAAAGACGACAAAATGGGTTGGCTGATCCGCGCGCTTCATCGGCATACCGATCATTCGTGGGGCCAAAAGCCCGTAAATCGGGTGCGATCGGGCAGGAAAAGTGTGAAAGCTGTTCTATGCTTTGTACAGGTTCTGTGTACTGGGAGCCGGTACACCTGTCAGGCTGACATACCCACAACAAAACACTGCATTTCATCGCAGCTTATCGACACCGCAACGCGCCCGGCTGCTGATCGTGGCGGCGCTGCACTTTTTGATGCCAAGGGGAGGGTTTGATGTACCAGGACGATGATCCCATTGAAACCAGTGAATGGCTGGACGCGCTGGAATCTCTGATCGAGAACGAAGGCGTAGACCGGGCCAAATACATTCTTGAGAGGCTCTCTGAACGGGCGAGCCGTGACGGAACCGAACTGCCATATTCCATTACCACGCCATTCCGGAACAGTATTCCTGTGTCCCAGCAGGCGCCGATGCCCGGCGACCTCTTCATGGAGCGCCGTATTCGCTCCCTGATCCGCTGGAATGCCATGGCCATGGTTATGCGCGCCAACCAGCGTCCCGGAGATCTTGGCGGCCATGTCTCCTCGTTCTCGTCGGCTGCGACCCTCTACGATGTTGGCTTTAACTACTTCTTCCATGGTGGCGACGAAAAGCGCGAATCCGATCTGGTTTATTTCCAGGGGCACTCATCTCCGGGCATCTATGCACGTTCCTATCTTGAAGGCCGGTTCGATGAAAAAGATCTCGACAAGTACCGCGAAGAGGTAGATGGCACCGGCCTTTCGTCTTACCCGCACCCCTGGTTGATGCCGGATTACTGGCAGTTCCCCACGGTTTCCATGGGTCTGGGCCCGATTCAGGCCATTTATCAGGCCCACGTAATGAAGTACCTGGACAGCCGGGAGCTCATCGAGATGGGCGATCGCAAGGTCTGGTGCTTTGTCGGTGACGGCGAGTGTGACGAGCCGGAAACCCTGGGGTCTATCTCCATGGCCGGCCGGGAAAACCTCAGCAACCTGATCTTTGTGGTTAACTGCAACCTTCAGCGTCTGGACGGCCCAGTCCGTGGTAATGGCAAGATTATCCAGGAACTTGAGGGTGTCTTCCGCGGTGCCGGCTGGAACGTGTTGAAGGTCGTTTGGGGTCGCCACTGGGATCCCCTGTTCGAGAGGGACAAAGAAGGGAAGATGCAGCGCGTCATGGACGAGGTCTGTGACGGCGACCTTCAGAACTTCAAGAGTAATGGCCCGGCCTATACCCGTAAGAATTTCTTCGGCAAGTACCCCGAAACAGCCAAGCTCGTTGAGGACCTGTCGGATGAGGAGATCAACAAGCTCAACCGGGGTGGCCATGATCCTTACAAGATCTATGCAGCCTTCCATCATGCCATCAATAAGAACGGTGGGCGTCCGACCGTCATACTGGCTCATACCATCAAAGGCTATGGCTTTGGTGAGGCCGGCGAGGCGCAGAATACCGCCCACTCTCTGAAGAAGCTCGATATCGAGCAGCTCAAATCGTTCCGCGACCGCTTTGCAGTGCCGCTGAAGGATGAGGAGCTCAAGGACGTTCCCTACTACCGGCCAGCGCCGGATAGCCCGGAAATCGTCTACATGAAGAAGCGCCGGCAGGAATTGGGTGGTTTCTATCCCAAGCGCCGCAAGGATTGCCAGCCGCTGCAGATCCCTGATCTGGATATCTTCAAAGCGGTACTGGAAGGCTCCGGCGACCGGAAGATCTCCACCACGATGGCCTTCGTCCGTATCCTGACAGCCCTGACCAAGGACAAGCGTATCGGCAAGCGCGTGGTACCCATTGTGCCCGACGAAGCCCGTACCTTTGGTATGGAAGGTATGTTCCGTCAGCTCGGTATCTACACCGCCGAGGGGCAGAAGTACGTTCCGGAAGACCGTGATCAGATCATGTACTACCGGGAAGACAAGAAGGGCCAGATTCTCGAGGAAGGCATCAACGAAGACGGCTCGATGGCAGCGTGGATGGCGGCAGCGACCTCCTACAGCACCAACAACTTCCCGTTGATTCCGTTCTACATCTTCTATTCCATGTTCGGTTTCCAGCGAGTTGGCGATCTGGCGTGGGCATCCGGTGACATCCAGGCCCGTGGTTTCCTGATCGGCGGTACCGCCGGCCGGACCACCCTGAACGGCGAAGGCCTGCAGCACCAGGACGGCCACAGCCACGTGCTGGCCAACACCATTCCGAACTGTAAAGCCTACGATCCGGCTTATGGTTATGAAATGGCGGTCGTGCTCCGCAAGGGTATGAAGGAGATGTTCGAGGATAACCAGAACGTCTTCTACTACCTGACCATCGAAAACGAGAACTACGAACAGCCTGCCATGCCCAAGGATTGCGAAGACGGCATTATCAAGGGCATGTACAAGTTCGAGTCTGTTGAAACCAAGGGCAACAAGAAGACGCCTCGGGTTCAGTTGCTTGGTGCGGGCGCTATCCTCAACGAGGTGCGTGCTGCCGCCCAGATGCTGAAAGACGACTGGGGTGTTGCCTCCGATGTGTGGAGTGTTACCAGCTTCAACGAGCTCGCCCGTGAAGGCTTGCACGTAGAGCGCTGGAACCGCCTGCACCCGGATGACAAGCCGAAAAAGGCGTATGTTACCCAGTGCCTGGAGAAGCAGACCGGGCCAGTGGTTTCTTCCACCGATTACATCAAGCTGCACTCCGAGCAGCTCCGGGCGTTCATCCCGAAAACCTACCTGACCCTGGGCACAGACGGCTTTGGCCGCAGCGACACCCGGGAAAAGCTGCGCAGCTTCTTTGAAGTCGACCGTTACTACGTAACAGTCACGGCGCTGTCAGCTCTGGCCAAGGACGGTGAGGTGAAGAACGATGTGGTTCTCGAAGCCATGCGCAAGTACGGAATCGATCGCAACAAAACGAACCCGGTGCTGAGCTAAGGAGACCGCCATGAGTGAACAGGAAATCAAGGTTCCGGATCTCGGCGGTGCGGATGAGGTCGAGGTTATCGAAATCACCGTCAGCGCAGGGGATTCGGTTGAAGCAGAAGATCCGATCCTGACCGTAGAGTCAGACAAAGCCTCGGTGGAGCTGCCGTCGCCCGGTGCCGGCAAGATCACCAAGATCACCGTTAAGGTGGGCGACAAGGTCAAGGAAGGCGACGTCGTGGGGATGATGGAAGCCAGTGCCGATGGTGGTGGCTCTGACGATTCCGAGGAAGAGCCGGAAGGAAAAGCCGAGGAAAAGAGCGAAGCCGAGAAGCAGGAGAAATCCGAAGAGAGCAAGCCGGCGCCGAAGAAGGCTTCCGGGGGCTCACGCAAGGAGACCGTGAAGGTTCCTGCGCTGGATGGCTTCGATAATGTTCCGGTGATCGAAATCAATGTTGCCGAAGGCGATACCATCGAGGCTGACGATCCGCTGGTTACCGTGGAATCAGACAAGGCCACCATGGAGATTCCCTCGCCGTACTCGGGCAAGGTGGGCAAGATCCTGGTGTCCGAGGGTGACAAGCTCTCCGAGGGCCATGAGCTGCTGGAGATGACCGTTCAGGAAGAGGGCGGCGAATCGGAAGACGACTCCGAGCCGGCGTCTGAAGAACCGGCGAAGGAAGCGAAGTCGGAGCCCGAGTCCGAAGAGAAGCCAAAGCAGCAAGTAGAGTCTGCCCCTGAACCTCAGGGTGCAACCTATGAGCCGCCCACGCCTGGCGCGAAGGTCCATGCTGGCCCTGCTGTTCGCAAGCTGGCCCGTGAGCTGGGTGCCGATCTGGCCCGCATCAAGGGCTCTGGCCCGAAGAGCCGGATTATCAAGGACGATGTCCACGCCTATGTGAAGAGCCAGTTAAAGCAGGCTCAGCAGGGTAGCGGTGTTGCCACCGGCTCCGGTATCCCCGGGGTCAAGCTGCCAGACTTCAGCCAGTTTGGTGAAGTGAAGCGTGAGGCCATGTCGCGGATGATGTTCGCCACGGCCAACAACATGCAGCGCAGCTGGCTTAACGTGCCTCACGTCACCCAGTTCGAGGATGCGGACATCACCGATATGGAGGATTTCCGCAAGGCCCAGAAGGCAGCCGGCGAGAAGAAGGGCGTTAAGATGACGCCGCTTCCGTTCCTGCTGAAGGCCTGTGCCACGGCGCTGGCAGAACTGCCCCAGTTCAACGTGTCTCTGGACATGGAGCGCAAGGAGGTGGTTCGCAAGAAGTACATTCACATCGGGATTGCGGTGGATACGCCCAACGGGCTGATGGTGCCGGTTATCAAGGATGTGGACAAGAAGGGCTTGTGGGAGCTTGCTGCCGAGAGCGCCGAGCTTGCCCAGAAAGCCCGGGACAAGCAGTTGAAGCCGGCAGAGATGCAGGGTGCCTGTTTTACCATCACCAGTCTGGGTGGTATTGGCGGTACCGCGTTTACGCCGATTGTGAATACGCCTGAGGTGGCGATTCTTGGGGTGTCCAAGGCGGCGATGAAGCCGGTTTGGGATGGCAAGGAGTTCCAGCCCCGCCTGATGCTGCCGTTGTCTCTGTCTTATGATCACCGCGCGGTGAATGGGGCCGATGCAGCCCGGTTTACCACGGTGCTCAGTCAGCTTCTTGGGGACATTCGTACCCTTCTGTTGTGATATCAAGCTAGTTGTCACCCAGCCTGAGGGTTGGGTGGCGCGACAAAGGCCGGTGCGGCTTTTCAGAACACGCTACAAGCACATCCCTGTGCGCTTGTTTCGGGCCATCCCTGGCCCTCTACAGTTCTGAAAAGCCGCACCGGCCTTTGTCGTTCTGGCTCTTTCCTGATCGCTTTTTCGCACAAACAAAAACCCCGGCCGGAGCCGGGGTTTCTGCTGAGTTAACTAACTTCTAACGGAAGGATTAGAAGCTGTATTGTGCTACGTACATGAGACGATTTGCGTCGCCGTCGGCTCCGCCTTGGCTTTCAGTTTCCAGATTCTCGAACTGTACGCCCATGCTAACCTTATCAACCGGGCTCCACATATAGTTGATATACATGGACGTGTTCTGCTCAGTCGTGGTTGCTGCGTCTGCTCCGGCAAAGTTGCTACCCGCGCGATATACATACGCATTGGCGCCATCTGCATAGTTGATCGCACCCTGGATTGAGATCATATCGGTAATGGCAATTTTACCAGCCAGGAAACCGGCAAAACCGATGGCTGAATCATCGGCCGAACCTGTGTCGTAAGCTGTTTGCTTGGCCATGACGGCTGCTGCGTAAGAAAATCCACCCTGTGAATCTTCAAACTTTGCAGTCAGTGCAGGAGAGCTGGCGACGGTGCCTCTATCTTGGCCCGGTGTTGGCTCTAGCTGTTGCGTTCCGTCGGGTTGAAGTGTAAGAACCGGAGCTACGCCTACTACTCCGCCGTAGTCGATAGCATTCTCCAGTGAAACGGAGAGCGGGCCGTTCATGTAGGTGATTTGCTCGGTACGGTCTTGTGCACCAGCAGTACCCGGAACGCCATCGAAGTCCACGTTAGCAGTGTTGCCGACCCAGGAGTTACAGTTGGACCAGTACCGACCAATTCTGACATTGTTGTATTCGCCATAAGCGTGGCGCAGGCGCGGATCAAGGCTGGCGCTATTGCTGAAGTCGAATTCGACAACAACTTTGACCCCTTCCGGATTAACCACAGAAAGACCGACACGGCTGGTATTTGCGTCCATGCCAAAATGGCCGTCGGCTGTGTCAGCGTCGCCTTTTGTGATTTTGGCAAAGTTACCGGCGCGACCGCCGTTAGAAATTTCTTCGTCGATTTGTCAATCTCAGTTTGTTGCTTTGCATCGTTGTTGTCTCTACACATTTTTGTTGTTGGACCCAAAAACAAGGTAGTTACGAATTCGTGACAATTTAAATAAATTCATGCAGAAATTAGACGAATGTCTATAACAGCTTTTCGTTCATATACAGACATCTGCAGTTGCCAATGAGGCGTAAAGTTGTTCCATGACGTCCGAAAGTACAGTTATTGAGTCAGCCACCTTCGCGTTTCTTGATATTGAAACCACCGGCGGTAATTCAGCCCGGGACCGGATTACCGAGATTGGTATCCGGTTCTGGCAGGCCGGCGAGGTGGTGGGTGAGTGGCAGACGCTGCTGAATCCGGAAACGCGGATATCCCCGTTTATCGAGAACTTTACCGGCATTTCCAATGAAATGGTCGCCGATGCCCCGTTGTTTGAAGAGGTGGCGGATGAGCTGGAGGAGCAACTCAAGGGCAAGGTGTTTGTCGCTCACAATGCCCGCTTTGATTACGGTTTTATCAAATCCGAATTCCGCAGACTGGGGCGCCTGTTCTCAGCGAAGGTGTTGTGTACGGTAAAGCTTTCCCGGCGGCTGTATCCGGAATTCCGGCGGCATAACATGGACGCGCTGATTGCCCGCCATGGCCTTGCCCGGGTTCAGCGCCACCGGGCCATGGGCGATGTGTCCGCCATGCTGGCGTTCTTTGAGCATGCGCGTTCAGAAAAAGGCGACGGGACGTTCGATAAGGCTCTCCGAGAGCTGCTGCAACGGCCCAGTATTCCTTCCCATCTTCCGTCGGATACGCTTCAGGACCTGCCCCGGGGCCCTGGGGTATACCGGTTTTATGGCGAAAATGATGTGCTTTTATATGTGGGCAAGAGCACCAATATTGCCCAGCGGGTGGCCTCGCACTTTTCCGGCGATCATAACTCTGCCCGTGGTGTCAGGATGTCCGAGAGTCTGCGCCGTGTTGAGTGGACGGAAACTGCCGGCGAGCTTGGCGCGCTCTTGCTTGAGCTCAAGCAGATCAAGACCCTGAAGCCTCTGTTCAACCGTCGCTCCCGGGCGGCCAAGAATCTGGTGAGCATTGAGCTGTCGAAAAACGAGGCGGGGTATCTCCAGGCGCGCCTGGTTCGAGAGATCGAGCCCCACCGGTTGGGGGACTATTTCGGGTTGTTCCGAAGCAAGCGGGATGCCGAGCGGGCATTGAGCGGTATCGCGGCCAAGAATGAATTGTGCAACCGGCTGCTCGGCCTGGAGCCGGAGCACGAGGGTCCTTGTTTCCAGCGCGCACTGGGGCGCTGCAAGGGCGCCTGTGAGGAACTCGAGAATGTCGAGCGCTATAACCTCAGGGTGCAGATTGCCTTCCACGGCCTGCGACTGAAAACCTGGCCCTGGAAAGGGCCGGTCGGGATCGTTGAGCGGGATGGGCGGTCCGGGCGCACGGACATCCTGGTGGTTTATAACTGGATGCATGTCGCCACCCTGCATGAAGAGGAGGAGCTGGCGGATCTCTCACTCAGCGGCCAGGCAGTCACCTTTGACCTGGATTCCTACAAACTTCTGATCGGCGCCCTCATGGACAGAAAAAAGGGCGGGCACGAACAGCAGCGGGTGATCGAATTGCCTGCCATCGGGGAACCGGATGTTCTTATGCCGTGAGTGGCGTATTATGGTGCAAGAGTCCGCATACCTACTTACTTGTTTGGTGCGGCCACTCTACTATTTTTAATTGCTTAGCCGCTTTCCCGAGAGAGATTTATGAATAAAGAACCCGTCAGCCGCGAACTGTTCGATGAAGTCATGGTGCCCAACTACGCTCCCGGTTCCATCATTCCGGTGCGAGGAGAGGGCTCCCGGATCTGGGATCAGGAAGGCCGCGAGTTTATCGATCTCCAGGGCGGCATCGCAGTGACCTGCCTGGGCCATTCCCATCCGGGGCTGGTGGGCGCGTTGCACGATCAGGCAGAGAAAATCTGGCACCTGTCCAACGTGATGACCAACGAACCAGCCCTGCGTCTGGCGAAAACCCTGTGTGACCTCACCTTTGCCGAGCGCGTGTTCTTCGCCAACTCCGGAGCCGAGGCCAACGAAGCGGCGTTCAAGCTGGCCCGTCGGTACGCCTGGGAGCATCACGGCAAAGAGAAGAACGAGATCATTTCGTTCAAGAATTCCTTTCACGGGCGCACCCTGTTTACCGTGAGCGTCGGTGGCCAACCCAAGTACCTGGAAGGATTCGAACCGGCACCCGGCGGCATTCACCATGCCGAGTTCAACGACCTGGAATCCGTGAAGAAACTGATCTCGAAGGAGAAAACCTGTGCCATCGTGGTCGAGCCCATTCAGGGTGAGGGCGGTGTTATGCCCGGCGACCAGGCATTCCTGCAGGGGCTGCGAGATCTGTGCGACGAAAATGACGCATTGCTGGTGTTTGATGAGGTTCAGTCCGGCGTTGGTCGAAGTGGCCACTTCTACGCCTATCAGATGTATGGCGTGGTGCCGGATATTCTCTCCAGTGCCAAGGGGCTTGGCGGCGGTTTTCCGGTCGCAGCCATGCTGACCACGGCCAAGGTTGCAGCCAGCCTGGGCGTCGGTACTCACGGCAGTACCTACGGCGGTAACGCACTGGCCTGCGCCGTAGCGCAGCGGGTAGTGGATACCGTCAGCCAGCCGGAGATTCTCAAGGGCGTGAAAGCCCGTTCCGACAAGCTCCGCAAGGGCATGATGGATATTGGCGAACGCTACGGCGTGTTCACCGAAGTGCGCGGTGCCGGCCTGCTGCTCGGTTGCGTGCTCACCGAGAAATGGCAGGGCAAGGCCAAGGACTTCCTGAACGCCGGGCTGGAAGAGGGCGTGATGGTTCTGGTGGCCGGCGCAAACGTGATTCGTCTGGCGCCATCCCTGATTATCCCGGAACCGGACATTGAATTAGCCCTCGAGCGTTTCGAAGAGGCAGTGAAAAAACTGACGGCCTAAGGAGATCTTATGTGGCTGGTACGTCCGGCTGAGCCGGATGATCTGGACCAGATTCTCGCCATCGCGGGCACCCAATGTGCCCGTCTTTCTTCAACCCTGCCCAAACAGGGCGACGCCCTGGCCTACAAGATCGAGCAGTCCCTGGCGTCGTTTGCCGGCCGGATCAGCGCAGAGGATGACCCTCCCAGGTTCCTGTTCGTGCTTGAGGATACTGAAACCGGAGACATCGCCGGCACGGCCGGTATCGATGCCCATGCCGGCAATGGCCAGCCTTTTTACAGTTACCGGCGGGATGCCCTGATCCATGCCTCCCATGAACTGGGAGTGTCCCGCCGTGTGGAGGTGTTGTACCCCTCCCACTCGCTGACCGATGTATCGCTGCTGTGCTCTTTCTCGATCCGCCCGGGGCTGCAGGGCACGGATGCGTTCGAGTTGCTGTCGCGGGCCCGGATTCTGTTTATTGCTGATCACCGTGAATGGTTTACCCAGCGTATGGCCGTCGAAATTCAGGGCGTTCAGCTCGAAGACGGGAGCGTGCCCTTTTGGGACAGCCTTGGCCGGCATTTCTTTGATATGGATTTTGAAACGGCGGACCAGTACTCCGGGCAGCTCAGCAAAACCTTCATTGCCGAGCTCATGCCGCCCAATCCCATTTATGTGACGCTGCTGAGTGAAGCGGCCCAGAAGGCGATGGGGCAGCCGCACCAGATTACCGTACCCAACTTTGAGTTGCTCCAGCGGGAAGGGTTCCAGCCCGGAAACTATCTGGACATTTTTGATGCCGGTCCGGTTCTTGAAGCTCGTACCGACAGCCTGAAAACCCTCGTGACCAGTCACCCGAAGGAACTTCATGGGACCAACGAGGACTCCGGCGAAACCTGTCTCATTGCCGCTGGCGAGGGTGAACAGTTTCGCTGCACCCTGACACCGGTCGCCGAAACACTGGACGACAAACTCAAGGTGCCGGTCTCGACCTGGCATACGCTGAACCGGACCGCAGGTGACCGGGTAAGGATCGCGCCGCTATGACCTATTCGGGAACCGAGGACGCAGTTAAGTATCAACCCGCCGGGATCACGGAGGCGACACCATGCTGGTAATTCGCCCGTTGCAGGAAAACGATCTGGACGACCTGTATGCCATGGCCCAAAGCGCCGGGAAAGGGCTGACCACCCTGCCGGCGGATCGCGAGCTGCTGCAGAAGAAGATCAATCACGCCCGTGAAACCTTCAACCAGCGCATTGCACCGGAAGCAGGGCTCTATCTCTTCGCTCTGGAGGATACCGAACGCAAGAAAACGGTCGGTATCAGCGGTATCCAGGCTCGCGTTGGTCTGGATGAAGTTTTCTACAATTACCGTCTGAGCGTCACCGTCAATGCCTCGAAAGAGCTGGGTGTGCACGTGCGGACTCCAACGCTGCATCTGTCAAACGACATGACCGATACCAGCGAAATCTGCTCCCTGCTGCTCTCCGATGAGTACAAAGGCGGAGGCAGCGGCCTGCTGCTTTCCCGCTGCCGGTTCATGTACCTGGATGAATTCCGCAAACACTTCTCGGAAAAAATCTTCGCGGAAATGCGGGGCGTGTCGGATGCCAACGGCCGGAGCCCTCTGTGGGACGCGCTGGGAACCAAATTCTTCGACATGGAGTTCAGCGAAGCGGACATGCTCTCGGGGCTGGGCAACAAGTCGTTTATTGCCGAGTTGATGCCCAAGTATCCGATATACCTGTCCATGTTGCCGGATTCCGCACGTGCCGTGATCGGCCGGGTCCATGACAACACCGCTCCGGCACTCCGGATGCTTCAGTCCGAGGGGTTCAACTTCAACGGACTGGTAGACATATTTGATGGCGGGCCCGTGGTTGAAGCCTTCGTTCACAATGTCCGGACGGTTCGCGAAGGCATGAACCGGCACGCCATGGTCACTCGCAAACCGGTCAACCTGGACGTTCCATCTGAGGAGCGGGTCATGGTTTCGAACCGCTCATTCCGGGATTTCCGGGTGACTACCGTGCCGATAGATTGTATCGGACCGGATACCGTCAGCCTGCCACCTGAAGTTGCCGAAGCCTTGCAGATTGAATCTGGCGATCCGGTTCGCCTGGCCCCCTTGAAAGACTCGGGGCTGCTGACCAAACATAGTTATAGAAGCTCAGTACCGGGAGGTGCATCGAAATGGCAAAGCTGACGGGTGAACTGTTTATCGACGGGCTCTGGCTACCGGGCCACGGGCCGGTATTCGAATCTGTCCAGCCGGTGACCGGTGAAACACTCTGGGATGGCGAAAGCGCCAATCTGGAGGATGTGGATGCGGCCGTTCGTGAAGCCCGCAATGCCTTTGTGAAGTGGCAGCGCAAGAGCTTTGCCGAACGCCAGGCCGTTGTTGAAGCCTTTGGTGAACTGCTTGAGGCTCACAAGGAAGAGCTGGCACACCAGATTGGCCTGGAGACCGGCAAGCCGCTGTGGGAATCCCGCACGGAAGTGGCGGCGATGATCGGCAAGATCGGCATTTCCGTGAAAGCCTACAACGACCGTACCGGGACATCTGAATCCGATGTTGCCGGTGGTCACGCCGTGCTCAGGCACCGGCCCCACGGGGTCGTTGCGGTTTTCGGCCCCTACAACTTTCCAGGGCATTTGCCGAATGGCCACATAGTGCCGGCTTTGCTCGCCGGTAACACGGTGGTGTTCAAACCGAGTGAGCTGACCCCGGGGGTCGCCGAGCTGACGGTAAAACTCTGGGAGAAGGCCGGCATTCCCGATGGAGTGATCAACCTCGTCCAGGGCGCTTCTGCCACGGGCAAATCCCTGGCCGGCCACCCGTTGATTGACGGCCTGTTCTTTACCGGCAGTTCTACCGTGGGTCATCTGTTGCACAAACAGTTCGGTGGCCAGCCTGAGAAAATCCTGGCCCTGGAGATGGGCGGCAACAACCCGCTGATCGTTCAGGATGTGGCTGATGTGGATGGTGCAGTGCACCATGCCCTGCAGTCGGCCTTCCTGTCGGCCGGTCAGCGCTGTACCTGTGCACGTCGCCTGCTGGTACCCAAGGGCAAGAAAGGTGACGCGTTCATCGACCGGCTGGTGGAAGTCTCCGCCCGAATCAAGGTCGGCGAGTTCGATGCCGATCCGCAGCCGTTTATGGGCTCCGTGATTTCCGCGGAGGCCGCCGAAAAACTCCTGGCGGCCCAGGCCAGCCTGCTTGAGAAGGGCGGCAAATCCCTGCTGGAGATGAAGTCCCTGAAGTCCGGAACCGGCCTGCTGTCGCCTGGTATCGTGGATGCCACAGGTCTGGACGTGACCGATGAAGAGTTCTTTGGCCCCTTGCTGAAGGTGTATCGCTACAAGAGCTTTGATGATGCACTGGCACTGGCGAACGATACTCACTACGGGCTGTCAGCGGGCATCCTGACGGACGACCGGAAACTCTATGAACGGCTGGTGGAAGAAGTGCGCGCCGGTATCGTGAACTGGAACCGGCCGCTGACCGGCGCCAGCAGCGCGGCGCCCTTTGGTGGTGTTGGCGCCAGTGGCAATCATCGCCCGAGCGCCTACTACGCTGCCGACTACTGTGCCTGGCCCATGGCTTCTCTGGAGGCCGGCAAGAGTGAGATGCCAGAGTCTCTGGCACCCGGCCTCAATTTCGATTAACGGAACCCAGTGCCATGGTGAAACACGCGGTTGAAGCAAACTTCGATGGTCTGGTCGGTCCCACCCACAATTACGCGGGACTGTCCTGGGGCAATGTAGCCTCCAAATCCAATGTCAGTTCCGTCTCGAATCCGAAAGAGGCGGCACTGCAGGGCCTGGCCAAAATGAAGCGCCTTGCGGACCGGGGCTATGTGCAGGGCGTTCTGCCTCCCCATGAGCGGCCGCATATTCCGACACTTCGGGCCCTGGGGTTCGAAGGTCCGGACGCTCGCGTTCTCGAGCAGGCGGCCAAATCCAGTCCATCGATCCTGGCGGCAGTCTCTTCTGCGTCGCCGATGTGGACGGCCAATGCGGCCACGGTATCGCCGAGTGCCGATACCTCTGACCATCGCGTGCATTTCACTCCGGCCAACCTGAGCGCCAAGTTCCACCGTTCCATTGAGCATGCGGTGACCGGACGGGCTCTGAAATCCATTTTTGCCGACGAGAGCTATTTTGCGCACCATCCGGCGCTGCCATCAGTGAGCCACTTTGGCGATGAGGGCGCGGCCAACCACACCCGGTTGTGTGCCGGTTACGGTGAGCCCGGCGTGGAACTGTTTGTGTATGGCCAGATGGCGTTCAACGAGCAGGCTCCGGCTCCGAAGAAATACCCGGCACGGCAAACGCTTGAGGCATCCCAGGCGGTGGCACGGCTGCATGGTCTCAGGGACCAGAATGCGGTGTTTGCCCAACAGAATCCGGACGCCATTGATGGCGGCGTTTTCCACAACGACGTGATAGCGGTGGGCAACGGTAATACGCTTTTCTACCATGAAATGGCGTTTCTTAACGAAGCGCAGGTGCTGGCGGACATCAGGGAGCGGCTCACCGGTGCCGAGCTGGAAGCGGTCCGGGTCAGCAGTGCCGATGTGCCGCTGGAAGATGCCGTGGCCTCCTACCTGTTCAACAGTCAGTTGCTGAACACACCCGACGGCATGCTGCTGGCGGTGCCCGGCGAGTGCCGAGAAGTGGCTTCGGTCAGCCGTTATCTGGATGGCCTGGTGAAGTCCGGCGGGCCGATCACCGCGGTGGAAGTGTTCGACGTCAAGCAGTCTATGCGCAATGGCGGTGGCCCGGCCTGTCTGCGGTTGAGGGTGGTGCTCAACGACGATGAGCTGAAAGCCATCAACCGGGGTGTGTTGCTCACCGATGAACTCTATGAGCGCCTGACCACCTGGGTGGAAGCCCATTACCGGGATGAACTCAGCCAGAACGAGCTTGGCGATCCGATGTTGCTGGAGGAGGTTCGCAAAGCCCTGGACGAACTCACCGGGATCATGGGCCTGGGCTCCATCTACGATTTCCAGCTCTAGCAGCCTGCCGGGCTGCGAGTTGTCAGGCAGAAATCGACGACGTCAGCATATCCATGGTGTGCCGGATCAGCTGCTCGGCCGGAAACGCCGGGTTACCCTCGCCCATTTCCGACTGGCAGAGCAGGATCACCCCGTGCAGGGCCCCGCGCAGGTACAGTGCGGTCTGAACGGGGTCGTTGATCCGGTCGCGGTTCATGGTGCCGTCCCGTAGCCCCAGTTCGATGGCCCCCACCATCAGCTCCATCAGGTCTGATTTGGAGCACAACATTTCCTCTGCCTGACTTTCGTCTGCCTCTGCCATGGCGGTGGACGCCTTGGTCAAAGCCGAGAAGTAATCCGGTTCCTCCAGATAGAAGCGATAATAGGATTCTCCCATCGCCCGGATCTGGCTCAGCCCGTTATCCGCGGTCTGTCTTGCCTCTTCAAATCGACGGAACAGGCTATGGCCAGCCCTGAGCATAATGCCCCTCTGTATCGCAGCCTTGTCCTTGAAGTACACGTACAGCAAGGCCCGGCTAAGGCTGGCGGTACGGGCGATGTCGTCCATGGACGTGCGTTCGTAGCCCTTTTCCGAGAACACCAGTTCGGCGGCGTCCAGGATGGTGTCGTAACGGGCCTGTTTCTCACGCTCGCGACGGGTTTTCAGCGGTTCGCTCATTCAATCATCCGGTAAGTTGGCAACAGCACGCATAGGATACCTGAAATCGAATCAAACCCGATTATTGACAAAATGTCAAAGAATGACATGATGTCTAAATCAATCATCGGGTTTCTCCAGGGACAGGACCCCGCCAACTACACAAGCAAGGATGAAAGGAAGAGTCATGACACCACTTCGAATCCCCGTTGCCATCGTTTCTCTTGCGGTTTTTTCACTGTTTCTGTCGGGCTGTAAAGCCAGTGACGTAGCCCCGGAGTCCGGGCAGCAGAAGGTTTCAGTGCGTGTGTCTGAAGTTTCCGGCGGCGAGAGCCAGGATATGCCGCTGCGGTTTTCCGGAATTGTTCGTGCTACCCAGCGAGCGACACTGACCTTCCAGGTCAGTGGCACCCTCAAAGAGCAGGCGGTGGAGCTCGGTCAGAAGGTGCAGGCCGGTGATCTGCTCGCCCGGGTCTACAATCCTGGCCTGGAGCCGGCCCGGGATTCTGCCAGGGCCCGCCTGGAAGAGTTGAGAACCCAGTATCAGCAGGCTCAGCGGGAGTGGGAGCGCTCCAGCCGATTGCACGAGCGCGGTGTGGTGTCCGAACAGACGCTGGAGCAGCTCGCAGCTCGGCGGGACTCCCTGGAGGCGAGCGTCGCAACGGCGCGGGCGTCCCTGGCGGAGGCAACCCAGCTGCTCGAGGAAAGTACACTTCGGGCGCCCTTTTCCGGACGGGTTGAAGCCCTGCTGGTGGAGCGGGACGAATTCGTGGCGGCCGGACAGCCGGTGATGCGGCTTTCCTCGCCCGAGGGCCGTGAGGTAGAGGTGCGGGTACCGGCGTATCTGCTGGATCATGTCGAGCTGGAGCAAACCTTGCCTGTCTGGTCCGTCCAGGACCGCAGCCGCCCGCCACAATCCGGTTCGGTGGTCGAGATTGCCCAGGCCAGCGCCATTCGCGGCGAGCTGCATCCGGTTCTGGTGAGCCTGCCGGTAAACACCCTGGAGCCCGGCCAGCCGGTAGAAGTGGGCATCACGCCTGTTCGGGAATCTGCCATCACAGTGCCCCTGCTGTCGGTGATCCGCAACGCCGAGGGCGTCAGTGTGTTCCGGGTCCGGGATAATGTGGCCTCCCGTGTTGCGGTGGAAGTCGACCGGGTCGTGGGCGAGCGGGTGGTGGTTACCTCTGGCGATTTGTCCCCGGGTGACCTGGTGGTTTATGCCGGCATGACACGGCTGGCGGACGGTGATGCCGTGGAGGTGCGCTGATGACCCGCCGGCTTCTGAACTGCCAGCGTCTGCTGGGCATGGTGGTGACCATGCTCTGCCTGTTGGGTATCGCGGCTTACAGCACCATGCCACGCCAGGAAGACCCGTCGTTTCCCTACCGGGCCGGCCTGATCAGCATCAACTATCCGGGTGCCAGCGCCGAGGCCGTTGAACGGCTCGTACTCAGGCCCCTGGTGGATGAACTTCGGCAGGTGGAGGAGGTGGATTATACCCAGTCCACCGCCCGTACCGGCGTTGCCATCGTGCGCCTGCGCCTGAATGACGACATCTACGACACCGACCCCGCCTGGGACCGAGTGCGCCAGGCCATGGAGCGCGCGAAGCAGGACTTCCCGGACGATGTGGGCCGGATGGTACTTGATGACCGTCTAATCGATATTCCTGCCATCGTCATGGCCGTAGGTGGCTCGCCCTCGGTAACGGAACTATCCGACGTTGCTGAACGGTTGAAGCAGAACCTCTCGGATTTGCCGGGGGTTTCCCGGATTGAGCTGGAAGGCGATGCAGACGAGCAGATTACCCTGGCACTGGACGATGCCGCGCTCTTCCGGCTTGGTATCTCACCGGCGCGGGTGCTGGACACGCTGGCGCGGCGAAACCAGACCATTCCCGGCGGCTTCGTGGTGGTCAATGGCCGCCGCCTGTCGGTCCTTCCCAACAGCGAGTTTGCCGATATTGACGCCATCCGCGCCACGCCCATTGAACTTCCGGATGGCTCACAGGTGCCCCTGGCCGCGGCAGCGGATGTCTGGCGTGGACCAGTAGAACCCAGACAGCCGGAAACCTGGTACGACGGCGAACGGGTGGTGCTGGTCTCCATCATTATGGAAGAGGGCACCACCGATGCGATCCGCTTTGGTCAGCGGGTGCGCGAACGCATGGAGCAGATTCGCGGAGACTTTGAACCCTACGAGATCCGGGAGATGTTCTTCCAGCCGGACAAGGTGCAGGAACGGCTCGATAACCTGGCCTGGAGCCTGGTGCTTTCAGTGCTGATCATCGTGGCGGTGGTCTTTACCGGCATGGGCATTCGTATGGGGCTGCTGGTCGCGTCCATTCTGCCCATGGTTGCCCTGATCAGTGTCGGGCTCTATGACCTCGGTGGGGGCGTGCTGCATCAGATCGCCGTCATTGGCATGGTGATCTCATTGGGCATCCTGATCGACAACGCCATCGTGATCGTCGAAAACATCCAGGGGCACCTGGATGAGGGCATGCGGCGGCTGGATGCCCTGCGCCAGGCCGTCAGCGAGCTGGCCGGCCCGCTGGGTGCCTCAACGGGAACGACACTGGCGGCCTTCGCACCCCTGCTTCTGGCCAAGGGCGGTGCTGCGGATTTCACCCGTGGCGTGCCGGTTATGATCATGCTGACACTGTCCGTCAGCTATCTGTTGGCTATCTCCGCCGTTCCCTTGCTGGCGGCCAGATTCCTGAAGCCCCGCCGCAAGGCGGGCCAGGACCGATTGATCGGAGTAGCCCGTTTTCTGGGTGGCCTGGTATCCCGTTACCCCGGACGGCTGATTACCGCCGGCGCCATACTTGTGGGCATCAGCCTTGCGATGACCCCCTTCATGGCCCAGCAGTTCTTTCCGAATGCCGATCGCCCGAGGGTGATTGTCGAAGTCTACATGCCCGAAGGCACCGACCAGGCCCGCACGGCTGAGGCCACGGAAAGTCTGGAGCGAATTATCCGTTCACAGCCGGACGCCCTGAAGGTCCACCGGTTCGTAGGCTTCACCGGACCTTCATTTTATTACAACCTGCAGCGCGCCCCCCAGGCACCGAACCGGGCACGGCTGGTGGTTACCACACCCACACTGGAAGACACTACCGGCATGATCCGCTGGATTCGCGCGCACGTGAAAGACCAGATGCCGGAACTGGATGTGACCGTGGGTATCCTCGGGCAGGGGCCGCCCAGGGCTGCGCCGGTGGAAATCCGTGTCTACCATGCCAATGATGGTGCCCGGATCGAAGCGGTGGAGCGGATCTTCAGCATTCTGAGAGGCGTTGAGGGCACGGTTGATGTCCGCCATGACCTGGATATTGGCGTTCCGAGTATTGCCATCAACGTCGACGATGCCACGGCGGCCCGCTACGGCCTGACCCGGGCCGATGTGGCCCAGAGCCTCTATGGCCAGAGCTTTGGTGTGGTGGCTGAGCGCTATCGCCAGGAAGAGGATCCCATCCCCTTGGTGCTGCGTTCCCGCGAGGGCACGGCCCTGTCGCTTTCACGGTTGCTGTCAGTGAATATCTACAACGACCGGGGGGACGCCGTACCGCTCTCAGCAGTAGCGACAGTGGATACCACCTGGGAACCGGCGGCTCGATACCTGCGTGATGGCGTAAGAATGAACACCGTCACGGCTAATCTCGAAACCGGTTACAGCTTCAGCCAGGCTCTGGACGGCCTTTACGCAGGGCTTGAGAGAAACCCGTTACCGCCGGGTACCCGCATGGCCATGGGCGGCGATGCTGAGGGCTCCGGTGAAGCCAATACCGCATTGCTCACCGCAGCCCCCATCGGGATGCTTTTGCTGCTGTTCTTCCTGCTGCTGCAGTTCAACTCCTTCCGCCGGGTCGGCATTATCCTTCTGACGGTGCCGCTGGCTACCGTCGGTATTTTCCCCGGATTGGTGCTGTCCGGCTCACCCTTCGGTTTCCAGTCTCTGCTTGGCGTGATCGCCCTCGTGGGAATCGTGGTGAACAACGCCATCGTTCTGCTGGACGTGATGGATCGGGAACTGGAGAAAGGAAGAGACATCCGCGACGCCATGCGCAACGCGGTAGAGCAGCGCACCCGCCCGATCCTGCTGACCACAGCAACCACCGTGGCCGGCCTGCTGCCATTGGCGTTCTCAAGCTCCACGCTCTGGCCACCCATGGCCTGGGCCATCATCTCCGGCCTGCTGGCCTCAACGGTGCTCACGCTGCTGGTCATCCCGGCTGTCTGCACCCAGTTGATCAAAGCCAGCGTGCCGGAACCCGAAAACGCCCCGGCCTGATCAGCCGGAACGAGGGTCAGATGAAACTTTCATCTGACCCCGTTTCTGGCCGGATCATCAGCCCGACTCGATGGCCCACCGGAACCTCCGGATTGGGGAACACAATCGCCTCTGGTGAATGCCCCACCCGGTAACTGGTCTCGTCGTCCTCCCAGATGACTGTGCCGGGCTGATACTCGGTGAAATTGGCGACATCGTCCGGAATGTGGAACCGGAAGTTCTTCCCGGTGTTCAGAATCTCATGCACCACCTCGAACACCGTCAGGTGATCAAACGGCGGCTGCGGCGCAGGTGAGGGTAGCCCCCGGAACCGCCGTCGCAAGGCATCCTGGATGCCGGAAAAGCGCCCCAGATCATTCTGACCAAACGGCCGAACCTTACCCAACTCCATGGTAAAACTCTCGGCCTTCAACAGCGACGAGGAAAACGACGAAAACGTGGTGCCCGCCTTGTGCTGCAGCAGAAGCGTCTCCACCTCCGCCTCCAGCAGAAAATCACGCTGGTCGACCGGAACCGTCCGGCCCTCAACAAACGGATACAGTGCAAACCGCTCCCGGTGTGACGGCCGAATGGCCGTGTGCAGGTCGTAGTGATAGAGCGCCTGGGGATTGGCCATGGCAAACTGCCGGCAAGCCTCCTCAAGCTCCTGCGCCCGCGCAGCCTCGGCCAGCCCCTCATACTCGTTCCGACTATGCGCGCCATCGAACAGCCGATTGAGGTTCACTTCCAGAAAGCGCTTCCCTGCGACCATCGCGGGGGGATTACCCAGAATCAGCAAGACCGGGCAAGCCAGCTCCCATTCGCCCTCAATCAGTTCGGAAACCAGTCCGTTAAGAACCTCAATGGGCGCTGTTTCGTTCCCGTGAACACCTGCGGAAACGATGATGGCCTCGGCATTCGGGTTGCTTCGGCCAGCCGGGGGAACAATGTCCAGAACACCCACGGCCTTGCGGCTGATTCGGGTACCGTCGGGGAGAAAGGTCTTGATTTCTGGGAGTGATGCGGCTGGGTTGTCCAGGGCGTGGGAAAGCCAGTCACAATTCGTTCCGAACAGATCTTGTTTTGCCGACATAGAAGCCCCGAACCAGGTTTGGGGGCGGGCAGGGTATTGCCTCCCGGGAATGTCTGAAGCCATGGATGGCTTCAGTCAAGCGCACATGGATGTGCTCGTAGCGTTTCCCGGGAGGCAATACCCTGCCTGCCCGGGCACTGAAGTATGATGTTCCGCGGGCTCAGCCGTTCACCGGCCGCTGATGCTTCAGAAGATGAGTTTCGAGTTTGCGGAAAGCAAAAACCAGTATAAACGTGAGCGCCATATAGCAAAGTGCCACAAAGATAAACGCATCAAACGGCGCATAAAACCGGGAGTAAATATTACGGGCTGCTCCCGTCAGATCCACAATGGTTACTACACTCGCAATCGCACTGGCGTGCAGCATGAAGATCACCTCGTTGGAGTAGGCCTGCACCGCCCGCCGCGCTGCACTTGGCAGCACAATCCGCCGCATCCGCATAAACCAGTTCATGCCATAGGCTTTGGCTGCTTCAATTTCACCGTTGGGTGTAGATATGATCGCACCGCGGATAATCTCCGTGGTATAGGCCGCCGTGTTCAGTGTGAAAGCCAGCAGTGCCGGGTAGAAAGGCTCCCGGAAAATCTCCCACCAGAAGGTCTCCTGGATGCCCTCAATCTGGGCCAGCCCGTAATAGATGATGTAAAGCTGGATCAGCAATGGTGTGCCGCGGAACAGATAGGTGTAAAGCCACACCGGGCCGGAGACGAAGGGGTTGCGAACCGTCCGGAGGATGGCCAGCGGAACCGCCACCAGCAAACCGATAACCAGGGACAGAAACACCAGATGCACGGTGGTCACCATGCCATCCCAGTATTCCATGATGGTCATGGCAGTAAAGATTTCGTTCTGGTTCAGCCACTCGGCAATGAAATCAGGCATCCGTTAACCCCCCTGAACCACGCCGACATTGGCCCGTTTATCGAGCCACTTGATGAACAGCTCAGACCCCGCCGTAAGGGCCAGATAGACAAATGCCACCGGAATGAAAAAGTGGAACGGCATGCGCTCCGCCTTGGCGGCTTCCTCCGCCACACGAACCATGTCGGTCAGGCCAATGATCGAAACCAGGGCGGTGGTCTTCAGCAGAACCTGCCAGTTGTTGCCCAGACCGGGCAGGGCATGGCGCAGCATCTGCGGCAGCATGATTCTGCGGAAGGTATGAAAACGGGTAAAACCATAGGCCCGGGCAGCCTCAATCTGGCCGGTTTCAACAGCCAGGAACGCGCCCCGGAAAGTTTCGGTCATATAGGCGCCGAAAATCAGCCCAATCGTTACAACGCCGGAGATAAACGGGTCGAACTGAAAGAAAAAGTCGATCTCGTAAGTTTCCCAGATGTAATCCGAGAGCATATTCACTGCAACCTGGCCGCCATAGTAGAACAACAGCATCATGACCAGATCGGGCACGCCACGAATCAGAGTGGTGTAGGTGGTCGCGATACCTTTGGCAACCCGGCTTTGCGACAGTTTGGCAGACGCGCCAATCAGTCCCAGGGCAACCGAGAGAGCAAGAGACAGGAAGGCCAGTTCAATGGTGACTATTGCCCCATCCATCAGGGCCGGGCCATAGCCTTTCAGATCAAGCATGGGAAAGTCCGGTAAGCAGGGGCGGCCCCAACGGGCCACCCCTCGGCAGATTTACATCTTGATGTCGTAAGCGAAGTACTTCTGCATGATGGTGTCGTAGGTACCATCTTCCTTCAGGGTGCGAAGGGCAGCGTTCACTTCTTCGGCAAGCTCGGTATCGCGCTGGCGCATGGCAACACCCACGCCCTGACCCAGCTTGACCGGCTCACCGACTTCCTTGAAGCCTTCCTTGGTGAGGACGGTCTGCTCGCCAACCGGATAGTCTACGAACACAACGTCCAGACGCTGGCCTTCGAGGTCCAGAACCATGTCATCGGCGGTGGTGTAACGCTTGATGTTGACAATGCCACCCATGTTTTCGGTGACGTAGGTGTCCATGGTGGTGCCGCGCTGAACGCCGACGGTCTTGCCTTCCATCGCATCCATGTCGGTGACGTCGCTGTTGAAGCTCTCAGGGCCGAACCAGCCACCCGGGGTGTTGTAATACGGCTCGGAGAACAGAACCCGCTCTGCGCGCTCCGGCGTGATGGACATGGACGACATGATCAGATCGAATTTACGTGCCAGCAGGCCCGGGATCATGCCGTCCCATGCCTGGATCACGAATTCGCAGTTGGCGTTCATTTCTTCGCACATGGCTTCGGCCAGTTCCACTTCGAAACCGGTCAGTTCGCCATTTTCGTCTTTGTACTCAAACGGCTCGTAGGGCACGTCGAAGGCGATACGCAGATCCCGTTCCTGGGCCTGTGCGCCACCAGCAATCAGGGCGAGGGCGCAGCTTGCTGCAACAATCAGTTTTTTCATGTGTCACTTCTCCAGTGGTTTGCCTTTTGGGCTTTATTTTTGATGGAAGTTTTTGGTTCCAGCATTTTATTTTTCACCGGTTCAAGATAGCACCGAGTGTCAGAAGTTGGGAGTCAGGAACTGCTTCATGCGTTCCGAATCCGGGTGATCAAACACTTTTTCGGGGGTACCCTGTTCCTCGATCACGCCCTGATGCAAAAACAGGACCTGACTCGACACATCCCTTGCGAACGCCATTTCGTGGGTAACCACGATCATGGTGCGGCCTTCCTCGGCCAGGCTTTGCATAACCTTCAGTACTTCCCCCACCAGCTCAGGGTCCAGCGCCGACGTGGGTTCGTCAAACAGCATGACTTCCGGTTCCATGGCCAGGGCCCGGGCAATAGCCGCCCGCTGCTGCTGGCCACCGGACATCTGGGCCGGGTAGTAGTCCTTGCGCTCGTAGATGCCCACCTTGTTCAGATAGGCTTCCGCGCGCTCGATGGCTTCCTTCTTGGGAACCTTGAGCACGTGGATCGGCGCTTCAACGATGTTCTCCAGCACCGTCATGTGAGACCAGAGATTGAAGCTTTGGAACACCATGGAAAGTTTGGCGCGGATCAGCTCAACCTGCTTGTTATCCGCGGGAATGCGTTCGCCCCTGCGGTTGGTCGTGAACTTTATTGGGTCGCCGTGCACGATAATGTCGCCGGAAGTGGGGGTTTCCAGCAGGTTTATACAACGCAGGAGGGTGCTCTTGCCGGAGCCGGAGCTGCCGATCAGGGAAACCACGTCGCCTTTGCGGGTCTCCAGTGAAATACCTTTGAGCACTTCAAGCTGGTCAAAGGTCTTGTGAATGTCCCTGCAGATCAAAGGCGACTGGTCCGCCATGGGTGACTCCTGGGGCTGTAATTCAAAGGCGCATGTTTTACGGACTGTGGATACGGAAATCAATCCCTTAAAGAGAGCGTTTTGCCGAATTTCACCGCCGTTCGCTGCATGACATTGTGGTCGAATGATTGTTCAATGCAAGCTTTTTGCCATGCTAGGCTTCTGCCCGCAAATGATCATTCGCTTTGTCCTGTTCAATGGGCAGCCTGATCAGTTTGCCTCCGTCTTTCTCCATGTCTCTCATGGCCTCACTGACAAACCGTACGTGGGCCATCGCCACCTTCTGGGCGTTGGCCGGCTTGCCAGCGATGACGGCCTCATACAGCTGCCGGTGCTGGCGGACGATTTTCTTCCGCATTTCTTCTCTCGGGTTCAGGTTGGCAACCGAGGCCTGAACGGTCAACAACATCATGTTTTTCAGGCTGTTGAGCACATGCACCAGTACCGGATTATGGGATGCCTCGACAATCGCAAGATGGAAACCATGGTCGAGACGGGCGTTACGAAGCGGGTCGGTATCCTCAAGCGCCCGGAACGCCTTCGTGATGCGATGCCGGTCGAGGCGGGTTGCCCGCAGGGCAGCGAGATAGGCGGCCTGGCCTTCCAGTTGTTCGCGTACTTCCAGAAGGTCGAAAAGTGTGCGGGGATGTCCCTCGAAAAGATGCATCAGCGGACTCTGTTCTCCCAGCTCGCTCGCGCCGGGCACCATGCTGGCCACAAACGACCCCTTGCCGTGGCGGGTCTCAATAACGCCGCGGCCCTGAAGCTCATGCAGGGCTTCCCGGATCACTGCGCGGGAAACACCCAGCCGGGTCGCCAGTTGGCGCTCGGACGGTATCTTCTGCTCCGGAGCCAGCCCGCCGTCGAGAATAAGGCGTTCCAGCCGATATGAGATTTCCTGGGAGATTGCCATTTGGGGGCCTGTTTATGCTCTCTGGTCTGACCAGTGAATGCTTCTGATTGTAGGTGTTTCCGTTCTCAGCTGATGTGCGTCCGAGCCCGTTAAATATGGCCGATTCAGAGTATTTCGTCCATTTTTAATACTTCAAAAACTGGTCAGACCAGTGCTCACCGAACTGGACTAAACCCGGATTGGCTACGAATATCATTCTAATGTCGGCCTGCGCCGGCGTTGCCATAGACGCTGATAAAAACAAAGCCAACGGAGACGTTTCGATGAATTCGAAGAATAACATCCGAAATAGCTGTGACACTGGCGAGACCCCACCTCGCAGAAGTTTCCTCAAGACAATCGCCATGGGCGCCACTCTGGCAGGCGCAATGCTCATGGGCGCAGGTCAGGTCCAAGCTGCTACCACGTGGAAAATCCAGTCGACCTGGGACGCGGGTACGGTGGGCTACACGCTCTTCGAGGAGTGGTGTAAGAGTATTGAGGCCAAGTCCGGCGGAGAGCTCAAGTTCCAGTGCTTCCCGGCCAAGGCGGTTGCTGCCGACAACAACGCGCTGTTTGACGCTGTTCGTAACGGCGTGCTGCAGGGTATGAACCCGTTCACCCTGTACTGGGCGGGCAAGATCCCTGCCTCTGTGTTCCTGTCTTCCTACCCAGCGGGTCCGGATCAGCCCCATCAGTGGGACACCATGTTCTACTCCATGGGTATGCTCGAGAAGACCCGGGAAATCTACAAGAAGTTCGGCCTGTTCTACGTTGGCCCGATCCAGCACGATGCCAACATCATCCATTCCAAGCAGCCGGTAAACAGTCTTGACGACCTGAAAGGTATGAAGATCCGCGTACCCGGAGGCATGGTTGCCGAGGTTTTCCAGCAGTTTGGCGTGTCCACGGTCAGTCTGCCGGGCTCGGATATTTTCCCGGCTCTCGAAAAAGGCACCATTGACGCGGCGGACTTTGTAGGTCCTGCGGTCAACTACGAGCTGGGCTTCTCCCAGGTTACTGACTACATCATCTTTGGACCTCCCGGCGTGATGTCTATCTACCAGCCGGTGGACCTGATGGATCTGACCGTCAGTCTGCGTGCCTGGAACTCTATCTCGCCTGAGCTTCAGCAGCTGGTTGAGGACGAGGTTCGGATCTACTCCCAGAAGCACTACCTGGCCATCCAGGCGCGCAACATCGAGGCGATGGAGAAGTTCAAGGCGGATGGCGACACGGTTACCCGCCTGAGCCAGGAAGATCTGGAAACCTGGCGTAAAGCTGCGATCCCCATCTGGTTCAACTGGGCCAACAAGAATGATGACGCGCGCGCCATCCTGGATATCCAGCTGAAGTACATGATGAACGACACGGTTGGCTACATAACCGAAGAAGACATCAAGGGCTTCTGAGTTCCAAAGCTCAAATAAAAAACGACACACGAGGAAGGCAGGGTTAGCCGACTAAGGATTAGCCCTCCCTTCCTCGCTCTTTGATCTGGGTGGTAACAACATGTCTGATCTGAGTTCCTTTGGCTTTGTTTTGCCGCACTGGTTCTACTGGGGCTGGCTTGCGGTAATGCCATTGCTCATGATGGCTTGGGATAAGTGGAGCAGTAAGCACGGCGGAGATGACGCCGAGCCCGAGAAAACGGTTTCCGAGCTGCAGTCTGAAGAAGATGATCCTCTTGCTCACTTTGAGTACGAGGGTAACTGGTTTACGAAAATCGTTGACTGGATGTGCGAGAAGTCAGGTCTTTTCGTTGCGTTCTGGACCATCAACGCCGTGCTTTTCTATTTCTTTGAAGTGGTGATGCGATACATCTTTAACATGCCAACGATCTGGGTGCATGAGGCCAGCTTCCTGATCTTCGGTATGCAGTACATCCTTGCCGGTGCCTTTGCGCTGTTGCACGGAGCGCACGTTCGGGTAGACGTCGTCTACAACTTCCTGCCGGTTCGCGGGCGCGTGGGCATGGATATTTTCACCTCCATGTTCTTCTTCATATTTGCAGCCGTTCTGGCCACCACATCCTGGACCTTCTTCCAGGACTCCCTGATGATGCAAGAGACCACTGTCGAGACCTGGGGTATCCAGTATTACCCCGTGAAAGGCGTGATGTTTGTGGGCGCAATCCTGTTGCTGCTCGCCGGCTTTTCGAAGCTGCTTAAAGACATCGTACTGTTCATCCGTCTCGGTCAGGAGCGCACATCATGAGTACAACAACTGCAGCGCCCAGCAGCGGCATGGCCGGAAAACTGGGTACATGGTTAATGATCATCGCCACCGTGGGTCTGGCGTTTGTCATCTGTGTTGAACTGATCAACATTCTCTTTTATGACCCATGGAGTGATGACAAATTCCTCTTCAAGCTCTCGGGTAGCTTGTCCGGCGTCGAAATCGGGCCGTTGACTTACCTGATGTTTGGATCTCTGGCTGTCGCCCTGATGATGGGGCTGCCGCTTGCTTTCGTGACCGGTGGTCTTGGTGTCATGTTCATCTACCTGGTGGGTGACGCCATGATGTTGAACATTGTCCCCGGCCGGATCTTCCCGTTGATGGCAAACCCCGACATTGCTGCGATCCCTCTGTTCATCTTCATGGCGTCGATGCTTGAACGCGCGGGCCTGATCGAAGAAATGTTCAGCGTGGTTTACAAGTGGATGGGCGGCATCAGTGGCGGCCTTGCTGCTGCAACCATTGTCGCCTCTACGATTCTGGCTGCGATGGTCGGTGTTATCGGTGCCGCCGTTGTCACCATGGGCATTATCGCACTGCCGGCCATGTTGAAACGTCATTACGACCACAAGATTGCCATCGGCTCCATCATGGCGGGTGGAACCCTGGGTATCCTCATTCCGCCTTCGATTCTGGCCATTCTGTATGCCGTTGTTGCACAGCAGTCTGTGGGCGAGCTTTATCTGGGCTCTCTGTTGCCCGGTCTGATGCTCTCCGGTCTGTACCTGACTTATGTTCTGGTGCGCAGCTGGCTGAATCCGAAGCTGGGCCCGCCCATTCCGGTGGAAGACCGGATCAGTCTGAAAGAAAAGCTCAAGCTTCTGGGCAACCTGATTGCACCCCTTGCACTGGTTGGTCTGGTTCTGGGCCTGCTTTTCGGTGGTATTGCCACGCCGGTTGAAGCGGCTGGTATCGGTTCGTTCGGTGCCATTATCGTTGCGATGATGCACAAGAAGTTCTCGATTGCCGGCCTTCGCGAAGCCTCCGTGACCACGGCCAAGGCGTCTGCCATGGTTCTGTGGATCATGTTCGGTGCATCGGTATTCGTCGGTTTCTACATCCTCCAGGGTGGTCAGCAGTTTGTCACCGACGCCATACTTGGAACCGGCATGTCGGCGTACGGGATCCTGCTCCTGCTGATGGTCTTGCTGGTGGTTCTGGGTATGTTCCTTGACTGGGTTGGTATCCTGCTGCTGGCAGTGCCCATCTTCATTCCGATTGTGAAGGCGCTGGAATTCCCTGGCTTGTTCGGCTTCCCGCCGGTAGCCGGTGACGACGTGGTGCTCTGGTTCGGTGTGTTGTACCTGGTGAACATGCAGATGTCTTTCCTGAGTCCGCCGTTTGGTTACGCACTGTTTTACATCCGCGGCGTTTGTCCTCCGGAAATCTCCATGGGTACCATCTTCAAGTCTTCCCTGGTGTTCCTGGCGATTCAGGCGTTCGGACTGTTCATGTGTGTCCTGATCCCCGGCATCGTAACCTGGCTGCCAGGGCTGGTTTACGGTTAATCAAATCAAGGAGTAAAGCTTTATGTTGACGATCAAACGACTGGACCTTGCCGAGGCGCGCATCCTCATTGAGGGCGCGGCTGAAAAGGCCCGTGAAATCGGTGTGCCCATGTGCATCGCTGTGGTGGACGAATCCGGCAATCTGGTGGCCTTCGAGCGCATGGACGGCGGCAAGATCACCAGTGTGACCATTGCCCAGGACAAGGCCTTCACGGCGGCTGCGGCCAAGAAAGCCACCCATGACTACAACAAGGTGAACGTGCCCGGCAGTCTCGCTTTCGGTATCCACACCGAAGTTGGCGGGCGCATCAGCTCTGTTGGCGGTGGTCTGCCGGTGATCGTCGACGGCGAAGTGGTGGGTGGTATCGGAATCAGTTCCGGTACCCCCCAGCAGGATATGGACTGTGCCCAGGCCGGTCTTGACCACTTTGAAACAAAACGCGGTTGATGACTGTCACACTGACGTAATTCGAACCCAGAGAGTGCTATGACTACCAAGCCGAAAGTCAGCAAAGCCGAGCTGGCGGAGCAGTTCCGGGCGTTTATCGACCCGGACTACGTCATCACCGATGACGAAACCATGAAGCCCTACGAATGCGACGGCATGTCGATGTATTGCGAAATGCCGTTGCTGGTGGTGCTGCCGGAAACCGTTGAACAGGTGCAGCGGGTGATGCGCATCTGTAACGAGAACGCGGTACCTGTGGTGGCCCGTGGAGCCGGAACGGGACTCAGTGCCGGTGCCATGCCCAACAAGGAGGGCGTGGTACTGTCGCTGGCCAAGTTCAATCGCATCGTGGAGATTGATCCGCTGGCCCGAACGGCAAGACTGCAGCCCGGGGTGCGAAACCTCGCCATCAGCGAAGAAGCGGCCCAGTACGGTCTGTATTACGGGCCAGATCCTTCCTCGCAGATCGCCTGCACCATTGGCGGTAACGTGGCCGAGAACTCGGGCGGCGTGCATTGCCTCAAGTACGGTCTGACCGTTCACAACATCCTGAGCGTGGAAATGGTCACCGCCGAGGGTGATGTCGTGACCGTGGGCAGTGATGGTCTGGACGGCTGTGGGATGGACCTGCTTGCGCTGATGACCGGCTCCGAGGGGCTGCTGGGTGTGGTGACGGAAGTCAAAGTGAAGCTGTTGCCGAAACCCGAAGTAGCCCAGGTTGTCATGGCCGGGTTTGATGACGTGCAGAAAGGTGGTGACGCCGTGGGCGGGATTATCTCCCACGGCATTATCCCTGGTGGCCTTGAAATGATGGATGGCCACGCCATCATCGCAGCGGATGACTTCGCCCAGGCCGGCTACCCGCGGGACGCCAAGGCGTTGTTGCTCTGTGAAGTGGACGGCACCGAGGAGGAAGTTCACGAACACATTGCCCAGGCCGAAGAAGTCTTCCGAAAGCTGGGTGCCACTTCGGTTCGGACCTCTCAGAGCGAGGAAGAGCGAGCCCTGCTGTGGAAAGGCCGTAAGTCTGCGTTCCCGGCCGTGGGCCGGATTTCACCGGACTACTACTGCATGGACGGTACCATTCCCCGTCGTGAGATCGCCTATGTTCTGACGGAAATGGAGAAGATGTCCGAGGAGTTTGGTCTGCGCGTCGCCAACGTGTTCCATGCCGGCGATGGCAACCTGCACCCGCTGATCCTGTTTGATGCGAATGTGCCCGGCGAATTCGAGCGCACGGAGGCCTTCGGTTCACGCATCCTGGAAATGTGTGTGGAGGTAGGTGGCTGCATTACCGGTGAACACGGCGTTGGCGTTGAAAAGATTCGCCAGATGGCAGTGCAGTTCAACGATGAGGAGCTCCAGCAGTTCCACGACGTAAAGGCCGCGTTTGATCCCGCCGGTATCCTGAACCCGGGCAAGGGCGTACCGGCCCTTCGGTTCTGCCAGGAATACCGCTCCCTTGAGCACAAACAACACACGCACGAACATACGGAAGCCGCCCATGGCTGATATTTCCCAACAGTTGAAGGAGCAGGTGCTCCAGGCCCGGGAGAGCGGGCACAAACTCAATATTGTCGGCGGTGGCACCAAGGCCTTTATGGGCCGGGAAGCCGACACCGATGCCGGAACCCTCAACGTGGGCGAGCATACCGGTATCGTTGACTATCACCCGGTGGAGCTTGTTTTGACCGTCCGTGCCGGTACGCCGCTGAGCGAAATCGAGGCGACTCTGGCTGAAGAAGGTCAGTGCCTGCATTTTGAGCCACCCCATTTTGGTGCCGCCTCCACCATCGGCGGCACCCTGGCCTGTAACCTTTCCGGTCCGGGACGCCCCTGGGCCGGCTCGGTGCGTGACCAGGTGCTGGGTATCCGGCTGCTCAATGGCAAGGGCGAACATCTTCGCTTTGGTGGTCAGGTCATGAAAAACGTGGCCGGCTATGACGTATCACGTCTTCAGGCCGGTGCCCTGGGAACTCTGGGCGTAATCACTGAAATCAGCATGAAAGTGATGCCGAAACCGGCCGCTTCCCTGACCCTGGTTCAGGAAATGGGCATGGACGAGGTGGTTCACTATATGAACAGCCGGGCGGCCGAGCCCAAGCCCATCACCGCCGCCTGCTGGGTGGACGGCAAGGTTTACCTGCGCCTGGCCGGTGCGAAATCCGGTGTGGAAGCCACCGCTGAAAAGTGGTCCGGCGAAGTGATGGAAGAGGGCGACCACTTCTGGCGACAGGTGCAGGATATGCGTCACGAATTTTTTGCCGGTAACGACGTGCCTTTATGGCGCTTCTCCGTTGGTTCGACAGCTGCCACACCGAAACTGGAAGGTAACTGGTTTATCGACTGGGCCGGTTCCCAGCGCTGGTTCCGTGGCGCCGGTGAGCTGAAAGATCTGGAGCCTGCGGCCCGAGCTGCCGGTGGCCAGGTCAGCCTGTTCCGTGGTGGCGATCGCACCGGTGAGGTGATGCATCACCAGCCGGAGGCCCTGAAGGGCATTCAGCGCCGCATCAAGAATGCCTTTGATCCGGACAATATCTTCAATCCCGGACGTTTATACAGCTGGTTGTAATTATGCAGACGAATCTGGTTCAACAATTTGCTAACACCAAGGAAGGCCAGGAAGCCGAGTCGATCCTGAGGGCCTGTGTGCATTGTGGCTTTTGCACCGCGACCTGCCCGACCTATCAGGAACTGAACGATGAGCGTGATGGTCCTCGTGGCCGGATCTACCTGATGAAGATGTTCCTGGAAGGGGCGGAAGTTACCGAGAAAACCCGCGAGCACCTGGACCGCTGCCTGACTTGCCGCAGCTGTGAGACCACCTGTCCGTCCGGTGTCCAGTATGGGCGTCTGGTGGACATCAGCCGCGGTCTGATGGAAAAGGAGATGCCCAGGGAGCCGAAAGACAAGTGGCTGCGCTGGGCCCTGGCGCGGGTGATTCCCAACCGCCAGTTGTTCGGTGTTCTGCTTCGTCTGGGGCAGGTTTTCCGCCCGGTATTACCGGAAAAACTGCGCACCAAGGTGCCGCCCAGAAAGCAGGCCAGCCCCTGGCCTGCAGCCAGTCACAGCCGTATTGTGCTGGCACTGGCCGGTTGCGTGCAGCCTTCGGCCACTCCGAATACCAATGCAGCCGCCGCCCGGGTTCTGGATCGGCTCGGCATTACCATGGTGGAAGCCCCGGAGGCTGGCTGCTGTGGTGCCGTGAATTATCACCTTTCCGAGCACGAGAAAGGCCTGGAAAGAATGCGCCAGAACATTGATGCCTGGTGGCCCGCTATCGAGGCGGGTGCTGAGGCAATCATCATGACGGCTTCCGGTTGCGGGGCGATGGTTCAGGATTACGGTCATCTGTTGAAGGACGATCCGGTCTATGCCGCCAAGGCCCAGAAGGTGAGCGAACTGTGCACCGATCTCGGCGCCTTTTTGCTGAAACAGGATCTGGAAAAGCTCAAGGTCCGGCAGGACCCGGGCAAGGTGGCATTCCATTGTCCCTGCACCCTGCAGCACGCAATGAAGCAGAACGGTGTGGTGGAGCAGGTGCTGACACGGGCGGGTGTTAACCTGGCTGCGACCAAGGACAAGCACCTTTGCTGTGGGTCTGCGGGCACCTATTCGGTGACCCAGCCGGAGATGAGCCAGAAGCTGCTTGGTAACAAACTGAAGGCTTTGACCGTCGACAATCCGGACCGCATCGTGACCGCCAATATCGGTTGCCAGATGCACCTGGAAACCAAGTCGCCGGTGCCGGTGCAGCACTGGATCGAGCTTCTCGACCAGTAAAACCGAAATCGGGGTCGGATGAGGTGTTCATCTGGCCCCTAGCCTATCTGCCCCCAAGCCCGGGGCTTTTTTCGCTATACTGCCCCACCAAATTACCGAACCACAGGGAGTGGAACCGTATGCCAAGGATGATGGCTGGTCTTGTTTTGTCTTTATTTCTCACTTCAGCAGTCAGTGCCGAGGTATACACCTGGATAGACAGCCGGGGCGTAGCGCATTTTTCCGATTACCCGCCGGGAGAAATTCCCCATAAGCAGCTTGACGTGCAGGCGCCTGTCACGGTGCCGATGTCCGAGAATCTCGGGCAAGGCAAACGCGTGTCAGGAATCCGCAAAGAGGTTGAAGGCCTGCTTGCCTCCGGTCGCCCGACGGGCTCCGGAGCAACGGCAAAAGAAAAGGCCGATGCCGAGCTGGAGAAGACCTGCGCAACCTATAGAAGCAAACTGGAGCGGATCCAGTCTAAACTGCGGGCGGGCTATAGCAACGACCGGGGGAACAGTCTCCGGCAGCAGCGCAGGACGCTCAGCCAAAAGCTGAGCCGCGAGTGCATCCTGCGCTGATTCAGGCTGATATCAGGCGCGCTTGAAGCTGGCCAGGGCGACAGCGGCGGTCACAAACAGGCCGCCAAATACGCGGTTCATCTGCCGCTGGCGCCGGGCTGTGGTCATAAACCGGAACAGCTGGCTTGCCAGCAGGGCGTAGCCGAGCATTACCAGGCAATCCACCAGAATCAGTGTGATGCCCATGGTGAGCAACTGCGGGCCATGGGGTGCGCCTGCTACCAGAAACTGTGGAAACAGGGCCACCAGAAAGACCGTGGCCTTGGGGTTGGTGAGGTTCACGAACACGGCATTCCAGAACCGCTTGTACCCGCTAACGGGCTGACGGTCATCGTCCATGGATTCCATCACAGGCTCTCGCCATTTAGAAATGCCCAGCCAGATCAGGTAGGCAACACCCAGCCATTTGATAACCGACAGGGCGATGTTGGAGGACGCGATGATGGCGCCGAGGCCGGCACCCACCAGCAGAATCTGGATGCCAAAACCAAGCTGCAGCCCCATGATTGCCGGCAGCGATCGGCGAACGCCGTAACGCATACCATTACTCATGGTATTGATCGCCCCTGCACCCGGGGACACACTGATCAGAACGGCTGCAACAAGGAAGGTCAGCCAGGCTGCAAGTGACATGATTTACGCTCCCGAAAAAGCCAACAGATACACGGTATAAGCCACGAAGGCAAGTAGCAGGGCGCTCCCTTCAAACCGGTTGACACGTCCGGGCCCGCGGAAGCCATAGCACATGGCAAACAGAACCAGGGTGAGGGCAGCCATTACCGGGAAGTCACGGGTGAGCACTTCTGGCGCCACCGGCATGGGGGCAATCAGTCCTGCAATCCCCACGACGGCAAGGGTGTTAAACAGGTTGGAACCCAGAATGTTGCCCAGGGCCAGATCATGCTCTCCTTTGCGGGCGGCAATGATGGATGAGGCAAGTTCCGGAAGTGATGTACCAACGGCCACGATGGTCAGGCCGATAACCAGATCGCTGATGCCAAAGGTGGTCGCCAGATCAACCGCACCCCACACCAGTATGCGGGAGCTGATAATCAACAGCAGCAGTCCGACCACCAGCCATAAAATGGCTTTGCGCACTGGCATTGCGTTCACTTCTTCGGTCATCTCTGTAGCGAGAGCATCGTCTGGTTGCCGAAGGCCCTGGTAGATGCTCCAGCCAATCAGTACAACGAAAGCCAGCATCAGACCGATGGCATCCATCCGGCTCAGATCTCCGTCCCACAGTTGCCAGCCGGCAAAGGCGGTGACCAGAATGAGAATGGGTAGCTCCTTTCGCATGACCTGGGAGTGAACGGCGATCGGCGCCAGCAGGGCTGTGATGCCCAGAATCAACGCAATGTTGGTGATATTTGAGCCATAGGCGTTGCCCAGAGCCAGACCGGGATTACCCTGCGAGGCCGCCAGTGCAGACACGGCCATCTCTGGCGCAGACGTGCCGAAACCCACCACAACCATACCGATGAGCAGTGGTGGCGTACCGAAGTGGCTGGCTGTGGTAGCCGAGCCTTCCACAAATTTGTCCGCACTCCACACCAGCAGAATCAGGCCTGCAATGATCGCCCCAATGGCCATCAGCATTTCAATCACTCCTTGTCATCAATTGCCGTCTCGGCAGCGCAAGGATTAATGGTGCCACAGGTTCCGGCAATAGGTACAAATGCGCTTCGACCATAAAACCGATCCCGCTGTAATTGATTTCAATCAACCCTCGTATGGCCGCAGCAATGTTAGTTTGGTTAAACATTGATCAGGAAAGGAGTTGATGACATGGCAAATGGAAATCAAAGCATCGTAGTCGCGTGTGACGGTTCGGAGCATTCATCACACGCCGCCAAAATGGCAGCAGAGTTTGCCAAAGCGACGAGCCAGCCACTCAAACTGCTTGCCGTCTTCCCCGGTACCAAGCTCGAGAGACTGATCGTAAGTGGCATACCGCAGAGTGACATTGACGAACAAGCCAGCGAATACGGACGCAAGGCATTTGATGCCGCGAAGCAGGCGGTAAGCGGGATTGTTGAGCCGGCGGAAGAAGTCCTGCTAAAGGGTGATCCGGCCAAGGAAATCGTCGAGTACCTCGATGAACATCCCGGCTCCCATATGTTTCTGGGGCGCCGCGGCGACTCTACGTTGAGAAGCCTCACTCTTGGCAGTGTGAGCGAGAAGGTCGTCAGGCATGCCCATCGTCCGGTGACGGTGGTTAGTGAGTAACCGGCAAAACTTGGTAGACTCTCCAAAGCCCGCATGAAGCGGGCTTTTCCATTCCTGATCCTCAATGCCCTCCATGTTTTGCCACAATTCATGCGAAAAACAACCGAGATAGCTCTGTGCCAGAGACCTTATGCTGACCGGGTGAATTCAACGAAACGAGGTGGCTATGAAGACTGCAGAGTTGATTGAGAAGTGGCTTGATAAGTGCGACCTGGCGAGACTGGCCCAGGAGCGCTACGAAGAAGATCCGAGCCCCACCAATTACTCGGAACTGAAAAGGGCCATGTGTGAGCGACGGTTGATGGAAGAGCGCATTGATCCCAGGACTAGCAATGCCCAAAGAATCCCAGCATGAGTCGGCTTTCTAGGGCGTCAGAAACAACAAAACCCGCACAAGGCGGGTTCTGTCTGAATTCTTAATGGTGCCCGGAGCAGGCACTGGCGCTGGCAAAAGCCAGTGACCGGGCCCGGAAGGCCGGTGCCTTTACCGGCCCTTTGATGGGCTTGCCGGTATCGGTGAAAGACCTGTTCGGTGTGCCGGGACTGCCCATTCACGCCGGCTGTGCCCGGCCATTACCGGAAAGATGGCAGGCAGCAGGGCCTGTGATCAAAGCGCTAAGCGCCCAGCTGGCACCGGTGATGGGGAAAACCCATTGTGTGGAACTGGCGTTCGGCGGGCTTGGTACCAACAGCCACTGGGGAACGCCGGCAAACCCCTGGGAAAAACAGGTTCACCGTGTGCCGGGTGGTTCCAGTTCGGGTGCCGGGGTGTCGCTGGTTAACGGAACAGCGGCGCTGGCGTTGGGGACCGACACCGCCGGGTCCATCCGGGTGCCAGCCAGCATGACAGGCGTAGCAGGGTTGAAGCTGACAGCCGGGCGCTGGCCCACCCAACAGATTGTTCCGCTGTCCCACACGCTGGATACACCGGGATTAATGGCCCGGCGGGTTGATGATCTGGACTATGCTTTTCGCGCTCTTGATCCGGTTGTCAGCAAGCAGCGGGTGGTGCACACAAGCGCTTCCGAGTTGGCTGACCTGACATTCGGCGTACCAGCTGCATTCTTTTGGGAAAACTGCAGCCCCGGTATTGCGGAAGCGGTGGAGGCAGCGCTTAAGGTGATTGAGCGTGCGGGCGCACGCCTGGTGCCTTTTGAGCTGCCAGGTGTGGAACAGATTCATGAATTATTCCTGAAGGGTGGGGTGGCCGCACCCGAGCTGGCCGCCTTAATTCGAGAAGACATGCCGGAAATTGTGGCCTCGCTGGACCCCAATGTGGCGGCGAGGTTGCACACGGCCGAAGAGCTGCCAGCCTGGGAGTATATTCAACGCCTGCAGGTGATGACACGACTCTCCGCCGAGGCAGCCAGTCAGATGCAGCAGGTTGATGCCGTCCTGACCCCGACCGTCACCCTCACCCCGCCCACTGTGGATAGCCTGAAAGATCCAAAGGCCTACACGGCTGCCAATATGCAGGCCCTGCGTAACACAGCAATCGGCAATTATCTGGGGCTTTGTGGGCTGAGTTTGCCGGTCGGGCTGGACAAAGCCGGGTTGCCGGTAGGTATGCAGGTTTTGAGCAGGCCATGGCAGGAGGAGCGCCTGCTGGGTATTGGTCAGGCCATTGAACGTAGCATCGGGTGCGGCCCTGATACACTCGGGCATCATTGCTGAGCGTTATTGGATGAACTTGATGAATCAGAGGTTTGCTTGACTGCTTTAAATGTTCTGATGATTGGTGCCGGTGGCATCGGTGGCTACTATGCGGCAAAGCTGGCGCAAGCGGGCCATAACATCGTCCTGTCTGCCCGGGGCGAGCACCTTGAAGCCCTGCAGGCAAACGGGCTGGTCGTTGATTATGAGGGGGCTGTCACTCACCACGATCTGCCGGCGTTTGATCACCAGGCTCTGATGAGAACGTGCCGGGCGGATGATTTCGACCTGATTGTCATTGCCCTGAAATCCACCGCCACGGATTCGGTGATGGTTGAGTTGTCAGAGTGGCTGCAGGGTGGCTCAGTGCCCGTGTTGTCCCTGCAAAACGGGGTGGATAACGAACAGCGTATCGCCCGGGAGGTTGGTGAACAGCGAGTGCTGGGCGGTCTGGCCGTGCGCATTGGTGGTCATATCACAGAGCCTGGCAAAGTTTACGCCGAAGGCGTGGCTCAGATTGTTTTGGGGGCCTGGCCGGTACAGGCCAGGAACGACCCGCGCACCGGCCTGCTGGCGAGACTGGAGAGAGAATTCACTGAAGCTGGCATACCCACGCGTGTGACCGACGACATTCATTACGAACTGTGGCGCAAGCTGGTGATCAATAATGGCGTGAACCCGTTGTCGGCGCTGACCCACCTGGACACCCGCACTCTGACCCACCATCCGGAATTCGGAAAAATGGTGTACGGCATGATGGCGGAAACCGTCCAGGCCTCAAAGGCCGATGGCGTGAACCTGACTGAGCGTGATCTGGATGAAATGTTTGACCTGATCAGCAGCTTCAATGCCATCAAAACTTCCATGCTGGTGGACCAGGAAAAAGGCCGGCCGCTTGAGCTGGACAGCATTTCCGGTGCTGTACTTCGTCGCTGCCAAAGCCTTGGGATCGAAGCGCCCTATACCCGTACGGTGCATGCACTTCTGCAACATCGAAATGTCCGCTAACTGCTAACTCCCTTCCACTTAAAGGTTATAAGAAATCATGAATGAGCTGATGTCACAAGCCGTGGACCTGATGATTGCCGGCATGGGCTTTGTGTTTGCGTTCCTGATCATCCTGGTGTTCGCAACCACGTTCATGTCCAAACTCATCCTGCGGTTTGCGCCGCCAGAGCCGGTGACCCCGGCCAGCACCCAGCGTGCCAAGCCCAAGGCGCCCACGTCGGTTGATCCTGACACCGCCGAGGCCATCAAGAAGGCAATTGCACAATACCGGTCACGCCACAAGAAGTGACGGTGAAAGACTAGAACCTTTTAACAGAAGGCTGACACGATGACTGACACGAAAAAACCGCTGGGGATTACGGACGTAATTCTGCGCGACGCGCACCAATCCCTGCTTGCCACCCGCATGCGACTGGACGACATGCTCCCCATAGCCGAGAAGCTCGATCAGGTGGGCTTCTGGTCACTGGAATCCTGGGGTGGCGCTACCTTTGATGCCTGCATCCGCTATCTGGGCGAAGATCCGTGGGATCGCATCCGCCAGTTGAAAAAGGCCATGCCCAACACGCCCCAGCAGATGCTGCTGCGCGGCCAGAACCTGTTGGGTTACCGGCACTACGCAGACGATGTGGTAGAGCGGTTTGTCGATCGTGCTGCCGAGAACGGCATTGACGTGTTCCGTATTTTTGACGCGATGAACGACCCGCGCAACATGGACACCGCCATCAAGGCCGTTCGCAAAACCGGCAAGCACGCCCAGGGCACCATTGCCTACACCACCAGCCCCGTACACACCATCGAGAAGTGGGTGGAGCTGGCGAAAGACGTGGAATCCATGGGGGCCGACTCCATTGCCATCAAGGACATGGCCGGCCTGCTCAAGCCGTACGTGGCCTACGATCTGGTCAGCCGTCTGAAGAAAGAGCTGAAAGTGCCCGTGCACATGCAGTGCCACGCCACCACCGGCATGTCCACCGCCACCGCCCTGAAAGCCGCGGAAGCGGGCATCGACAACGTGGACACCGCCATTTCCTCCATGAGCATGACTTACGGCCATTCACCCACCGAAGCGGTGGTGGCCATCCTGGAAGGCACCGACCGTGACACCGGTCTGGACCTGCACCTGCTGGAAGAAATCGCCGCCTACTTCCGCGAAGTGCGGAAGAAGTACGCCAAGTTCGAAGGCAGCCTGCGTGGTGTGGACTCCCGCATCCTGATCGCCCAGGTGCCCGGTGGCATGCTCACCAACATGGAAAGCCAGCTCAAAGAGCAGAACGCCCTCGACAAGTTTGATGACGTGCTGGCGGAAATCCCGAAAGTACGTGAAGACCTGGGCTATATCCCGCTGGTGACCCCGACCTCCCAGATCGTGGGTACCCAGGCGGTACTGAACGTACTGACCGGCGAGCGCTACAAGTCCATCTCCAAGGAAACCTCCGCCATCCTGAAGGGTGAATACGGCGCAGCGCCGGCACCCTTCAACAAGGAACTGCAGGATCGCGTCCTGGATGGCGCCGAACCCATCACCTGCCGTCCGGCCGACCTGATCGAACCGGAAATGGACAAGCTGACCACCGAGCTGGAAGAACTGGCGAAAGAGAAAGGCTTCGAGCTGGCGGACCAGAAAGTGGACGACGTACTGACCTACGCCCTGTTCCCGCAGATCGGCCTGAAGTTCCTGGAAAACCGGGGCAACCCGGACGCCTTTGAGCCGGTGCCGAGCGCCGACGACATGGCGCCGGCCAAAAAGTCTGAAGGCCCGGAAACCTACACCGTGGAAGTGAACGGCCAGAAGTACGTGGTGGCCGTGAGCGAAGGCGGTGAGATCACCCAGATTGAAGGGCAGGGCGGTGCCTCGGCTCCGGCTGCGGGCAACGTGCCGGCGGCCGGTGAAGGCGAGCCGGTGACGGCACCGCTGGGCGGTAACATCTGGAAAGTGGAAGTGTCGCCGGGTGACCAGGTTGAGGAAGGCGATGTGCTGATCATCCTGGAAGCCATGAAAATGGAAACCGAGGTGCGGGCCCCGAAAGCCGGCACCGTGGGTGAAATCTTCATCAAGGTCGGTGATGCCGTCGCTGTTGATGATGAAATGCTGACAATCGCATAAGGGCCAGCATTCCATGGATAAATTAATGACGCTGTGGACAGCCAGTGGCCTGTTCAACATAGAGATCGGGCAGGTGGTGATGATCGCCATCGGCCTGCTGCTCCTGTACTTGGCGATTGCCAAGAAATTCGAGCCGTTGCTGCTGGTGCCGATTGGCTTCGGCGGCATTCTGGCGAACATTCCCGAAGCGGGGCTGGCCCTGACGGCGGCCGAGAACGCCATCCACTTCGCCCTGAAAGACGGCGGCTCGCAGATTCTGGCGGCGCTGGCCGCGCCACTGGACGTGAGCTACCAGGCCGGGCAGGCGATCACGCCGGAATTGAAAGACGCCTTCAAAGAGGCCGTGAAAGAAGCCAGCTACTCTGAAATGGCCATGGCTAATTCGATTGCCCAGGATTACGGCTACGGCAGCGGCATGCTGTACAACTTCTACTCGGTGGTGATTGGCAGTACCGTCGGCCCGCTGCTCATTTTCATGGGCGTGGGGGCGATGACGGACTTTGGCCCGCTGCTGGCGAACCCGAAAACCCTGCTGCTGGGCGCCGCCGCCCAGTTCGGTATCTTCGGTACCGTGATCGGCGCGGCCCTGCTGGATTGGTTCGGCATTCTGGATTTCACCATCCTGGAAGCCGCCGCCATTGGCATCATTGGGGGTGCGGATGGCCCGACGTCGATCTACGTATCGAGCGTGCTGGCGCCGCATCTTCTCGGCGCTATCGCGGTCTCGGCCTACGCCTACATGGCGCTGGTGCCGATGATCCAACCGCCGATTATGAAGGCGCTGACCTCCCAGAAAGAGCGCGCCATCAAGATGAGCCAGCTGCGTCCGGTCACCCGCAAGGAGAAGATTTTCTTCCCGATTGTGGTGCTGATTGCCGTGGTGCTGTTCCTGCCGGATGCGGCGCCGCTGCTGGGCATGTTCTGCTTCGGTAACCTGATGCGCGAGTGTGGCGTGGTGGAGCGTTTGAGCGATACCGCCCAGAACGCGCTGATCAACATCGTGACCATTTTCCTGGGTCTGTCGGTGGGTTCCAAGCTGATGGCCGACAAGTTCCTGGACGCTCAGACGCTGGGCATTCTGGCATTGGGCATTGTTGCCTTTGGTGTCGGCACCGCCACCGGTGTGTTGATGGCCAAGCTGATGAACAAGCTGACCAAGGAACAGATCAACCCGCTGATTGGCTCGGCCGGTGTTTCCGCCGTGCCCATGGCGGCGCGGGTGTCCAACAAGGTGGGCCTGGAGGCCAATCCGCAGAACTTCCTGCTGATGCACGCCATGGGGCCGAACGTGGCCGGTGTGATTGGCTCTGCGGTGGCAGCGGGTGTGATGATCAAGCTGTTGGGTTAACCAAATTTCCCGAGAGGATTCTAATGAGTAAAAGTGGCGAATTTCGCCCTGTTAGCGAGTCTCAGATTGTACTTAAGGAACTGATGGTTCCTTCCTATGAAAATTTTGGCGGCAAGGTTCACGGCGGGGTGGTGCTGTCCCTGATGGACAAGATCGCCTACGCCTGCGCGGCCTCGCATTCCAAGTGCTATTGCGTCACGGCGTCGGTCGATAAAGTGGACTTCCTGAACCCGGTGGAAGTGGGGGAGATTCTGACCCTGTACTCGTCTGTGAACTATACCGGCAAGTCATCGATGGAAATTGGTATTCGGGTGGAGTCTGAGAACTTCCAGACGGGCGTTATTCGTCACACCAACACGTCTTACTTCACCATGGTTGCTTTGAATAGAGATACAAAATCTCCCGAAGCTATACCAGGGCTGCTACTCGAAAGTGACGAAGAGATTCGCCGTTTCCTGGAGGGGCGTTTGCGGCGCAAGGTTCGAAAGCTGCAGCGGCACGAGCTGGAGCAGGCCAGAAGCGAGATTGACTACGATATTGACGAGCGTTCTCTGGAAGGTGAAAACTGCAAGATTGCTGCTGGCTGACGGTCTGTGCTGACAACGTGGAATCTGGTTCATAAAGTCCAGGATAAAGAGAGCGTTCCAAAGCTGAAGTTGTCTTTGTGTTGATCTCCTGCTCCTGTGGTAGTGCGTAGTGTCAGGGCGGCTTGCAGATTGTTCCACTGCCAGGTGCCCCCCACTCCGATTTGGCTAATAATGGGGTCATTGTCGAATCGGTAAGGGGCGGCATGCTCCTCAATGTAGGAATAGGGGGTGTATTCCACCCCGGCTCCTATGAACACAGACCAGCTGCTTTCTGTATTGCTGAATGACCCCGGTAGGGCAATGGAGGTGGAGCTCCCTGCGTAGTCCGGAGCAAAGTTCATTGGCAGGTTGTGGCCGATACGCCATATCAGGCCGGTCTGCACAGAGGTCTGGAATGTTGACAGCATGGCCGAGCCTATCGCAGATACCTGTTGCTCGACCTCCCCCTTGCTTCCCAGCTGCAGAAGTTTCCGGCCATGAATAGCCTGCACGCCACCTACCACGTCAGTACCGAGTTGGTACTCCCATCCTCTTGGACGTTCGCTGCCGGTTACTTTGTGCACCCATTTCTGCGTAGCTTCTGCACCGCTCTCTGGCCCAACAACTCCCAGGTGTAACCCAGCGCCGGTGATTTGATCGGCACGCCAGCTCCAAAGCGAGCTGCTTAAGGAAAGATAGCCCGCGTAGGGAAGGTCGTCATATTGCGGTTCAGGATTTGAAATGTTCTTGGGCGTAACAATTAGCTGACGCAGGCTGAAACTGGTTGCGTGCTGATTTGATTCGTCGTCTATTCCAGGCAGAAATGCCAGGTGGTCCCTAACAGCTGCGGCGAAACCTGAAGATTCCCGTTCAGGCCCCTCGGACGGGGTGTTCAGGTAGGAAATTCGCCCGCCATTGGTGTACCCCTGATCACTGCCGAGGAAAAGGTCGTTATCCCAGGAAAAATTAATAACATCAGCGCTGGCGGGCGCAGAGTTGTGAGTGAATGCTAAAAAAACAATGGTTGCGAATAATGAGGATCGAGGCATGCAATCGAAGGTGGTTTGGGTTGAGAGGGATGAGGCCATAACCCTGTATGAAAAGGCTGACTCTATAAGCTAATTAACGATACGTGTACTAACTATAAATTTTAGCGTATATCGATCCTTGAAGCTAACAGAGCTTTTTGGCAGAGGTGTTCAATAAAATTGAGGCTTCACGATTTTTATGTGTTGGCTGTGCCAAACGGCAACGGTATTTGTCATGTCTCTGGCGGCGTGGTCTGGTGTTGCGCTGGTTGGGCAACTTGCGATCTTCGCATTGCTTCCAGCATTCCCGTTGCCGATTCTGTTACTTCTACGTTCGTAGGTGCTTAGAACTGATCCCAATAAGGTGTTTTGCCAAAGAAACCATCAACAAAGTCGATAAAACCTCGTACCTTGCTGGCCAGCAGCTGCCGATGGGCGTAGACCGCATAAAGCGCCATCGGTTGCGGTTCGTACTCTGGAAGGATCACCTGCAATTTTCCGTCCTTGATGGCGTCACCAGCAATAAAGGTTGGCTGCAGGGCTACACCGGCTCCTGCAATGGCCGACTCCACCAGCACATCGCCGTTATTGCTGATCATGCTCCCATCACTCTTTCGCCCCTGGGTCTGCAGCCATTTCTGAAGTGGATGGCCAGGGCCAATGTCCATGTAGCTGTACTGCAGATAGCGATGATGGCTCAGTTCTTCAGGGCTCTGTGGCGTGCCGTGTTGCTTTAGATAGTCGGGCGAGGCGCAAAGCACTAGTCGGACTGGTGCAAGTCGCTTGGCAATTAAAGAGGAGTTTTTCAGGTGACCAATTCGGAGTGCGATGTCGAATCCTTCTTCCAAGATGTCCACTTTCCGGTCGTTCAGCTGCAGGTCGATGCCCACCGCGGGGTGCGCTTTCTGGAATTCACTCAGCAGAGGTGCCATGTGGCGAATGGCAAAAGAGACTGGTGCGCTTATGCGCAACAGCCCCTGGGCCTGGGTTTGCAGGTTGCCGAGCTGATTTTCCATGTCGTCAATGTCGGCCAAGACCTGTTGGGCTCGCTGATGGTAGTGAGTGCCTGCTTCCGTCAGGTGGGTTCGGCGAGTGGTCCGGTTCAGCAGCCGCACACCCAGGTGTGCTTCAAGTTGGGAGACGTATTTGCTGACCAGCTGTGGTGAGGTGTCCAGCCGGTCGGCGGCGCGGGTGAAGGTGCCTTCATTGACCACAGCCACGAAGGCACGCATGGCCTCGATGCGATCCATTGGCCTGTCCTGTTTGAGGGTGTTATCTGATTATCAATATAAAGTTGATAATAAAGCAACAGTATCCGTCTTAGTCTGCTCCATTGGTGATAGTAAAGTGGGTTCATCGCTTCAAACGGGAGCGGCGGGATAAACCAATGAGAGAAAAATTCGAGGTGACGATTATGAACACGCAATTTTAACAGAGACTGTTTCGCTCCAATGGCGGCTATGCGGCATTGGTACTGCGGGTACAGGTTGGTCTGGTTCTGGCAGCCCACGGTGCTCAGAAACTCTTTGGCTGGTTTCGCGGCTACGGTCTGGAAGGCACCGGGCAGTGGCTGGCAAGCATTGGTCTTGAGCCGGGGTACCTGATGGCCTTGCTGGCTGGCGGTGCCGAGTTCTTTGGCGGTCTGGCGTTGGTGCTTGGGTTGCTGACGCGGCCGGCGGCACTGGTTGCGGCGTTTACCATGCTGGTTGCTATATTCTCAGTGCATATCGGCAACGGTTTGTTCATGTCGAATAATGGTTATGAGTACGCTTTGACCTTGCTGGTTGTCACGGTGGCATTGGCGATGCAGGGCGCGGGCCGGTTTGCAGTAGACAATCTGTTTTACAAAGAGGGCTGAATCATGCTGGTCAACGGCGTCTGGAAAGACAACTGGCAACCGGTACAGGCGAAGGATGAACAGGGACGTTTCATCCGCCAGACCTCTTCCTTCCGAAACTGGGTCACCAGGGATGGCGCCCCGGGGCCTACCGGGACGGGCGGGTTCAAGGCAGAGCCGGGGCGCTATCATCTGTACGTGGCCTACATCTGCCCCTGGGCATCACGAACCTTGATTGCTCGTGAGCTTAAAGGACTCAAGGACATCATCGGGGTAACGGTCGTTAACCCACGCCTGACGGATCAGGGCTGGCAATTCGGCGGCTACCCCGGCGCGCAAGAGGACACGCTGAACGGTGCGCGTTACATGCACGAACTTTACACCAGGGCCGATCCACACATCTCTGGCCGCGCCACGGTGCCGGTACTTTGGGATAAACAGGCCGGGACCATTGTTAATAACGAGTCTGCGGATATTCTCCGGATGCTCAACAGCGCTTTCACCGACATTGTGGATGAAGGCCCGGATCTGTACCCGCAGGCATTGGCGGAGGACATCGACAGCCTCAATGAATACCTCTACACGGATCTGAACAATGGGGTCTACCAGGCCGGCTTCGCCTCCAGCCAGGTTGCCTACAACGAAGCCTGTGAAAAGGTGTTTGCGGCGCTGGATGCCATGGAGTCACGCCTGGCAGCGGGTGGCCCGTTTTTGTTCGGGGATCAACTGACGGAAACCGATGTTCGCCTGTTTGTAACGCTGGTGCGTTTTGACGCGGCTTACCACGGCCTGTTCAAGTGTAACCGGAACACGCTGAAAGCCATGCCGCATTTGCACGGTTACATGCATCGGATCCTGGCGCTGGAGAGTATTGCAGATACGGTGAATCTCGACCATATCAAGGCCGGGTATTACTCCATCAAGGCCCTGAACCCGAGCGGCATTGTTCCGGCGGGGCCGGGCAAGCTCTGAACGGAGGAGGCATAGTCATGACGAAAACAACCGATGTGCTGTTCCTTTCCCATGGTGGCGGGCCCATGCCGCTGTTGGGCGATCCGGACCACCGTGAGATGGTGGAAAAACTCACCGAGCTTGCCGGTAAGCTCCACAAACCGTCGGCGATACTGGTGATCAGCGCCCATTGGGAGGCGTCGGTGCCGACGATCACCTCCGGAGCCAATCCCGGGCTTATTTATGACTACGGCGGCTTCCCGGCGGAGGCCTACGAAATCCAGTATCCCTGCCCGGGGGAGCCCGAGTTGGCGAAGCAGGTATACCATGCATTGGAGGCAGCCGGGATCACGGCGCGGCTTGATGACCAACGTGGTTTTGACCACGGCCTGTTTGTACCGCTCAAGCTGATGTACCCGGAAGCGGATATCCCGTGCATCCAGCTGTCGCTTGTAAGCAGCCTGGACGCCGGCACCCACCTGGCCATCGGCCGTGCTTTCCAGGCCCTGGACTATGGTAACCTGCTGGTGATTGGTTCGGGGTTTTCCTTCCACAACATGCGGGCGTTCTTCGCGACCCAGACACCGGAGATTCAGGCGCGCAATGAGGCGTTTGAGCACTGGCTCGAGGAAACCTGTGGCGACCCCAATATGAGCGAATCGGAGCGCGCGGAACGATTGGTTCACTGGGAACAGGCGCCCCATGCCAGGTTCTGCCATCCCCGGGAAGAACACCTGCTGCCGTTGCATGTCTGTTATGGCTTGGCCAATAAACCCTGTGATGCACATTCATCGGTGGCCGTTCTGGGGAAAGAATCAGGATTTTTCTACTGGAAAGCGGGGTGACGGTACGGGTTTCGGGTGGTGACTCCGTTCGCCACCCTTTGATAATCCCGTTCCTCGCAGGAGTCAGCAGAACACAAAGAGAAGGCTACTCCTTCTTCTTGGCGATTAAATACAGCACTGCGCCCGTTAATCCCACAATCACCAACGCTGCAGCAACAATCAACATGGGGTGAATCACGCTCTACCTCATCGTTCAGAAGGATTTTTGCCGCTCGCACCATTTTTTGATGTCGCTTGGATACCACCGGCGGCTACCCATGCCTTTCTTGGAGGGCAACCGGAATCCTTTCGGGAAGTCCGGCATGTAATAATAGTTTTTCATCACACTCGCCTCACTGACCTGCAGAAAATTGGCTACGTCTGCGGGAGTCCAGAGTCGCTCCTCAGTGTCCGGCTCAGTCTTTTCCAGCAGCTTTTCTAGCACTTGAGTGAGTTGTATTAAAGTTTGAGGGATGGCGTTAGTTTCAGGTTCGAACTGGGAAATCTCTCTCATTTTGACCTCCTCGAAGTATCTATTCGAGGAGGGTACGGATCGCAGAGTTTTAGACTGGGCGCTTGTTGCCTGAACGGTTTCATCTTCTTTAGTAGCAATTAGTAACGCGAAATACTAATTGCTACTAACTCATTGGGGCTAGTCGAGTTTTTCCACCAAATCGGAAGGATCCGGCGCGTAGTAAACTGACTGTAGGATCTTCAGGTCCTGATGACCAGAAATTTTGGCAAGCTCCATCGGCCCGAACTTTTGCGATAGCCGCGTGAGGGCCGTTCTACGGGTGTCGTGAAAGTTGATGCCCTCAAGGCCGGCCTTCTTCATGATTTTCCGTGAGAGAGCGTCTCGCTGGCTGGCCGTTACGCAAAATACTGTTGGTGTGCCTTTGGTGTAGTCCAACACATGGTTGAGTATCTTGATGGCCTTTGTTGATAGCGGAACCCACCTTGGTACACCAGTCTTGGTTTCAGGGATATAAACCACGTGTTTGTTGAAATCGATATCTGTTTTTTTCATTTTGCAGATTTCGCCGCCCCGCATTGCCGTTTCTGAGGCGAACAGAAACATGGCACCAACGCGGCTGAGGACCGTTGCTGGTGGTGTTTTGAAACTGAAACCACTCGTTTCGACGTAGGATTCGATTTCAGCATCGGTAATGACCCTGTCTCGCGGTTTATTCTCGGGTGGTCGCGAAACCCCGACCATTGGGTGCTCTTTGAGCCACTGCCACTCCCTCCATGCGAGCTTGCAGGCGTGAGTTAGAAGATTGAACTCTCGATTCACGGTAGAGCCGGAAACTTCCTTCAAGCGCTTGTCACGCCACGCCGAGAAATGCCGGGGGCCAACGTCCGATAGTTTTACGTCGGCCAGCAGCGGATCCCGCATCATTTGATTCAGGCGCGTCACCTCCCATCTTGCGCCTCGTTTTTTGGGGGAGACGTCATCCCGGTAGCGTTCCAGTATGTGGTACATGGTCGCATTGGGTGGTGCTGCACCGGTATCGTGGTGGCCTTGTTCGATTTCATATTCGATCTGGTTAGACCAGGCAACGGCTTCTCGCTTGGCGCGAAAAGTTTTGGAGCGCCGGATACCTTTTTTGAAAACATCCGCTCGCCAACCGGTGGTGGTTTTTTTGAAGCTAGCCACTGATATCCCTCCATGCATCGGAAAACTCGAATGCGACGGCCAGTGGTTGGGCTCGTACGCCCAAAAATTACGGTCGGAGGAATATTAGGAAGAGGGTGGTGCAGTCGTGATTTTGTCGTGACTGGTTTTACCGGATTTTTCCAAATTTAGGAAAATCAGAGGGTTACGAGAAGCAAGAAAAATGGCAATCACGACAGATCAGGGTGTCGATTTTTGCTTTTTAGACAAGGGGTTACGTTATTTGGGGGAGGGTAAAAATGGTGCCCGGAGGCGGAATCGAACCACCGACACGGGGATTTTCAATCTGGCGAATGCTGTTTTTGACAAAAATCGACAGCATTTAACGACAATAAAATCAGCTACGTACTGAGTATTGGTGTTGCTGAGTTTTGTGGAATATCGCCGTTTGTTTTCATTTAGTGTCCCGCCAGTGTCCCATGGGGCAGCCGCAAGCAATTCGAGATAAAGTCTGGACTATTCGGCAGGCCAATACACTTTTACCAATGGCAGTAAACGCTGTCCCTCGATATCGAATCTTTCATAATTAGCCACCACGAGATCCGCCAGAAGGTCGATGTCGATGAGAGTCACCGGAATGGTAGCCCTCTCGGCCTCATATCGAGCTTCCCGAGTAAAGCCTCCGGTGCTAATGAATAACCCTTGGTCGCCTTCTCGAAGGGCGCCGATGAAGCTTCGGATGGGGTTGGAACCCATGCTGCCGCTTCGGTGCTTTACTTCTGCCTTAATTCGAGGCTGAGTCAGACCAAGGCCGTCGGGAGAGGCCAAAACATCTACACCACGGTCAGGCCCTCTGGCGGAAACCCGAGATTGGTAGCCCATGGCCCGTAGCAGGGCTGCAGTAAGCTCTTCCATTTCATCTGGGTCCAAGCCTTGGATTTTGTCTTTGATGAGCTCGTGGCCCCTGGAGACGACTTCCTCTCGAAGTAGCTCGAACTCGGCCTCTGCAGTGGGTGTGTCGTCTGGTGAGGAGGGCAGCTCGGCCGGCTTGCCTGAGAGCCGGTCCTGTACTTCGCTGATGACCGAATCAGAAAGCGAGAATACGGTCAGTACAGAACCCAGACTGTTTCTGGCTGCTTGGCTGAACTGATCACGGGAAACCCTGCCCAGCCACTTCACTTTGCGTATGTGCTGGAACTCTCCTACCTGGTCCGGTTCTGGTCGGAACTCATACTGACCAAGGTCTTCACCAACGAGGTACTCACGATGCTCCTGACTGTACGTGATGAGGGTGTCGCCTTGCTTGATGTCGTCGCGGAACTTGCGAATCATGGCGATGGCGTTCGCAGTCCGCCCAGGCTTTGCGTTACCGAAATGCTGTATGTAGGCCTCCTTAAGCGCTTCGGGACTGCTGTACTGGCGCAGGTCACCTAGGCTATTCCAGCCAATTGCCACACAGTCGTTGTCCTTGAAGTCGTCAAAATAGCGGCCGCCATTGCCAGCGCGAATCATCCAGCCATTTGTCATCTTTACCCCATCTTTTCAGTGTTTTCTGCGGTTACGTTCGAAGCCGCCACCGGTTGAGGCTCGGTTTAGCGCATCTTTCGGCTTCGAGTCAGACCAGTAGTCAGGATTGTCCGAGTAATAGGTTGAGTAAGCCCCGGGGTCGTGGAGTCGACGGGAGAATCCGCATTTTTTGCATTTCATCACCTCATGCTTTTCCGATCCGCATTTGGGACATTTCACATAGGCCATAAAGTAGCACTCCTTTCCGGTGGCTCACTCTCGCTTTGCCTAGAACGCGCGGTAACAATAGCGGGGTTGCGTTCCATCACTAGCCTGTCTATTATTATTGGCAACACGACCCTGGCCTCTTGGTTGCTTGCAACTTACGCTGGGGTTTTTATTTTCTGGCTACCACCAGTCCTTCCAGTCGTCCGTAATCCCCATCCCGCTCAAATCCAGCTTCCTCGATGAGTGCTGCTCTGGAAACTGTTCTAGGTGCTCTGCCAGCCGGTTGTGCCATTCGGTATTCGGGCATATCGACTTTACCAGCATGCGTGTAATGGCCAGCAGCAGGAAGGGTTTGAAGCGGGTGTCTTCGTTGTTGATGAACGCATCACACCAGGCTATCTCGTCCCGTTTGGGGAGCATGGGCTTGGAGGTGATGTTCCGATTCCACAGGCGGCTGTGGTGGGCCACCAGGTTGCGCAGGTAACTCAGGCTGAACAGCCAGCTTTTGAACACCTTCCAGTCGTTCACGCCATAGCGGTTGGCGATGGCTAGCTGGTCTTTTACGTTGAGCATGCTGAACAGCTGGGAGATGGCACCGAAGTCCAGCACCTCCACGGCGACCCATATCGGCAGTTCATCGCCGTGGTTAGCGTGGTAGTGCCGCACGAAGTCTTCCTTAGACCGGCTGACCAGTCCCCGGTATTTGTTCAGCCAGGCATCAAAGGCGGACTGGGGGCTGCCTTTGTGGAAAGGCCGGCTGGCGAAGCCCGGGTGGAAGTGAGCCTTGGTGTTCTCGATATGGGCGAACGGGCTGCGTCTACCCAACAGGTACGACAGGTCTACCCGCAGAGAAATCTCGATACGTTCGAGGGCATCGGCCAGGTACAGGCGCAGCTGTTTGTCGAACAGGTACAGGTGCACTGCGTCCACGAACTGGGTGCCCGGCTGGAACTCGTCCACAGCCTTTGTAGCCAGCTTTCCGGTTCTCTGGTCCAGCACCACCTCGAACTTACGAAACGGATACCAGTAGCCACTGAGGCGGTAGTAGCCGACGCGCTGCAGGTAATCCAGAGCGGCGGCTTCGTCGGTGACCAGCATGCCCCGGGATTTGAGCAGTTCCAGTTGCTCGGTGAAGGGCTTCCATGGCCTGTTGTACACCATTAGTCCAGGGCTCCTTCCACGACGGCTTCGGCCAGCTGGCAGCGGGTTTCACTGGCCTGGTTCAGGCGCTCCTTGAGTTGGTCGCAGAGGGCCATGAGTTCATCGACTTTTTGGACGATGCGGTGTTGTTCTGCCAGGGGGGGAAGGGGCATCAACCAGCTTCTTAGTTTGCCAAGCGAGACAAACGACTGCACACCGCCTGCAGCTTGCTGCTTGAGGTCTTCAGCCGCGTTTTCTAAGAACAGTTTTAGGAAGGGGGGGCTGGAAAGCTCGTCTGAGTAATACTTGAATAAGGCGACGTTTTTTATGCTGAACTCGCGGTTTGTATTCACTATTACGGGATTTCCAATACTGCCAATCATTGCGAACAAAATGTCGCCTTGCCGAACCCTGGATCGCTCCTGAATTTTTTTGTGGTCTGACTCACTGATGAGCTTTACATCATCAAAGGAGAGTTCGCCAGATGAGAGGTTTTTGCTGGTAATCAAAGGATAACCAGCCGTCTCATACCTAGCCCGGATTTCTCATAGTGCTCCAACAACCTTCGCAGACCAAGCCTGGTAGTGCCAGATCCGAGTGGTCATGGTCGAAGTTGGCGATTATTTAGCCAGTTTCCGGCATTCAGGCACAACTCCCCCTTTCCCCCATTGG
>NZ_JBSXOI010000056.1:0-202228 GCF_056859395.1 Marinobacter sp. L-80
CGAAAGCCGAGAACCCGCGTCGCTGGTCTGGTGATATCCGAAACTTCAGCTTGCCGGAATCAGTCACTCTGAACCCGGAAAAGGCGGCCAATTGTTAAAGAGCTGATGACTTAAACGCGACATCTACGTTGACAGACTCCGCACCGTCACGGTCGCGAATCTGTCTCTGTCGCCGCAGCAGAAATCACAGATCGCCGAGGCCATCACAACGGCCCACAACGCCCAAACCGGCGCTCCCCGGTTCTTTGCCCAGGTTCTGTTTTATGCGGCCAATGAGGGCGATCACTTTGTGGGTGGCAGAGTGAACACCGCGCCTGAGGTGTATGTGTACGGCCTGGTTCGGGAGGGCAGAACCACCCAGATCAAACAAGCCCTGATGAGCCAGATGCTTGAAGAAATTGCCCAAATCGTGGACATCACAGCTGAAAATGTCTGGATCTATCTGCAAGACGTTCCGGCCACCCAGATGATCGAGTTTGGGCGGTTTTTGCCAGCGCCGGGAGAGGAAGCTGAATGGGAAAAGGGAATGTCTCCGGAAAAGCGCGCCAACTTGCCCAAATAACCGCATTAATAGATCTGTCCCGGTTTTCAGAAAATTGAGGACAAAGCGCAAATAGATAGATATTAAAGCTGTCGGAGTATTGCAAATAAAGCAGGGAGTTACTTTAAATCGACATCAGTAAAATGGACATATCCGGTAAGCACTCCATCGGTGAATCTATCGATCGTTCCTGTAAAGCGGATGACGTCTTCTTGGGAGAGTGAGAGCGCCTGATTGTCGGGGACTTCCTCAAGGAAATAATCGGCCAGCGCTCTTTGATCCCCGTCGCTAAGCTCAATCCTATTGCCCCGGTAGCCCGGCTCAACATCGATAACGGTCCCCGTCCAGGTCACGCGCTTGCCGACGAACTGGGATTTCTTTTCAGCTTCCTGGGCTGACGTGAGACCAGAAGTATAGATCTGATCCATCATCTGGTCATAGGACAGGCTTAGGTGTTCGGCCTGAAAACCGGGGATCTGGAAGCTTTTGCTGAAAACACCGGCCAGAGCACCAACAACCAAGACGATCATGAATATCATCTTGGGTTTGCTGGACTTCAGCTCCGCCCACATATCGTCAGCAGATTCATTTTTCATTGGGCACCTAATTTCCTTGGCAAGAGGAAAACACCAGAAGCAACTTCCACATCAGTGTTTTCCGGTAACTTCCGTTGTCATAAGCTTACGAAAGGCTGCAGGCATGCCCTTCCAAGGAACGGCTTTATCTGTGTAATAACTAGCCCGCGCCAACTGCTTGTCGCTGAATTTCGTCATATCTTCAAACACTGCGATTACCCGCATGGGATCCTTCAATTGCTGGCTCATGCTCCACAGTAGCTCCGCTTCCATTAAGCGCTCGCCAGAGGTTGCAACCACAACGGAAATCGGAATTTTCGACATGAAGTAAGCGTCGACAAAGATCTGCTGGTTCGGGTCAGCAGCGAAGTCATAGCGAGCTTCAATCTGCGTTTCCTTCTCCACTTCCCGAAGAACACTCATGATTTGATCTTTGAAGTCAGATATCTTGCGATCCTGCCGAAACGCAGACAGGACCTGCATCTGCGCGGAACACTCTGCTACACGCATTGCCGCGTCAGCCACCTCAGCAGCTGAACTAGCTACAGCAAATAACTCTTCGTCCACCTCGTCCCAAAATACCTGGTGACTGAACTCCAAAGATTTGATCCAAGCCTGGGGCTTGCCTTTTTCGATGCTGACGCCATCCGTCATCAGCCGAAATGCGGCCTCGCCGTTATCGTCTATTCGGAAGGTTCCGTCGGATATAGGCAAAACGAATAGAACAACGCTGTCACCGTCGTCATAGGTGAAAGGCGTGGAAATGGATACACCTCCGGCTTCTGTCGGACGAATATAGAAGCCTTTGCATAGCTCCGACTGAAGTTGTTTTGTGTCCATTAGAACAGCCCTCCCTGCTCGCTGGGCAACGAAATGCCAAGGCATTTTAGAGCTTGGTCGACCAAATTAATACGATCAATATCCAATTTCGGGTCCAACCGTCGAGTTTTACCGAAAGCCAACTCCTTGACTCCTGGAAGAGCTCTATTGGTTAAATCACGGCCATCCTCACAGTTGAAATGGACGTGAAACCCTTTGTGCGACGGGTGATAGTCCATTCTTGCGATTGGAATAAGATCTTCACCCTGCGATAAGAATAGCCAAGCTGAGAATTTTCGCTTGTCAAAGTAGGCGCCATCTCGCCATAGAAACAAAGCTCGGTAGTTCCCACCAGCATCCATTAAATCTGTGTGTTCGACCCTACGACTCTTCATGTTGAGGAACTTCGGCATATCCCTCGATTTGCTGGCGGGTCTAAAAACGATGGAGCGGACGGCCTTTGGGTGCCTGATATGGTCCCTGACCTGCTGGCGGGTGAACATCCATTTCCTCCTACCTCAGTACTGACCACCAAAATACGCGGCCAATGATCCTGATATTGTTATCAACTACGTGTTGAGCGGAATATTCTTCAGTCCCATGCTCTGATGAATTCTGGATTACAATCTTAATTCCGCCACCTGGTCGACGGTGCGGGTACTTTACCCGAATATTGTTTCCATTGAACAGGGATACAGAACCTCCGAGTGACGCGATTTGTTAGGCTTCAGAATGTTTATCGCTTCCAAGCGCCTGAACTTTTTTTCGGTGTGCTTCTACAGACTGTGCTACTACCTTTTTTTGTTCCTCAGATAGCTCTTCTAGCTTTGGCAATGTCCTCTCAAAAGTTTTAAATCGCGCCGCCATACCATCTAAAGAAATACCATCAATAGTACTCCTGTCAACAAACATGGACCATAGATTCCAAAGTTCATAAGGCAACTCTTGTCCGGAAACTATTTTATTTGCTATCCAGAGATAGACATCAACGATTTGCAAACCTATAGAATCCGAACTCTTTGAAATCGTGAGCTCTTTATCAGAAAGGCCCTCGTTCAATATTTCAGATTTTTCAAATGTAGAAAAAAGTGGATGATTAAGATAAATGTCCTTCTCTTTCTGAGGCGCCTTCCTAATTCCCTCAGAAATTCTTGAAAGGTTGTAATGGGTTCCAATCTGAGCATTATTGAATTAATTCTGTCTATCGACGATTATTGAGTTAGCTCTTTTTCGCCTTTTCTTTCGAACCCGACGAGCAATACATGAAACCACAAACTGAAAGCCCACTGCGTTTGGAGAAATCATCTTTTGATCTGGGTGACCAAAGTCTAAATGCAGTGGATTCGCAATCCCATAATTCATCGCATCAACGATGATTTCTACAGAGCGAGCGTCCAGCCCAGACTGGACAACGCGGTCTCGCACTTCGGAAAGCAGATTGACAATGTCATCGGTATATCTTTCTATTCGCTTTGCTATGCATAAGCGCCACGACTCGCGAAGTAGCTTTTCATCGAACAAGATAGATAATTTGTGAATTACAAGGTATCTCATGGGAGTCCAATAAACATCCCACTTGACTGCCTCATTTAGTCCAGCATCGAATACTGCATCAAAAAACAAAACAAGCGCATAATCAGGCTTTTCGATAAAATAGTAGTCGAAGTCGAATTCCATCCTTTCCTGAAGTTCGATCAAGTGATCAGCTATTTTTACGAGACCACCAAACCCTAGCTCATTTGCATGTATTTGAGGTTGGCCAATTTCCTTTAATATCTTTTTATGTGTAGAAAGGCACAGTGCATCGACGTTTCTCTTGCTAGAGAGCACCCCATAGCTTAGTCGAGGTTGAGCTTCGTCAAAAAGATTGTTGCCTGTATTCCCTGACTCGTCGATGTGGAAAAACATAATTTAAGCCTAACAGTAAATAGATAGCGCGCTTCTTTATTGGAATCATTTGAGCGTCAATAAAAGCTCAGAACCAAAAACTCAGATTTCGCCAGTTAAACCACTTAAATCAATACGCTCCGTTGCGTTAACATTCTGGTCGCTCCGTAATCATTTGAGAGCTTCGTTTCTGCAATAACGAAGCACCAACCATCCCCCGGCACTTGGGAAATGCCTTGCAGCCATAAAAGTCCTTCCCAATATTCTCTCCACGCTTCACCGTGCGCTTTACCATCTCACCCTGGCACTTCGGGCATCGTGGCTCACTGTTTTTCTTCGCCACGACCTCCTTCACATGCTTGACGTGATATCTGTGATTTTTGAACGTAGCCGCCAGCCGCCCGGATTCAATGGCTTCGATTACCTTCTGAACCTCAACATCCGACAGCCGCTGCTCGGTTTGGGCTTTGATATAGCGGACATACCCACCACCGTGGGTCACGTTCTCCGGCATTGGCGTTTTGAACGTCGAATCCCCCACAAAGACCACTACCGAAAACACCTGCTCATCACTCAGCTCCAACAGGCTTTGCAGTGTCTTAACGTGTTTGTAGTTCTGGTGCAGCGGGTTCTGAAATTTCTGCGAGTACTTGAAGATCTTCTGTGTCCAATACCGCTGTTTGGCGTTACCGAAGATCCAGCCCTTCATGTTCTTGGTTTCCACCACAAACACCCCGTACCGGGAAACGATGATGTGGTCGATCTGGGTGGTGCCGTCTTCCGTGGGCAGGGTGACATTCTTGATTAGGTGGTAACGGGTTTTATCGAGAAAGAGTTTGGCGGAAAGGTTAACCACCGCTTCCCCGGCTCTGCCTTTGAACCAAGGCGATTTGATGACCGCCGCAACGAGGAAGAACGGAATCAGATACCAGATGGCCGTTGGAATGGCGTTTTGGAGGGTGTGCAGTAGCTGGGTGTGGTCCATCCGTTATCCTTAACAGCGGCGTCAGTCCGTTTCTTCTGAATACACACTAGCCTAATCGTAAGGTAACTTCCTACCCTTCGGACGTAAAATTTAGTAATTCAAAAACGGAAAAGCCGCCCGAATCAGGAGCGGCTTTTCAAACCAATAAGGAGCAAATCAGTCTAGGTCTCTCCTCAATCCTGCCCGCCTCGTTTATGCCGCATCAGCGCGTAGATGCCAGCAGCAACCGCAGCACCAGCCGCCAGGAAGTATTCAATATGCACTCCATCACCAAGTGCTTCATGGCCGGCGTGACCAAAGGCAGCACCTGAGATCAGTAGCAGGCCGGCAGTCATAGTCAATCGGTTAGTCAGTTGCATAGTTTTCTCTCCGTAGTTCGTTTAAATCTCAAAATCCGGTTTCTCTAAGCAGTCTCGGCAAGCTTCTCAGGCCGGCGCTCCGGCAGCATGCCCCGCTCCAGAATGAAGCTGATGATCGTCTCCAGCCCTACTCCGTCGTAAAGGTTGGTGAACACGAAGGGGCGTTCGCCGCGCATTTTCTTGCTGTCCCGCTCCATCACATCCAGGGAGGCGTGCACCTGTTCCGCGATGTCGATCTTGTTGATGATCAGCAGGTCGGATTTGGTGATGCCGGGGCCGCCTTTGCGGGGGATCTTGTCGCCAGCGGAGACGTCGATCACGTAGAGGGTGAGGTCGCTCAGTTCCGGGCTGAAGGTGGCGGAAAGGTTGTCGCCGCCGGATTCCACCAGCACCAGTTCCAGGTTCGGGTGGCGGTTTTGCAGGTCGTCGATGGCCGCCAGGTTCATGGAGGCGTCTTCGCGAATGGCGGTGTGGGGGCAGCCCCCGGTTTCCACGCCGAGGATGCGGTCTGCGGCCAGGGCTTCGTGGCGCAGGAGGAAGTCGGCGTCTTCCCGGGTGTAAATGTCGTTGGTCACCACGGCGATGTCGTAGTGATCCCGCAGGGCTTTGCACAACTGGCGCAAGAGGGCGGTTTTGCCGGAACCAACCGGGCCACCCACTCCAACTCTCAGACAATGTGTCATGGCAGATCTCCTCAATTGTTATTCAGCTTCTGAAAAGCCGTGAATACTGTGTTTCATGCAGTGCACTTCCGAGCGCCAGTCCCGGCAGGATGGGCCCGAGTTCGTGATCGTTTCGTTCCAGGGCCGTGTCTACCGCCACCGCCAGTTGCGGCCGCAGCCGTTCGATAATGCGCTGTGCGGCGGTATGGCCGAGGGGCAATGCCTTGCAGGCCACCGCGAGCTGGTTTTCCAGCCAGGCCCAGGCGAAGCCGAGCAGCGTCTGGCGCACCGGTAAAAAGCGTTTATGGGCGGCCCAGGCGAACATGGTGATGTAGCCGGGCTCTTCCGGAATCAGGTGTGGCTCTGGCAGCAGCTCCAGGTTGCGCAAGAGAGTAACGAGGGCGCCGCCGAGGCGGGTGTCTTCGTCGCTCAGTTCGGCGGTTTCCCGGGTGGCGTGCAGCCAGTCGTTCCACTTTGCCAGCGCAATGGCATCACCTTCGGCCCAGGCGGTCTGCAAACGCACCAGCAGGGGCAGTTCGCAGCGGCTGAGGCCGTCTTCCAGCACGCCTTCAATCCACTGGGCCAGTTCGGCTTCGTTGTTCACCCAGCCCAGTTCGAAGGCGCTTTCCAGGCCCTGGGACCAGGCGAAGGCGCCGATGGGCAGTGCGGGGCTGACCAGTTGCATCAGGCCCAGCAATGCCAGGTCGTCCACCTGCGGGGTGGCGGCCTCAGTGGGTGTGTTTGTGACTGTGACTGTGGCCATGGCTGTGCCCGTGGTCGTGATCGTGTGAATGGCTGTGGCCGTGGGAATGGCCGTGGGAATGGCCGTGGCTGTGCCCGTTTCCATGGGAATACCCGGCCTGGGTGTAGGCTCCGGGTTCCGGATCGAATGGCGCGGTGTGGTGCACAAGTGTGGCACCCAGGCGTTCCGCCAGTTCTTCCAGCACGTGGTCCGGGGTAATGCGCACGTAGGCGCCTTTGTCGTCCATGCCGATGGCCAGGGTCACGTGGCGGTTGCCCAGGTGGTAACACAGGCGCGCCAGGGGCTGGCCGTTTTCGATTCGGGCGGTGACCACCTGTTCCTCGGCCGCGCGGATGCGAATGATCTCTCCGGTTTTTGCCAGTAGCAGGTCGCCGTCCCGCAGCACGGGGCCGCGATCAAGAAACAGGCCCACGTCCACCCTGGTCTGGGTGGTGGCGCGCAGGCGGCCACGGATGCGCAGCTCGTACGGCAAAATCAGGTTATCGAGGATTTCGGAGCTGTCGATTTCGGCAGCTTCCTGTTCGCTCAGGCGTTTTGTCAGTTCCAACATAATCAGTTCTCCAGTACCCGGCTCAGAACAGCCTTGAGCTGTATTGATTAAAAGAGATGGTAGCGCTGGGCCAGGGGCAGTTCGGTGGCGGGCTCACAGGTGAGCAGTTCGCCATCGGCATGCACTTCGTAGGTTTGCGGGTCCACGGTGATGTGCGGGCACGCGTCGTTCAGTTTCATGTCGCCCTTGCGCACCTCACGTACGCCCTTGCAGGCGGATAATGGGCTGTCCAGGCCAAGCTCTTTGCCAATACCGGCATCAATTGCCGCCTGGCTCACAAAGCTCAGGCGGGTGGCACTGGCCGCCTTGCCGAAGGCGCCGAACATGGGGCGGTAATGCACCGGCTGGGGCGTGGGAATCGAGGCGTTCGGGTCGCCCATGGGTGCAGCGGCAATCATGCCGCCTTTGAGGATGGTGGCCGGCTTCACGCCGAAGAACGCCGGGCTCCAGAGCACCAGGTCCGCCAGCTTGCCCACTTCCACGGAACCCACTTCATGGGCGATGCCATGGGTGATGGCCGGGTTGATGGTGTACTTGGCGATGTAGCGTTTGGCGCGCAGGTTGTCGGCGCCACGGTCTTCGTCTTCCGGCAGCAGGCCGCGCTGCTGTCTCATCTTGTGGGCGGTCTGCCAGGTGCGGCACACCACTTCGCCCACCCGGCCCATGGCCTGGGAGTCTGAGGCGATCATGGAGATCACGCCCATGTCCTGCAGGATGTCCTCGGCGGCGATGGTCTCGCGGCGGATGCGGGAGTCGGCAAAGGCGACGTCTTCCGGGATGTTCGGGTCCAGGTGGTGGCACACCATCAGCATGTCGAGGTGTTCGTCGATGGTGTTCACGGTGTAGGGTCGTGTCGGGTTGGTGGACGACGGCAGCACGTAATCCTTGGAGCAGGCGGTGATGATGTCCGGTGCGTGGCCACCGCCGGCGCCTTCGGTGTGGTAGGTGTGGATGCAACGTTCTTTGAACGCGGCCAGAGTGTCTTCCACAAAGCCGGATTCGTTCAGGGTGTCGGTGTGAATCGCCACCTGCACATCGTATTTGTCGGCCACGGTGAGGCAGTTATCGATGCTGGCCGGGGTGGTGCCCCAGTCTTCATGCAGCTTCAGGCCAATGGCGCCAGCCTGGATCTGCAGTTCCAGGGATTCCGGCAGGGAGGCGTTGCCCTTGCCCAGAAAACCAATGTTCATGGGCAGGGAATCCACCGCCTGGAGCATCTTGCCAATGTGCCACGGGCCCGGCGTGCAGGTGGTGGCGTTGGTGCCCGTGGCCGGGCCGGTGCCGCCGCCGAGCATGGTGGTGATACCGCTCATTAGCGCTTCTTCCACCTGCTGGGGGCAGATGAAGTGGATGTGGGCATCGATGCCGCCGGCGGTGAGGATCTTGCCCTCACCGGCGATGATTTCGGTGCCGGGGCCGATCACGATGGTCACGTCCGGCTGGGTGTCCGGGTTGCCGGCCTTGCCGATGGCGGCGATGCGGCCTTTCTGGATGCCCACGTCGGCTTTGACGATGCCCCACCAGTCGAGAATCAAGGCGTTGGTGATCACGGTGTCCATCACGGCGGCATCGGCACGCTGGCTCTGGCCCATGCCGTCGCGGATAACCTTGCCGCCGCCGAATTTTACTTCGTCGCCGTAGTGGGCGGCGTCGCTTTCCACTTCAATCCACAGGTCGGTGTCGCCGAGCCTTACCCGGTCGCCGGTGGTTGGGCCGTACATGTCGGCGTAGGCTTGTCGGGTAATTTTCATTTCTGGCCCTCCAGTTTGCCCATGACTTCCTGCCGGAAACCGTAGATTTCACGGCCGCCCGCAAACGGGATCAGCGTCACTTCGCGGCTCTGGCCGGGTTCGAAGCGGATGGCGGTGCCGGCCGCCACGTCCAGGCGGTAGCCACGGGCCTTGGCACGGTCGAAATCCAGGGCCGGGTTGGCTTCGGCAAAGTGGTAGTGAGAGCCGATCTGGATCGGGCGGTCGCCGGTATTGGCCACGTCTATCTGGATGCGCTCACGGCCTTCGCAGAGTTCGATGTCGCCGTCTTTGAGCTGGTATTCACCGGGAATCATGGCGCGCTCCTTACACGATGGGGTTGTGGACGGTGACGAGCTTGGTGCCATCGGGGAAGGTAGCCTCCACCTGCACTTCGTCGACCATTTCGGCGATGCCGTCCATCACGTCATCACGGGTGAGGACTTCGGTGCCGGCGGCCATCAGCTCGGCCACGGTGCGGCCCTCGCGGGCGCCTTCCATGATTTCGGCGCTGATCAGGGCCACGGCTTCCGGATAGTTGAGCTTCAGGCCTTTGGCTTTCCGGCGCTCGGCCAGCAGGGCTGCTGTGAACAGCAGCAGTTTGTCTTTGTCTCTTGGCGTTAATTCCATCGTTGTTTGCTCCGTTGATCGCGTCGCATTCTGCTTGTTATTCAGGTCAGCCAGATTCGGGGAACGCTGGCAGGCTGGCCGGTGAGTCTTGGTCTGATCAGTTCCCAGGCTTGCTGGCACAGGGCCCAGGCTTCGTTTCGTTCCTGCCCCAGGTAGCGCAGCAGCACCACACCCCGGCGGCGGGTCACCGCCCAGCGGTGGCTTTCCGGAAGGGTTTCCCTGAGTTCTTCAATGGCGGCGGCTTCGTCGTCCAGGCCGACCACCCAGAGGGTGGCCTGCACGGTGGCGCCGCCCTGGCCCCAGTGGCCTTTGAACCTGGCGTGGTTCGGGTCCATCAACTGGCGTTCCAGCCACAGGGGGCGGCCGTCCATCAGCAGGCGGAATTTCTGCTCCAGGTGGCCCGAAACAAACGGCAGTTTGCTGGCCGGGCGCCCGAGGGCAAGGATTTCCCAGCCGATGCATCGGGCGCCGGCTTCCAGTTCAATGGTGGTGGTCTGTTCGCCCCGGGAACCATCAAACGCCAGGGTTTCCTGGGGCAGGTATTCGAGAATGCCGCCCTGCTCCACCTTCAGCCGGGTGTGCTGGGCCCAGGCCACCCCATGGCTGTCGGCCTTGTAGAGCTTGGCCGCCGCTGGCGTGGTCAGCAGGGTGTGCGAGTCTTTACCTACACGTGCCTCGATACTCAGTGCATCGCCACTCACCAATCCGCCCGGCGGATGCAGTAGGTACACGTGGCAGCAGCCATGACGGCCTTCCGGGTAAAACGGACGTTGCACCCGCAACGGGCCTTTGTGGCGTACATGGGTCATCCGGGTGGCGGTGTTGCTGCCATCCGGCCGGGCGTCGAAGCCCAGGGCAATGGACGCGGCCCAGTGCCGCCCGGCGTCGAAACGATGGCCGGAGTCGTGGGCGGGTTCGATGCGTTCAAAAACCGTCATACCGTCAGGTGCTTCTTGATGAGTTCATCGGTGAGGCCGGCGATTTCGTCTTCAGCTACCCGGCGACCGCGGTCGAGGATGGCAAACCGGTCGGCGTATTTGCGGGCGAACGGAAGCTTCTGTTCCACCAGCAGCACGGTCAGGCCGTCCTCCTCGATGAGCTTGCGGATCACTTCACCAATCTGGGCCACGATGTTGGGCTGGATGCCCTCGCCCGGCTCGTCGAGGATCAGCAGGCGCGGCTCGATCACCAGGGCGCGGCCGATGGCGAGTTGTTGCTGCTGGCCGCCCGAAAGGTCACCGCCGCGGCGATGGCGCATTTCTTTCAGCACCGGAAACAGTTCATACACCCGCTCGGGGATTTTCTTGCTGCCGTCCTTGCGCACGGCAAGGCCGGTGCGCAGGTTTTCTTCCACGGTCAGTAGCGGGAAGATCTGCCGGCCCTGGGGCACGTAGCCAATGCCCAGCCGGGAGCGGTCTTCCACTTTCTTTTTGGTGAGTTCCACGTCGCCGGCGAATTCGATGCTGCCGCTTTTGGTGGTTTCCTCACCCATGATGCATTTCATCAGGGTGGTCTTGCCCACGCCGTTGCGGCCCATCACGCAGGTGCACTGGCCCTGGGGTACGTCCAGGTCCAGATCCCAAAGGGTGTGGCTCTCGCCATAGAACTGGTTGAGTTTTTCAATCTTCAGCATTACGCCTCCTCCCCGAGATACACCTTGATCACTTCCGGATCGTTGGAGACCTGGTCCATGGAGCCTTCGGCCAGCACGCTGCCCTGGTGCAGCACGGTCACCTTGCGTGCGATGGAGCGCACAAAGCCCATGTCGTGCTCCACCACAACCACCGACTGTTTGCCGGCGAGGCTGGTGAGCAGTTCGGCGGTGCGTTCCATTTCCTGTTCGGTCATGCCCGCTACCGGTTCGTCCACCAGCAGCAGCCGGGGTTTCTGCATCAGCAGCATGCCGATTTCCAGCCACTGTTTCTGGCCGTGGGAGAGGATGCCGGCGAGGCGGTCGCGCAGGGATTCCAGGCCGATCATTTCCAGCACTTCATCGATGCGGTCGCGGTATTCGGCTTTCATGATGGCGGTGAGCGTGGGGAACACCCGCTTGTCCGTCGCCATGGCCAGCTCCAGGTTTTCGAACACGGTGAGCGCTTCGAACACCGTGGGTTTCTGGAACTTACGGCCGATGCCCAGGCTGGCGATGTCCGGCTCGTTCATGGTGAGCAGGTTGTGGCGGCTGCCGAACCACACCGAGCCGGTATCCGGCCGGGTTTTACCGGTGATGATGTCCATCATGGTGGTTTTACCCGCGCCGTTGGGGCCGATGATGCAGCGCAGCTCGCCGTCGTCGATGGTGAGATTCAGGTTGTTGATGGCCTTGAAGCCGTCAAAGCTTACGTTCACGTCTTCCAGATACAGGATCGGCCCGTGGCGCACGTCCACCGGGGACTGCACCTGGGTCAGAAACTCGAACACATGCTCGCGGTCGGTCAGCTCCTGAAACAAGCTCATACAGTCGCCTCCTGCGCGGTGGGGGTATCGTCATCTTGGCTGGCTTTCCGGCGCTTCTGCAGCAGCCCGGCAATGCCCTTGGGCAGGAACACGGTCACCAGCACGAACAGGCCGCCGAGGGCGAACAGCCAGGCGTCCGGCATGATGCCGGTGAACACGGTTTTGGCGTAGTTCACCAGGATGGCCCCGATCACCGCGCCGTAGAGGGTTGCCCGGCCACCCAGGGCCACCCACACCACGATCTCGATGGAGAACAGAGGCGAGAATTCGCTGGGGTTGATGATGCCTACCTGAGGCACGTACAGCGCCCCGGCCACACCCGCCAGCATGGCGGAGACCACGAACACGAACAGCTGCACCCGCTCCACCCGGTAACCCAGGAAGCGGGTTCGAGCCTCGGCATCCCGGCAGGCCACACTCACCCGGCCCAGCTTGCTGGTCACAATGCCCCGGCAAATCACGTAGCCGATGGCCAGGGCGATACCGGTTGCGATGAACAGCCCGAGGCGCGTGGCGTCTGTGCGCAGGTTAAAGCCGAGAATGTCTTTGAAGTCGGTGAGGCCGTTGTTGCCGCCAAAGCCCATCTCGTTGCGGAAGAAAGCCAGCATCAGCGCGAAGGTGAGCGCCTGGGTGATGATGGAGAGGTACACCCCGGTTACCCGTGAGCGGAAGGCCAGGAAGCCGAACACCAGCGCCAGCAGGCCCGGGGCCAGCAGCACCATGATGAAGGCAAACCAGGCCATGTCGAACCCGTGCCAGAACCAGGGCAGCTCCTGCCAGTTCAGGAAAACCATGAAGTCCGGCAGGATCGGGTCGCCATACACGCCGCGATCACCAATCTGGCGCATCAGGTACATGCCCATGGCATAGCCGCCGAGAGCAAAGAAGGCGCCATGGCCCAGGCTGAGGATACCGAGGTAACCCCACACCAGGTCCACGGCCACTGCCAGCAGGGCGTAGCAGAGGTATTTGCCAAGAAGCGTGACGGTAAAGGCGCTCACGTGCAGGGCGCTGTCCTGGGGCATGAACAGGTGAAGGAAGGTCACCAGCACCACGGCCGCGAACAGCACGCCAAGAAATATCTGGGTTGAACGTTCCTGTAAGGGTCTTGTTAACCACATACCTTAACCCTCCGCTGCCCGGCCTTTCTGGGGGAAGAGCCCCTTCGGCCGTTTCTGGATGAACAGGATGATGAACACCAGCACGATGATCTTGGCGAGTACGGCACCGGCCCAGGGTTCAAGCAGCTGGTTGATGGTGCCCAGGGAAAGCCCGGCAATGAGCGTGCCCCAGAGGTTACCGACGCCGCCGAACACCACCACCATGAACGAATCGATGATGTAGTTCTGGCCCAGGTTCGGGCCCACGTTGGTGAGCTGGGAGAGCGCCACCCCGGCCAGGCCGGCGACGCCGGAGCCCAGGGCAAAGGTCATGATGTCTACCCGGGTGGCGCGGATGCCCATGGAGCGCGCCATGGCACGGTTCTGGGTAACAGCGCGCACTTCCAGGCCCAGGCGGGTCTTGCGCATGATCAACATCAGCCCGGCGAACACGATCAGCGCAAAGGCCAACACGTAGAGGCGGTTCAGGGTCAGCGAGAGCGCGTCGTTGATCACCAGGGAGCCGCTCATCCAGTCCGGCGTTACCACGGTGCGGTTTTGCGGAGAGATCACCGTGCGCACCAGCTGCTGCAGGATCAGGCTGATACCGAAGGTGGCCAGCAGGGTTTCCAGCGGCCGGCCTTTGAGGTACTGGATTACGCTGCGTTCAATGATGATGCCGGCGGTGGCCGCGACCATGAACCCGGCGGGAATCGACAGAATCAGCGCCAGGCCAGGTTGGCCGGGGAAGAGTTGCTGCATGCCCCAGGTGGTGTAGGCACCGAGCATGATCAGTTCGCCGTGGGCCATGTTGATCACGCCCATCACGCCAAAGGTGATGGCCAGGCCGATGGCGGCAAGGACCAGAACCGAACCGAGGGAAAGGCCGAAATACAGGGTCTCGGCGGCGCGGTTCAGTTGGAGTTTCTGTTCAATGCTTTCGAGGGCCTTGGCGGCACGTTGAGCCAGCGCCTCGTTGTCACCGCGAACGGCTTCGTTCAAAGCGGCGCGGGCCCGGGGATGCAGGCTGCCGGCGAGCACGTCCACGGCCTCCAGGTTGCCCTCGCCCACCCGGTAGATGGCCAGGGCTTCTTCAATGCGGTTGCGTACAGCCGCGTCTTCTTCTTTCGCCAGCTGAGCCTCAAGCGGCTCGACCAGAGAAGCATCCACTTTGCCCATCATATCCTGCGCGGAGGCTTCGCGCACATCTGGGTCTTTGGCATTCAGGTCCAGCATGGCCAGTATGCCTTCAAGCTGGCCCCGTATGCGGTTATTGATGGCGACTCTGTCCAGCTCACGGCGGGACATTTCACCCATATTCTCTCCGGTCAGCGGATCGGCAATTTCCCAGTCCCTGCCCCGGTTGTTCAGTACCAGTACAACCTGCCCGGTGTCTTTTACCCGGCTCAGGCGGTTATTTCCGTAGGCTTCGAGCCAGCCCCTGGCTCTTTCATCACCACTGCTGACGATGGCGTTCACCGCCTCTTCCACTTTACTGGCCGGCGCCTCTGCGAGATTGATCAGCAGAGCCTTGCCAGGATCGTCTTCCTGCGCCGTTGCAGGCAGCGATAGCAGGGAAAACAGGGCGATAAGCAGCAATGTGAGCGATCGGCAAATGCTCATGAGAGTGTCCTGTCTGTTTCAAGCGTGTTGCGGGGCAACAACCGGAGGCTTAACTACCCCCGGCTGTCGATGGTGCTTTACCGTCTGAGCCTTACTCGGCTTCAGCGGCCATTTCGCCCGCAGACGCGCCACAGGTGCCGGTTGCGGTGTTGAACGTGCCGCAGAACAACGGCTTGCGCCAATCTGCAATCATGTCCCGCGAACCAGGCAGGTAGTCAGACCAGGCATCGCCCGCGACCAGACCAGAGGTTTCCCAAACCACAGAAAACTGGCCGTTGTCCTGGATCTCGCCGATCAGCACCGGCTTGGTGATGTGGTGGTTGGGCATCATGGCGGCGTAGCCACCGGTGAGGTTGGGCACGGTCACACCGATGATGGCGTCTTTTACCGCATCAACATCTGTGGTGCCGGCCTTCTTGACCGCTTCCACATACATGTTGAAGCCGATGTAGTGCGCTTCCATCGGGTCGTTGGTGACCGCTTCATCATTGCCGGTGTGCTCAATCCACTGGTCGATGAAGTCGTAGTTGGCGTCGTTGTCCACGCTCATGAAGTAGTTCCAGGCGGCCAGGTGGCCAACCAGCGGGCCGGTGTCGATACCGGAGAGTTCCTGCTCGCCCACGGAGAAGGCAACAACCGGGATGTCGGAGGCCGCGATGCCCTGGTTACCCAGTTCACGGTAGAAGGGCACGTTGGCGTCGCCATTGATGGTGGAGACCACGGCGGTCTTCTTGCCGGCGGAACCAAAACGCTTGATATCAGACACGATGTTCTGCCAGTCGGAGTGACCGAAAGGCGTGTAGTTGATCATGATGTCTTCCTTGGCCACACCCATGTCCATCAGGTAGGTCTCAAGGATCTTGTTGGTGGTGCGCGGGTAGACGTAGTCGGTACCTGCCAGAACCCAGCGCTCCACGCCGATTTCGTTCATCAGATAGTTAACCGCAGGAATCGCCTGCTGGTTGGGCGCAGCGCCGGTGTAGAAGACGTTTTCGGAGGATTCCTCACCCTCGTACTGAACCGGGTAAAACAGAAGGCCGTTCAGCTCTTCCACCACCGGCAGTACGGATTTACGGGAAACCGAGGTCCAGTTACCGAAAATCACGTCGACTTCTTCCTGGGCCAGAAGCTCGCGGGCTTTTTCAGCAAACAGCGGCCAGTTGGAGGCCGGGTCTACAACAACCGCTTCCATCTGACGACCGAGCACACCGCCCTTGGCGTTCTGTTGTTCGATCAGCATTTCAACGGTGTCTTTCAGAACGGTTTCACTGATGGCCATGGTGCCGGACAGTGAGTGCAGGATGCCCACCTTGATGGGATCTTCCGCTGCAACGGAGTTAAAAGAGATGGAGAGAGCGAGCGCAGAGAGGCCAAGTTTCACGTGTTTTTTGAGGTTCATTTCAGGCGTCCTTTTCTTAGTTGGGTATGCAGTTCGTCTTCAAACGCAGCAGGGCCTTTGCATCTGCTGTTCCATAACCCTTATATCTCCATTAAAAACAGAGGCTTATCTAGTATACAAGGCAAACCAGAGGCATCCGCGCTCCTGAATACGCCTCCGGAGTGCAGCATTCTTGAGCGTTTTTGGTGCGGCCGCACCTGATATGGGCAGACCTGAACCGTCTTGTGCCTCAAAAATACTCATAACCTTATGTTTTCTGCTCACTATCAAGAAAAATTGGCAAATGGCACAAGCATTGCCATTCCACATGTATACAAGTTGATTACGCACATGAGGATGACCAATGCCTTCAATGCTCGGATGGACCATCAGGGACTGGCAGACTGCTTATAAAGAGGGCGCTACGCCCGAGTCATTGCTGGGTGAGTTACTGACCGGCCTGGACAAAAAAGACGTCGCCTGGATTTCGCTTCTGGACCAGAAAGGCCTGGATGAGGCCCTTGCCGGGCTGAAACAGAAACTCCAGGACGCCGGCGAAGAGATCGACAAGCTGCCGCTCTACGGCATTCCCTTCGCCGCGAAAGACAATATTGATGCGGCAGGATTTGAGACAACGGCAGCCTGCCCGGCCTTTGCCTATACCCCGGAAGAAGACGCCACCACCGTGGCCAGACTCAAGGCCGCCGGCGCCATCGTCATCGGCAAAACCAACCTGGACCAGTTCGCAACCGGCCTGGTGGGCACCCGCTCTCCCTATGGCGCCGTGCCCAACAGCTTCAAACCGGACGTGGTGAGCGGCGGCTCCAGCTCCGGTTCGGCTTCTGTGGTTGCAAGAGGTCTGGTGCCTTTTGCCCTGGGTACCGACACCGCCGGTTCCGGCCGGGTGCCTGCCGGGCTGAATAATCTGGTGGGGCTGAAACCGACCAAAGGGCTCTTCAGCATTCGCGGCGTGGTACCGGCCTGTCGTTCACTGGATTGCGTGTCCATTTTTGCGCTGACCGTGAATGACGCCGGCCTGGTCTCGGATACCATGGCGGGCTTCGATGCCGCCGATGCATTTTCCCGCAAGCCTCCCTATGCGCTGCCTCTGGATGGGCCAGCCCTTCGGCGGCCCGGCCCCATCCAACGACTGGCGATTCCCGACCACCCGCAATGGTTTGGTGATCAGAAGGCAGAAGCGGCCTGGAATACCGCCGTCAGCCAGTGGCGACAACAGAATGTGGAACTGGTGCCGCTGGATTTCAGCCCCATGCTGGAACTGGCTGCACTGCTCTACGAAGGCCCCTGGGTGGCTGAACGCCACGCGGCGGTGGAATCGTTCATGGCCAGCCACGGCGATGATATGAACCCGGTGGTCAAAGGCATTATCAGCAAGGCCGGGAATTTCAGCGCCACGGATACCTTCAAGGCCCAGTACCGCAAGGAAGAGCTGCAGCGCCAGATCGATGAACTGTTAGCCGATGTGGATGCCCTGCTGGTGCCCACGGCTCCGACGGCTCCCACCATCGAAGCGGTAAATGCGGACCCGGTTGCACTCAACAGCCAACTCGGCACCTACACCAATTTCGTGAACCTGGCCGACATGAGTGCGCTCGCGATTCCTGCCGGTTTCCGGGACGACGGCCTGCCCTTTGGCGTTACCCTGATAACTGGTGCCTGGAAAGACACGGAGCTGCAACGCCTGGCGTGCCAGTGGCTGAATGCCCACCCGACCCCTTTGGGCGCTACAGGCAACGACCGCCCCGAAGAAGCCCCCGGGGCCGCCATTTCGACACCCACCATCAAGGTGGCCGTTGTTGGTGCCCACCTCAGTGGCATGCCCCTGAACACCCAGCTCAGTGAGCGCTACGCGGTTCTGCTTGAGCAAACCACAACGTCTGCCAACTACCGGCTGTTCGCCCTACCAAACACCACACCGCCGAAGCCCGGGCTGAAACGGGCGGCCCCTGGCGAAGGCAGGGAAATCATTGTGGAAGTCTGGGAAATGCCCGCCTCGGCCTTTGGCTCCTTTGTGGACCTGATTCCTGCGCCTCTGGGCATAGGCAACGTCGAGCTGGCTGATGGCCGGTGGGTAAACGGTTTTGTTTGTGAGGGCTACGGCTTCGAGGGCGCAGAGGATGTAACAGAGTTCGGTGGCTGGCGCGCCTATATCGCCTCCAGAGCCTGACCAAGCCGGGGCAATCTGGCGCTCCACGAGGGGAAACGGTGCCAATGGCAAACCCTAGACGAAAAGAGTCCGTAGCCGACAGGGTCTATGAGGCCCTGAAAGAGGACATCTTCGAGTTCCGCCTAATCCCCGGCGACCGATTCAGCGAGGGGGATGTCGGAACCCGCCTGAACGCCAGCCGGACACCGGTGCGGGAAGCACTGTACCGCTTGCAGCGGGAGGGCCATGTGGAGGTGCTGTTCCGCAGTGGCTGGCAGGTAAAGCCATTCGATTTCCAGCAGGTGGAGGAACTCTATGACCTGCGCATCACTCTCGAACGGGCGGCCGTGCACAAAATCTGCAACCTGCCTGAAGAGCCTGCAGCACTGCGAACCCTGGTAGCCCTCTGGAACCCGGACCATCCATCCGAGCGCGCGGTGGGCAGCACCGTCAGAATGCTGGACGAGAGCTTTCACTGCGATCTGGTGGCCGCTGCCGGAAACCGGGAGATGACACGAATTCATCGTGAGATCACCGACAGGCTGAGGATTGTGCGGCGCCTGGACTTCAGCCGGGACGAGCGTATTGATGCCACTTACGTGGAGCATGCCGCGATTCTGGAGGCACTGCGCAACGGGCAGGCAAGCGAGGCGGCGGATCGTCTCACCCGTCATATCCGTGCCAGCCAGAAGGCCGTGCGGGAAATCACCATGGAGCGAATCCGCGAGGCGGCTGCTGCCCACCGCAGTGAGCAATAAATTGCCTCTCAGGCCCCGGAAATACTGAACCCAGGTTCATAATTGAACCCGCCGAAACGCTTACAGATTCGTAAGATATATCGCACAAACCATGGAGCGATTCTCCGATAGGTAGGAATTCGATACACAGTAGAATGATCAGTGTCAGGGATGACAAGCCAGCAAGGAACGTTGGCTCAAGGATGAGAACTCCAGGGAAGAGCCCTCCGCGGCTCGGGAGTTGCCCGAAGGATCAGGGCTTACAGGGATGATCACAGGAAAGACGCGCTCAGGATGAGTCGCACGCCTGAGGGAACAGGCAGGGGTCAGCCACGGAATCGGGGATCACAAGGAATGTGGTCCCGTCCGTGCACTCCCCGTACCCACAGACATTTCTGCTCTCTTCTTTACATTTCGCTTCTGCTGCTTTGCGCCCTGGCACAAAACCAAAAAACGCAACACAGCTTCAGGAGCTCGTATCTATGAAACGCACACCGCTTTTCGCAACACTCGTTCTGCTGTTCAGCCTGGTTACCGGTTTTGCCTACGCCCAGGACGCCGCTATCAATATCAACACGGCCGATGTGGCTACCCTCGCCAGCCTGAACGGCATTGGCCAGAGCAAGGCCGAAGCCATCGTTGCCTATCGCGAAGCGAATGGTCCTTTTGCAGTTACCGCAGACCTGGCAAATGTGAAGGGCATTGGCGAACGTACCATCGAGAAAAATGCCGCTCGCCTCACCGTGAAGTAATACCCCGGGCAGTGGCGCGCTGCCGCTGCCCTTCCTCTTTCTGAATCCCTTTCCTCCCTCTTTCCGGCTACCCATAAAGTCGTCTGGCAACACCGCGCTCGCCACCCTATTATTGCTGGATAACAATTCAAAAACCGTTGAGCATCCGCACATGGTTGATCCGATCAAGGTTTATCCTGCAAAACCCGCGAAAGTCTATTTCTACGGCACCTGCCTGGTGGACATGTTCTACCCCGATGCGGGCATTGCCGGCGTGGAACTTCTGGAGCGTGAAGGCATTGAGGTGCTGTTTCCCCAGAACCAGACCTGCTGTGGCCAGCCAGCCTACACTTCCGGTTATCACGACGAGGCCCGATCAGTAGCCAGGGCCCAGCTCGACCTGTTCCCCGGCGACTGGCCCATTGTGGTGCCATCCGGCTCCTGTGGCGGGATGATGCGCAAGCACTACCCTGACCTTTTCAAGGACACCACGGATGAGGTGAAAGCCGCTGAGGTTGCGGGCCGGGTCTGGGAGCTGACGGATTTTCTGCTCAATGTTTGCCACATCAAACTTGAAGATTTGGGCGAACCCACCACCGTGGCCATGCACACCTCCTGCTCCGCCCGCCGGGAAATGGGCGTGGCCGAGGTTGGACCCAAACTGCTGGGACAACTCAAAAACGTGAACCTGGTAGAGCAGATCCGGCCGGAGGAATGCTGCGGGTTTGGCGGCACCTTTGCGGTTCGCCACCCGGAGATTTCCAGCGCCATGGTGAGCGAGAAGGTGGATGCACTGGTGGATACCGGCACCAGGCAGTTTGTCACCACCGATTGCGGCTGCCTGATGAACATCGCCGGCTACGCCGAGAAAAACCAGAAGCCTGTTGAAGGCCAGCACATTCTCAGTTTCCTGTGGTCGCGCACCCAGGGCAAAGGGGGCAGCAGTCATGAGTGAGACAGCCGAGCACACTGGCCATCACATCGACGTGAAAGAGTTCCATCCGCGGGCTCAGGCGGCCATTCACGACCCCAAGATCCGCAAGAATTTCCGCAGCGCCATGGACGGGCTGATGTCCAAGCGCAAGACGGCGTTCGAGGGCTGGGATCTGGAAACCCTCCGGGATCTGGGTGCCAACGTTCGCCTCCGCGCCCTGGCCAACCTGCCAGATTTGCTGGAGCAGCTTGAGAAAAAGCTGATCGAAAACGGCATCAGGGTGCACTGGGCGGTGGATGGCGATGAGGCCTGCCGGATTGTGCGGGACATCTGCAAGGCCCGGGATGCCAAGACGGTGATCAAGGGCAAGTCCATGGTCTCCGAGGAAATGGAGCTGAACCATTACCTGGAGGAACAGGGGATCGAAGCCCTGGAATCGGACCTGGGCGAGTACATTGTGCAGTTGGCGGATGAAACGCCATCACACATTATCATGCCGGCGATTCACAAGAACACTGGAGAGATCTCCCAGTTGCTGCACGAGAAAACCGGCACGGATCTGTCCAACGATGTGGAATACCTCACCGCCAGTGCCCGCCTGCAATTGCGGGAAAAGTTCATGAATGCCGATGTGGGCGTTTCGGGGGTTAACTTTGCGGTGGCGGAGACCGGCACCCTATGCCTGGTGGAAAACGAAGGCAATGGCCGGATGACCACCACGGTGCCCAAGTGCCATATTGCCGTTACCGGCATAGAAAAGGTGGTGCCGAGCATGGAGGACGTCTCTGCCCTGCTCGCCCTGCTGACCCGGTCTGCTACCGGCCAGCACATCACCACCTACTTCAACATGATTTCCGGCCCGCGCAAGGCCGAGGAGCTGGACGGGCCCGAAGAAGTGCATCTGGTGCTGGTGGATAACGGCCGCTCGTCGATCTACCAGGACGACGAGCTGCTGGACACCCTGCGCTGCATCCGTTGCGGCGCCTGCATGAACCACTGCCCGGTGTACACACGGGTAGGCGGCCATGCCTATGGCACCACCTATCCGGGCCCGATCGGCAAGATCCTGATGCCGCACCTGATTGGCCTGGACGAAGGCCGGCACCTGCCCAGCGCCTCCAGTCTGTGTGGCGCCTGTGGCGAGGTCTGCCCGGTGAAAATCCCCATTCCCGATCTGTTGGTGCGACTGCGCCAGGAATCGGTGGATGGCGACAAGCTCCACCCGGCCAAGGTCCGTGGCCACGGGGCCAAGCGAAGCTCAATGGAAGCGATGATCTGGAAAGGCTGGGCCTGGATGCACGCCAGCCCCGGCATTTATCGCTTCGGCACCGGTGCCGCCAGCAAATTCAGGGCATTGCAGCCCTCGAAAGCGGGCGCCTGGACCGATTACCGCACGCCCCCCAAACTGGCGGCCAAAACCCTGCACCAGCGAATGAAGGAGCGTGGCCAATGAGTTCCCGGGAAACGATTCTTCAGCGTCTGCGCAACCGAACCGGCGGTGAACTGACGGTGCCGGAGTGCGACTTTTCAGTTCTGGTACGGGATGACTGGTCGACAAAGGAGCGTATCGAGCGGTTCGAGAAGATGATCGAGTCGGTCCACGGCGAGGTGCACCACTGCACCGAAGACATGTGGATGGAACGCCTGGCGGAGGTGCTGAACACCCGCGGGGCCAGGAATCTGCTGATTCCAAAACAACACGAAATCGGACAGTCACTTCGCACTGCCGGTCGTAACGATCTGCCGGAACTGTTGATCTACGACGAGCCTATCGAAAGCTGGCAGTCGCATTTGTTCAACGAGGTGGACGCCAGCATTACGTCCACCCGCGGCGGTATTGCCGAAACCGGCTCGCTGATCCTGTGGCCAAACGAGGACGAGCCACGGCTAATGAGCCTGGTGCCGCCGGTGCACATTGCCGTGCTCCGGGCCTCTGAGCTCTATACCACCTTCCACGAAGCCATGAAGGCCCAGAACTGGGCCGCTGGCATGCCGACCAATGCCCTGCTAATCTCTGGCCCTTCCAAAACCGCTGACATCGAGCAAACCCTTGCCTACGGTGTTCACGGTCCCAAAGAGCTGATTGTGTTGATTATTGAATGATCCAAGGCGCCCTGTTGATCGCCCTGGCTGCCCTGCTATGGGCGACCACGGGCATTGTTGCGAAATTTCTGTTTACCGGTACCGAACTGCAGGCCATTACGTTGGGCTTCCTGCGACTGGCCGTGGCTTTGCCGTTTTTCTGGCTGCTGATGCGACGGGAGCAGGCACGCCTTGAGCGAGCCAATCCGGGCGCTAAAGTGCCCGGCAGTTCCCTACGGAGCCTCACACGCAAGACCCTGATTCCGCTGGCAGCCCTTGGCCTGTTCCAGGCGTTCTACCAGGGCAGCTACCTTCTGGCCGTGGACCTCACCGGTGCCGGCATCGCCACCCTGATCGCGCTCTGCCTTCCGCCAGTGCTGGTGGCAATTCTTGCTGCGCCTCTTCTGGGAGAGAAGCCCAGCCTTTTGACGGTTCTGTCGCTGTTTGCCGCCATCGCGGGCACGGGCATGCTGGTTCTCAGCGATATGGACACCACCGGTACACTTCGGCTTGCGGGCATTCTGGTGGCGTTACTGGCCGCCTGCGTGTACACCGGTTTCACGCTGACCAGCCGTTACAGCTCTGCCGGGACACCGGTGTTCACCACGGCGTTTATCTGCTTCTTCACTGCGGCGCTGATTCTGTTGCCGGTGGTTGCCCTGTCTGGCGGTTTCGAGGGGCTGGAAACTCTCAGTATCGGGCACTGGCTGATGGTGGTGTATGTGGGGGTGGTGCCAACCTGTATTGGCTATGTGTGCTTTTTCTCTGGCATGAAAACGACACCGGCCACGCTCTCCAGCATCATTGTGACTCTGGAACCGCTGTTTGTGGCGCTGCTGGCCTGGGTGTTTCTGGAGGAGATTCTGGGGCCGATTGGTATTGCGGGGGCACTGATACTGACCGCAGCGGTGGTGGTGGCTTCCCGCTACGGCCGTAAACCCGCAGCCGGCCAGGAGGCCGGTGCGGAGTAAGGAAGATCAGTCTTCCTTGCGCTGTTTCTCAAGCATGTCCGGCTGCAGGATTTCAATCCAGTAGCCGTCCGGGTCTTTGATAAAGGCCAGGCCTTTCATCTTGCCGTCGTCCGGCTTTTTCACAAACTCCACACCGAGCTTTTCAAAGCGGTCGCAGGCGGCGTAAACGTCTGGCACCGCTACGCCGATGTGGCCGAAGCCCTGAGGTTCGTCGTTGCCATTGTGGTAGCCGAAGTCGTTGTCGTCTTCGGTGCCCCAGTTGTGGGTGAGCTCAAGCATGGCTTCGCGGCCGAAGGTGTAGGTGGTGCGGTGGGCATCGTCCTGCGGCACGAGGCCGGCCTGGCGATCATCCAGGTAGCCAAGGAAATACAGGGTGAACTTCATTTCGGGGAAGTCCAGTTTGCGAACGAGGCGCATGCCCATCACTCGGGTGTAGAAGTCCATGGAGCGCTCGGGTTCCTTGATGCGCATCATGGTCTGGTTGAAGACGTAACCTTCGGTTTCGGGAACGGTTTCTTCGTATAGGCCAGGGGCCTGTTCGAAATGCTTGGGCATGTTGGTTTTCCCTTTTTTTCGCAGGATTCAAAGGTTATACCTGTGTGCGTTTCAGGGGGATTTCAAGGGCGTGAAAAAAGACCCCGGGGCCAGAGACGAACCGCCGGGGTCTTGAGGGCCGGTTTTTTAGGCCGGCGTTTCTTCAGAGACGCTCTGAAGATCGGTGGCTGGCAGGGCCATGAGGGGGTTCTTTCTTCCGGGAATCCGAACTCGCTTCGCTCAGACAGTCGTTTCCCTGCAGAAAGAACCCCCTCACACCCCTGCCGACCGAACCTTTGGAGTGGCCCGCTTTCAGGCCAACTGGTGTTCTTCTCCTTCGTAATAAGCCTCTACCCTTGGGTTCATTACCCGCCGCCAGAGTGGGGGGAACATTGCCAGGACGATCATTGCGGAGTAGCCGGCCGGTAGTTGGGGAGCCACGTCGTGGTGGCGGAGGATCTGGTATCTGCGTTTGGCCCAGGCGTGGTGGTCGCTGTGGCGTTGGAGGTGGAACAGGAAGACGTTGGTGAGGAAGTAGTTGCTGTTCCAGCTGTGTTCGGGGCCGGTGCGTTCGTAGCGGCCGTTTTCGAGTTTTCTCCGGTGCAGGCCGTAGTGTTCGAGGTAGTTGACGATTTCCAGGAGGGTGAAGGCGATAAAGCTCTGGCCCAGGAAGAAGACGGCGCCGAGCCAGCCGAAGGCGATGGTGAAACCAGCCAGTGCCAGGGCGCTGATGCTGTACCACCAGATCAGTTCGTTGCGCCAGCTGAGGGCTTTGTGGCCTTTGCGTTGCAGGCGTTCGGCTTCCAGTTTCCAGGCATTCAGGAAGTTGCGCATGTAGGCCTGGGGCAAGAAGTTATACAGGGACTGGTTGTAGCGTGACGAGGAGGCATCTTCCGGGGTGGAGACGTGTACGTGGTGGCCGCGCAGGTGTTCGACTTTGAAACCGGCGTAGCAGACCAGTGACAGCAGGAAGCCGCCGGCCCGAGTTTCGAGTTTTTCGTCTTTGTGGATGAGTTCGTGGGCGACGTTGATGCCGAGGCCTCCGACGATGCCGATGGAGACGATCCAGCCAATACTGCCCACCAGGCTGAAGGTGCCGGACGCCAGTTCCAGCATGCTCCAGACCAGTAAGGCTGCAAAGCCTGCCACCCAGCCCAGGGTAATGGCTTTATAGAACCGTTCGCCGACCATCCGCGGCACGTCGGTTTCTTCATCCGGGTTCAGGGAATCCTTGCCGAGCAGCATGTCCAGTACCGGGATGATCCCGAACACGACCACGGGGACGCCCCAGGAAAACAGGTTCACCAGATCAGTGGCCTGGCCGGCGGCCAGCAGCAGAGGCGGCAGCAACAGGGGCACCATGGCGATCAGGTAGCTGTACTTCTTGAGGGTCAGCAATATCCTTCGGCGGGTGGCCTCGCGATTGACCGATAACTGCGTTGTGCTCATTGGGTTCTCTCCATCAAATGCTTGTTGGTGAAACTCTGATCACCTGTTGTTTTCTGCATTATTGTCCTACAGTACATCAGTCGTCAACATTTCTGGCGAGGTTTTTTGACAATTGTCAGGAAGCCCCGCCGAATCAAGGCGTTGTCGCTATCGCACTCCGAGGCTGTGATAAACTCATGCGCATATACTCTTCCGCCGGTCGGCTTACTGCAGCAGCCGACCGGTTTTTACGACCTGTCCAGAGAGCCTTTATGGATTTTCAGGTGCCGAACACACTGGCCGAGCAGATTGCCAATTACCTTGCAGAACGGATCATGACCGGGCAGATTCGTCCGGGTGAGCGGATTCAGGAGGCCACGCTCGCCGGTAAACTGAAGGTGAGCCGGGCATCGGTGAAGGAAGCCCTGTACACCCTGGAGCGCTGGCATCTGGTGGAGATCACGCCCCGTAAGGGCGCTTCGGCAACCCGGCTGGATGCGGCCCATGCTTCGGAGCTCTACGATGTTTATATGCACTTGCTGATGATGATGGCGGTGCGTTTGTGCGAGCGCTGGCAGGAACGCGACAAGCCTCTGGTGCTTGGGGCGGTGAGCAAGGTTGTTGACAAGATAAACGACGGATCTGCCGACATCTCCGGGGTGGTTGAGGCGAGTTTTGATGTGATGGATGCCTGTTGTGAGGTGGTGGGGAATCCGTATCTCACGGAGGCACTGTCGAATTTCAAGCCGGCGGTCAGTCGGGCCTATTATCTGAGTGCCGATCGGTATCGTCGAGGTTTGACGCAGACCAGTGAGTTTTTTGCCAATCTGCCGCAGGCGGTGCTGGCGCGGGATTCGGTTAAGGCGCAGGCGTTGATTCGGGAGTTTGCGGAGCACCAGAAGTCTCTCATTCACCAGGCTCTGACTTCTTAACCTCGACCCTGGAATCCATGGGGTTCGCCGCCAGCGACACTGGACACCCACCACACCCTACGCTGTAAACTGCCCGTCTCACTCTGACGGGCAGCCCATGACTGACTCCACGGACATCAACCATTCGAAGCGTGCCTCGGGAAAAAGGCTGGCGGTTTTCAGTCTGTTGTTTGTGGCGCTCACCGCTGCCGGGCTGTATGCCGTTTACCATCTGTTCGCCGAACGCACCCTTACCTTCGATACCAGGCTGATCGCTCCGGGAACCCTGTTATCGGTGGCTGGCCTTCTGCTGGTTTATTTCATCTCGGATGGCCTTCGGCTCTATTTTACCCTGAGAGCCCTGGGGCACCGGCTTCCCCTGCCGGCCATGGTGCGGCTGGTGTTTATCAATCTGTTCTTTTCCAACATCACGCCGATGGCCACCGGGGGCGGTTTCGCCCAGATCTGGTTTCTGAGCCACCATGGCGTTCCGATTGGGCGTGCGACGGCTGCGACCACGATCCGGACGATCCTGGCGGTGCTGTTCATATTTTCGCTGACGCCGGTATTCCTGCTCACGCTCAAACCCCTGGACGGCAATTCCATCACTGGCGATATCGGCACCGCTCTGGCAGTTCTGATTGTGTTGTACCTCGGCTTTTTCCTGGTTCTGCTGCTCCGGACCCGCTGGCTGATCGGCCCCCTGGCCCGGCTGCTGAGGGCCGCGCGTCGGCTCCATCTGATCAGTGAACCCCGCCATCGGCGCTGGCAGTTCAAGGCACGCCGGGAAATGCTGCGGCTGTCACGGAGCTTTGGTGATTACCTGCGTGGTGCTCCGGTGTTCGTCTGGCTGTCCATCCTGTTCACCGCCGTGTTTCTGCTTAGCCTGTTCAGCTTCCCGGCGCTGCTGATGCACAGCCTGGACTACAGTGTTGATTATGTGATGTCCGTGGGCCTGCTGGTTGTGACCACCTTCGTGATGTACTTCTCGCCCACGCCGGGCGCCTCAGGCATCTCGGAGGGTGTTTTCGGGAGCTTCTTCCGGGATATCCTCTCGGGAAACCACCTGATTCTGGTCATCGTCTGCTGGCGTCTGCTGACCATCTATCTGGGCATGATTATCGGGCTGGTGGTGCTACAGAAGGAACTTGTTGCCAATCGCAGGAGAGCCGGATGATCTTCCGAAACCCACTCAAGCTGCTGTTTTACCTCTGTCTTCTGGTGGTGTTTCTGCTGGTTGGCTACAAAACCTACCTGAATCTGTTCACGGAGGATTTCGAGGGGGTTCATACCGAGCAGGTAGAACGGATTTATCAGGCACTTGAACCCGGCGAGCCCTTCAGTTTCGCGGTGGTGGGCAATATCAATAATTCGGTGGGCATCTTCGAGGACCGCATCATCCCGGAGCTGAATCGATCCGGGCTGGATTTTCTGGTTTCGGCGGGGAACGCTGTCAGTGGTGGCGGCGAAGACAAGTACCGGGCACTCTACGGCACTCTGAGCCACCTGGAGATCCCCTATCTGCTGACCTTCGGTGCCCACGAGTACGAGGACTTTGGCAGTTTCCGTTTCTACGATCACTTCGGCCCGCACTTCTTCAGTATCGAAGCGGGCAATAGCCGGCTGATTTTTCTGGACAGCACCGGTAAAACTCCCTGGCGCTGGCAGATCCGCTGGCTGAAGGATTTGCTGGCCCAGGACACGTCGAAGGCGAGGATCTTGTTCATCGGGCACCCTCCCCTTCATCCGGACGAGAATGCCCCGTTCGACCAGAAGGATGATTACCTGGCGCCGCCCGAGTTCCGGGACGCCCTTCTACAGGCCATCGAGGAGCATGACGTTGACCGGGTATTTTCAGCCAACCTCTCGCTCTATTCGGAAAAGACGGTAGAAGACACCACCTTCGTTACCACGGGTGGCGCCGGTGGCCTGGTTATGAACAACGACACCAGTTTCTATCACTACGTGCAGGTGAATGTAGACTCAGATGGCGAGGTAACACACCGTCTGCAGCGACTGGAAGTGGGCCAGCACCCGGTTCTGAAGCGGCTGGAAAGTCTCTGGTTCTTTATCTACTCCCTGTTCTACACCGGTTACCTCAACTTTATTCTGATCGTCGCCGTGTTTGCGGCCATTGCGATCAAGCTGTACGGCGCCATTTTCATCGGCAAGGATTATTACCCGGACTACGACCTGGACCCCTCGCCCTGGCTGGACAAACCGATGCGGGTGGCCATGTTTACCAACAACTACCTGCCCTTCATCGGCGGGGTACCCATTTCCATTGAACGCCTGCGCCGGGGCCTGGAAGCGCTTGGCGATAAACTGCTGGTCGTGGCGCCCCGCTACAAGGGGCAGCCGGAAACCGAATCCCACGTTTTGCGAGTGCCCTCGCTACTGGCCATGGGCGAGAAGCGGGAATTCCGGCTGGCCAATATTTTCCTCGGGCGGATTCGCAAACGGGTTCGGGCGTTCAAGCCGGATATCATCCATCTGCACCATCCGTTCTGGCTGGGGTCGCTGGGCCTGTTCGTGGCTCGCACCCTGAATATCCCGGCCATATACACCTACCATACCCGCCTGGAGCATTACGCCCACTTCGTGCCGCTACCCGGCATGCTGTTCCGGAACCTGATTTCGCACGCGCTGATCAAACGCTTTGCCAACAAGTGCGACGGTGTGATCGTGCCTACCTACTCCACGGAGGAATATCTGCGGATGATCGGGGTTAAAACACCGACCTTCGTGCAGCCTACCGGCATTGAATATCACAAGTTCCAGGAGGTTCAGGAAAAGGACGTCGAGCAACTCCGGGAGAAGCTGAAGCTCAGGAATGAGAAAGTGTTTGTCAGTGTTTCCCGGCTCTCGAACGAGAAAAACATCGACTTCATGATTGAGGCCATTGATGCCCTGCGGCGGGAAACCCATGTGCCCTTCCGGTTCCTGATGATCGGCGATGGCCACCAAAAGGACCGCTTGCAGAAGAAGATCGAAGACCTGGGACTTCAACAACACTTCACCCTTGTTGGTGCCGTGCCGCCGGACGAAATGGCCACCTGGTACCGACTGGGGGATGCCTTCCTGTTCGCCTCCATCTCCGAAACCCAGGGCATGGTAATTCTGGAGGCGATGGCTGCCGGTTTGCCGGTCGTAGCGGTTCGCTCCAGTGGCATTGAAGACGTTGTCCGACACGGGTTCAACGGCTTCAAGACGCCGGAAAAACAGGACCAGTGGCGGGCGCAAGTCAAAAAGCTACTGGAAGACGACGATCTGCGTGAAAAACTCTCCGAACAGGCCCTGGAATTTGCCAGGGACTACTCAGTGGAGCAGTTCGCCCAAGACGTCCGCACCATCTACGCCACCACACTCGCCATGGCCGCGAAGAAACGAAAAGGCTCGATAATCCATCCTGAATAGGTGGGGTTACAGTTTTCCGCAGCGGCCTGATCGGGCTAGACTGAATTCACGTATTACAAAGACAGTTTTAGCTATCAGACCTGGTTAATTATCGGAGACTAACGTGAGCGGCATCCCCGTCGGAATCAGCACCTGCCTGCTGGGCAAGGAAGTTCGCCATGATGGCGGCCATAAACATTCCCGCTACTGCACCCAGGTGCTCTCGAAACACTTTGATTTCCGCTCCATCTGCCCGGAGCTGGAAGCGGGCCTGGGCGTTCCGCGCCCGGCGATCCACCTGCGCGAATACAGTGATGGCCTGCGCCTGATCGAGACCAAGGGCGCGGCGGACCATACCGACGCCATGCAGGGCTTTATCGAACAGGTGATGCCGACCCTGGCAGACCTTCGTGGTTACATCCTGATGGCCAAGTCCCCGAGCTGTGGCATGGAGCGGATCAAGGTACATAACGAGGATGGCAATGTAACCCGCCGGGATGGCCGGGGCATGTTTGCCGAGGCGCTGCTGAAGGCCTACCCTCTGATGCCGGTGGAAGAGGAAGGCCGACTGAACGACAACATGATCCGGGAGAATTTCGTTGAAAGAGTTTTCGCCTACGACGACTGGATGCAGAACGTGGCCGGAGACAAGCTCTCGGCCAGGGCGCTGATTGAATTCCATACCCGCCACAAATTCCAGCTTCTGGCTCACTCCGAAAAGATCTACCGCCAGCTTGGTCCGATGCTTGGAGACCTGAAGTCCGAGCCGTTGGAAGACATTGCCGAACGCTATATCCACCAGTTCATGGAGGCCATGAGCAAGAAGGTAAGCCGGGGTTCACACATGAACGCCATGCAGCATCTGATGGGCTACCTCAGGGATTCCATGGGCGATGAAGACCGCAAGGTGTTGATGGAGCAGATGGAGGCCTACCATCGTGGCGAGGTACCGCTGGTGGTTCCCATGACGCTGCTGCGTATGGCCCAAAGAAGGGAGCCGGTGGATTACCTGCATGCCCAGCAGTATTTGACGCCCTACCCAGATGAGCTGGGGCTGCGTAACAACGTCTGAAGATAAAGTTGGGGTCAGATGAAATTTTCATCTGACCCCGAATTCACGCAGTTAGAAACCGTAGAGCAGCGAGAGTGACGTTTCGGTGTCGGTGTTTTCGGAGCCGGCCGGAGCGTCAGACACGTGCTTGACCCGGAAAGCAGCCTTCATGGAGAGATTCCCCACCACGTTCGCCTGCAGCGATGTTTCCGATTCGGTCACCGTGTTGTTTTCGTCCAGGCCAACTTCGGTACTGAGCTTCTGACGGAACAGGGAATTTTCCGAAAGGGCGTAATCAAACTGGCCAGCAAGGCGGGCGATGGCCTCTTCCTCGGTATCCTCGCCTTCCGCATTCACCATATCCAGCTTGTTGTAGCGGTAACCGGCGCCTACTGAGAGGTCCAGAAACGAGCGATCTCCGGAGTTCCAGACCCGGTTGCCGTAACCCGTGGTTACGGTTGATTCGAAGTCGTAGCCGGAGAAGCGATCGTCTTCATAGGAGCCACGGAGAAACCAGTACCGGTTCTCGGCGAACTTGTAGTCGGTCTCCAGGGCGGCCTGATATTTCTCGGCAGTGGTTTCGTCTTCAGTCTCGGAATAGTTGGTGCGGAATTCGCCGGTGTTACGCCAGGTTTCGACTTCATGGACCAACCCCAGGCGACCCTTGATGTTGGTCTCTTCGGTAGTGCCCGAGGTGATCAACACACCCAGCTCGGTTTCGCCCTTCCAGTTGTCTGCCTCCTGCGCACTGGCAAAGGGCGCGATTGCAACTGCGGTAATGGCTACAGCCTGTCGTAAATCCATGAAGTCTCCTTTGGGGGTTGGTCAGGCGCCCTCGGTGCTCCTCGCCCTCTCGCCATCGAGGCTTTTCCGGGCCTGACGTTCTCTTTCAGCCTTTTTCCGGGCCTTGCGCTCGGCAATGATGCGCGCGGCTTCACCACCAACGTGGGCTTCGCCCCGCTCCTCTGCCAGACGCATCTGGCGTTCACGCTCGGCAAACCGGGCTTTCTGCTCTTCGGTCAGCGATTCGATGCACTGATGGCAGCTCACACCCTGTTCATATTCGGGGCGCTGCTTGTCTTCTTCGGTAATCGGCCTGCGGCAGGCATGGCACTGGTCGTAATCGCCACGCTCCAGCCGGTGGTTAACCGTTACCCGGTCATCAAAAACAAAGCACTCTCCGTGCCACAGGCTCTGCTCTTCCGGTACCTCTTCCAGGTATTTCAGGATGCCACCCTTGAGGTGATAGACCTCCTCGAAACCCTGCTCCTTCAGATACGCGGTGGATTTCTCGCAGCGGATTCCACCGGTACAGAACATCGCCACCTTCTTGTGCTTCGAAGGATCCAGGTTCTGTTTCACGTATTCCGGGAACTCCCGGAAGGTATCCGTGGCCGGATTGACGGCATTTTCAAAGGTGCCGATTTCCACTTCGTACTGGTTGCGGGTATCCACCAGCACCACATCCGGATCGGAAATCAGTTTGTTCCATTCTTTCGGATCCACATACGTGCCGACAATCCGCTTCGGATCAATACCGTCCACACCCATGGTGACGATCTCTTTCTTGAGCTTCACTTTGGTGCGTTTGAACGGCTGGATGTCCACAAAGGACTCTTTGTAATCAATGCCGTCGAACCGCTCGTCGCTGGCGATCCAGGCTTTCACGGCATCAATGCCTTCGCGGCTGCCGGCAATGGTACCGTTGATGCCTTCGCGCGCCAGCAGCAAAGTGCCATGCACGTCTTTATCAAGCATCAGATCCAGCAGCGGCTGGCGGAGGGATTTGTAATCGTTCAGGACTGCGAACTTGTACAGTGCGCAGACAACAACATTGTTGCTCATCATGTTCTCCTGCGGGCCGGACCGTAAATCCGGAGCATGGTTTAGAGGTTCATCTGAGGCGGGAGCCTGAGAGGGCGCAAATTTTAACCAACTCAGGCTCACGATCAAGTGCGGGGTTACCCGGGGTTCAACAGGTCACTCCGCCCCGTTGGCCAGTTCGCGCTCAACGACGGCGGAAAGTTGGCCCCAGCCGGGACGGGTCAGGCGGATGTTATCCACCAGAACCGTCGGCGTACTGGTTACCCGAAGCTGCATGGCCACTTGGCGGCTCTGCTCGACAGCTTCCCGGTGCAACTCGGTGGTCATGCACCGGCGGAAGCGCCGCTCTTCAAGGCCCAGAGCACCGGCGTAGCGGGTAAAGGTGGCAACCGGATCGTTCGAGCCGCTCCACTCGGTCTGGGAATCGTACAGGCGTTCGTGCATGGCCCAGTAGGCGTCCTGATCCCCGGCACAGCGTGCTGCCTGGGCGGCTGGCATGGCGTTCTGATGCTGCTGTAATGGCAGATCAAAGTAGACAAAGCGAACCTTGCCCTCAGCCACATACTCTTCCTTCAACTGCTTGCTGGCAGAGGCAAAGTTGCCGCAGGCGGGGCATTGATAGTCGGCAAACTCACGCACCACGACCGGTGCGTCGTCGGGACCCACGGAGACACCGAACTGGTCCAACTGGGCGGGGAAGTCCTCGGCATTCGGAGCGGCCACAGGCAGCCCGTCAGACGTTGGTTTTGGTGGAGCGGTCAGGAAAAATACGCCAAGAAGCACTGCCGCAAGCGCAAGCAGTCCGATACCCGCATACAAAAGCTTGTTTGATTTTCCTTTTTGGGGCGGCGGCGCACCGGTTTCCTTGCGACGTTTTGCTTCACCCATGGAGGGACTCCTTATTGTGTTTATGGTTTCCGGAATTAATTAGCTCGCGACCGTTTTCAGATCGAGCGTGGCACGCTAAGATCCTTTATATTCTACAAAAGTTCCAACAAAAATTAAGGAATCCTCATGCCATTGCCCGCTTCCCTGACAGACTCTCTCTCACTGCCCCTGGTGGCCGCACCCATGTTTCTGATCTCTGGGCCCGAACTGGCGCTCGCCTGCTGCAAGCAGGGCATCGTTGGCAGTTTCCCGGCTTTGAACCAACGCACCAGCGAGGGCTTTGAGGAGTGGCTCATCCAGATGAACGAAGAGCTGGCCGCTTACCGAAGCGCCAATCCGGAAGCAAAAACGGCGCCCTACGCCGTGAACCTGATCGTGCACCGGACCAATCCGCGCTGGCAGGCAGACCTGGAACTGTGTGTTAAACACAAGGTGCCCATTATCATCACCTCCCTGGGCGCCGCCAGCCAGGTGGTGGAGGCGGTGCACAGCTACGGCGGGGTGGTGTTCCATGACGTGACCAACCAGAAGCATGCCCGCAAGGCGGCCGAAGCCGGTGTGGACGGCATTATTGCCGTGGCAGCGGGTGCCGGTGGCCATGCGGGCACGATCAACCCGTTCGTTCTGGTGCATGAAATCCGGGAAGTCTTTGACGGCACGATTTTGCTGGCCGGGGGGCTATCCCATGGTGAGGATCTGCTGGCGGCCCAGGCCCTCGGTGCGGACCTGGCCTACCTGGGTACCCGTTTTATAAACACGTTCGAGTCCCAGGCCGATGAGGCCTACCGGAACATGATCATTGAGGCAGTGTCTGGCGACATTATTCATACGCCGGCGGTATCCGGTGTGCCCGCCAGTTTTATGCGCCAGAGCCTGGAAGCGGCCGGCTTCCCCATGGACGAACTGAACCAGGCCGGCGAGATCAACTACGGCGAAAAACTGAAGCCTATTGATGATGAAGCAAAGGCCTGGAAAACCGTGTGGTCCGCCGGCCAGGGGGTCAGCCAGATCCACGACGTGCTGTCCGTCTCGGAACTGGTGAGCCGTCTGACCGAGGAGTACAGAAACGCCCGGGAGCGCCTGTTATCGACAGGTTCCTAAACCTGGAACTGTGAGGCTTTATCCTTCAACGAGGTCAGTGTCCGGGCAATCTGGCCGCTGGCCTCGTCGGAGCGCTCAATGGCTTCCACCGTCTCTCGGGAGGAGCCTGCAATATCGCTCACGCTCACGCTGACCTCACTGGCATGCCGGCCCTGCTCTTCCGCCACGGATGAAATAGCCATGGCCCGATCCTGAAGGCTGCTGAGCAGCTGGTTGATCCGGTCGAAATGCTCGTCAGCCCGACGGAATTCCGACGACGACTCTGCAACCTGGCCTGACACTTCACCGATAGCGCTGACCGCCTGTTGGCTGCCCTTCTGCAAACGCTCAATGATGGACTGGATCTCCGTGGTGGACTCCTGGGTCCGGCTTGCCAGGGTGCGGACCTCATCGGCCACCACGGCGAAGCCCCGGCCGGATTCTCCTGCGCGGGCCGCCTCAATAGCGGCGTTGAGAGCCAGCAGGTTGGTTTGCTCTGCGATGGCACCGATCACCGACAGCACCGAACCGATTTCCTTGCTCTGGTGGTCCAGCTGATTAACCGCATCTACTGCCTGCTCAACGTTACGGACCACCTGATCCAGCCGGTTTCGCACATCCCGGGAAATACCGGCGGTGGCCTCGCTCTCGGAACTGACATTACTCACCGATCCGGCGATGTCCTGTATGTTCTCAGCCACCTCAGAGATGCTGCGGGACATGGCTTCCATGGTGCCAGACACCTCGGCTACGTCCTGCTCCTGACGATTCACCGCGGCCACGGCACTACGGCTTATGTCGCCCTGAGCCTGGGCCTGGCCGGCTGCCGATTCAGCGGACTCTTTCACGTCGGAGACCAGCTCCTGGATTCGTCCAATAAAGCGGTTCACGCCTTGCGCCATTTCCGTGAGCTCATCCTTGCCTTTCATGGAAACCCGGCGGGTGAGATCGGCCTCGCCATCGGCGATACCCCAGATCGCCGAGCTCAAACGGAAAACTCTGGGCAGCAAGCCTCCACCGAGCACCAGGGCCACCAGCAGGATCAGAACCACCACGGAACCGATTGCCAACATGCTCAAATTGGCGGAGAGGCTCGAGGCTTCGGTATTCAACGCCTCCACAGTGTTCTGGATTCTGGAGCGAGTGTCAGCGTCCATACTCGCCAACTGCTGCTGAAGGCGCTGGTTAACCTGCTCGGTTTCTGATTCGAGGGTGTCATGCAGCGCGTCGATGCTGCCGGTGATGGTAGTGCTGAATTCCTGCTCCAGAGCCGCCAGGTCCTGATTGATGCCTTCGAGCGACAGTCCCAGCTTCAGCTGACCAATGGCGGAACCCTGGGGAGCGATATCGGCAGTAATGATGACCACGTTGGGGTCGCGACTTGCCGCATCCAGGACCCGATTTGCCGCACCGCGACCTTCCCCCTGCTCCATTAAGGTGCGCACCCGGTCATCGGTGCGGTCCACATAACGGGTCAGGCGTTCACCGTACTGGTCGTAATACACGGCAAACAGAACCGATTCACGTGCGTCGGCCAGTTCGACAAGATCGGTGAGGCGCGGGACATCCCGATCCCAGATCAGCGGGGCCGCAACAGCGGCGAGGACGTCAGCCAGACCCTGGGCTTCCGCCATTACAGCGGTGCGAACGTTGCCGGCAACGCGTTCCTGCTGCGCCGTCTGCTGGCGGGTGAGTTCGGCGGAGAGTTCCTCGGTGGTCTTCTGCCGCATGGTCTCCAGGCGGGATCGGACATCCTCACGGGTATCACCGAAGGAGGCACTGACCTGCTGGCTGCTGGCCTCAAGGGCGGACCCTGCGGTGTCTACCAGGCGCTCTACCTGGCTGGAAATCAGCCACTGGCTGACCAGGACCTGAACCAGACCGGCAACGACCAGAACAACAAAAACCGGTCGGAGAAGGCGGCTAGAGATCAGCCGCCGGATAAAACTGAGTGACATACGGACTCCGCTAGCATGTGTGCTTCATGCATCCTGCACAGTCGGCAACAGCGTCCCTGCCTGGCGTGTCCGTATGTATAGCAAAACCCGGGCCGGAGTGGGCCGCATTTATGTACGGGTTTTGTAGTTAATCGTCATCGCTTTCTTCCAGATCGATTTCGTCGGCGATGAAGTTGTTCCCGTTCCTCGAATATTCAACTTCGAGAATCAAAAGCTCGCCATCATCAAAACGATCAATAATTTCACTTTGAGTATTACTGTCGTAAACCGCTGGTCCGGCATCGATCGATACACCGAGAACCGTGATGGTGCTCGGAGTGATGCTCGTAAGCTTTCCTTCAAGCTCGTAAAGATCTCGATCATCGAAATCTGCAATTTCGTCATCAACCTCCACCTTCAAAGCTTCGATAAATACATCTGCACCCTGCTCTTTCTCAATGCCCTCGACCTCCACTGTGGTCGAACCAATGGGGAGGGTCTGGAATGAGATACCAGAGCCGTCTTCGACAGTGAAGGCAGTCGTCGACGAAATCCGAACTTCAACACCGCCGACTAGGAAAGAGTTGTCAGCAGAGGAAGAAACTACTCCCTTCACTTTCGCATTGCCGTCCCGGATCTCAATTTCCTCCGCTTCAACAACCGTATCCGAGACGAACTGCCCTTCCACCTGTATCAGGAGCCCTTCGGTAAGCTCGTCGAGAGTAATGCTGTCATCCAGTTCGGTTGCATCTGTCACCCGAACGGTCAGACCTCCCATCGTAAACTCTCCCGGGCGTGAGCTGATACCGGAAGCGGTATAGGGCGCATCAATTATCGCGGTGAACTCGATATCGTCAGCACTGCTGCGACTGAAGCGTCGGGCGTCGTCCCGGTCAATGGTAGCGGCAGTCAACACGCTTCCTGACAGGGTTCCCTCTACCTCCAGGACAGCGCCGTTGATCAGGTTCGCCTCGGTCAGGTCTGATCCGAAACTGACGCTGTTCTCATCATATTCAACGGTGATCGTGCCAATCGTGAATTGATTCTGGGATATATCCACCGCTGACAATGTGCCTTCCAACTCGATACTAGTCAGATCCGGATTGATGACCGCGATGTAGCCGGCCCGATAGGAGCCATCGGCCTGACGCCAGGCGCTGACACGGACATGATCTGTGATAGAGGGTTCGCCAAGCAGTGTGGCGTAAGTTGTGCCGCGAACCACCGTCTGGCGATCAACCCGCACGGATTGCCCCATCACTGAAAGGGTCACGAATTCACCGGCACCACTTGGATCGGCGGTCACTAGGTCTACCGGACCCCGCAATGTATCGTCGTAACTGAGCTTCTCGGCCGTGCCTTCGCCATCATCAAACCACTCGCCTTCAACCCTGAGAATCATTCCTTCACTCAGAAGGCCTTCAGCAGTGATGCCGTCATTGCTTTCCACTTCCCGATTCGGAATGTCATCGGTGCTGAATTCAACGCCATTAACAAAAACACTTCCGAATCCGGAAACCGGACCAACGCTGGACCCGGTGCCCCGGATACCACCATCGGCAACATCCAGGCCTCCACCACCCGCGCCACCGCAGGCGGAGATCGCCCCGAAGACCACTGTTCCGGCTGCCAGCCCAATAACACGATTGCAGAAGTGCCGTTTCATAACTTTTATCTCCGTAGCCGGCGTTCCTGGCCGGCATCTGTCATATCGCTTCTTTAAAGCGCCTGCGGAAACTTTTTTATTCCCCACCCCGGCCGCCGTTTCCGGCGGGCTCTTCGAAGAAGAAGATGCTCACGCCGGTTCGGACGGGCTCACCGGATACACTTTCAGTCTCTTGACCGGATATATCCCGATCATGGGGACCAAGCCACTTGTCCAGTTCTTCCAGAAGAGACTGGGACCGTTCGGCTGCGTGCCTGCGCCAGCGCTCCATCACTTCCGGAGGGATATTGTTGTAGGTCAGGGTTCGCTGGAACAGCGGTGGCTGCCCGGACTCGTCACTGACCAGATTGTGATCAATGGTTGCGATGAGATCCGATACGTCCTCACCGAAAATCTGCAGCATTTCCTCGCTGTCTCCGGCCGGGACAAAGGCCCTTTGCTGCAGGACCAGGCGGCCCGATTCCCCCTCCACGGAAACCACCCCCACCCGAAGCAGTTCATCCAGCACGGAACGGGGCGGCATGTCGCCGCTGTAGCGTTTGACCAGCTCGCTGAAGCTTGCAGGCCCGTCGAAAGCCAGCATTGCAGGCTCTCCGTCCTTGGCCTGAAACACCGCATCGTGGACCCAGCCCGATACCACCCGGGACGCCCGGTTGGTATGAAGCACGTCGCGGCTCCCAGCATCCTCCCCTGCCAGGATCTCCCGCTGGCGTTTGACTTCCTTGCGGGTCAGCCCGGTCATGACTGCAGCCCGTGAGTCCGTGGGCTTTCGCCGGTCGTCGGTGAAATCCTCCAGGGCGGCTTCCACGTAGGCACGTTTAACCAGCTCGGAAAACTCACCGAAAGGAATACCATTGCGCAACAGCAACCTCGCCAGAGGGCGCAGAATGCGAAACAGCGCTTGATGCAGGGGGTTGGGCTTTTTCATGTTTGGGATTGTATTCCCATAGCGACTTCGAAAGCCAGAATGCGGGCCGACAACACCCCGGCCCGCTCCGGTGTTTCACTGATCAATCATCGCTGTCACTGTCGTCATTGCTGTCGTCGACCTCGACGTTCTCGGTCAGCTCATACAGGCCACCGATGGTCTGGCGGTACCCGATTTCCACTTCATCACCAACCTGTGCGCCGGACAGGCTGTAGCCATTGCGAAGCACCTCAAGATTCATGATGGTGATGGAATCGGCTCCGATGGCACTCACCCGTGCCTCGAGCTCAAAATCGTCATCGTCGTCGTCATCCTCGCGTTCAATGCTGATGGCCTCGAGGAATCCGCCATCACTGCTCTGCTGGCGACCTTCAATTTCGAGATAGTCTCCCACCTGCAGGCTCTGGATATCCTGAACGCGACTGCGACGGTCATCTTCGTCATCGTCGTCGTCATCAAGCAGGGTATTGCCGGTCAGCTGGACCCGGACGCCACTGACGACCATGGTTTCATTGGTCAGATCAAGAGACTCGATGCGACCATCCAGCTCGGCATCGGAATCCCGGCCTTCGATCTCTTCAGCCACCAGGACGCCATTGCGGAAACCCCCTTCCACTTTCACAAACAGGCCATCGGCAAGGCTGCTTTCGCGGAGATCGTCGAACTCGGTGCCACCATCAATCTGGACGCGCACCCCATTCACCGAGAACTGTCCGCTGGCAGCGTCATAGTCATAAATGCTGCCGGAGATTTCGACATCGTCATCATCGTCGAAGAGGTCGTCCTCATCATCGATCTCCTCGGCCATGATGGTGTTGCCGTCCAGGTAGCCTTCCACTTCCACCACGATTCCATTTGCCAGATCGTCCAGAGAGAAGCCGTCATCGCCGACAGCGCTGGTGTAATCAACCAGGAAACCGTTGATGGTGAAGGTCTGGGCGCTTGTGTCCAGATCGGCAACAACGCCTTCAATTTCTACTTCGTTGTTGTCATCGAATTCCAGGCCAATGGCCCGGGCACCAACAAAGCTTGCCCGGAAGCTGCCATCCTCAAGGCGCCAGGCGCTGACCCTTACACGATAGTCCTGGGGATTGTCGGCAAGGGCCGTTGGTGTTGCGCCGCGGAAGACGGTTTTGCCATCCAGGGCAATGCTCTGGCCAAGCATGGTCAGAGTTCCGGTGCGGGTAACCTCATCCCAACTCATGCCAGAAATCGGCCCGCGCAGGGTATCGTCATAACTGACTTTGTCCGCCCGCCCCTGACCCCTGTCATCCCAATCGCCCTCAACTTTGAGGATCATGCCCTTTTCGAGCTGATCCTCGCGTTCCAGGCCATCGTCGCTGCTAACGCTGCCGTTGGTCTCAAATCGGGTACCGTTCACGTAAACACTGCCGAAGCCCGATACCGCCCCGACACTGGTCCCCGATGAAGCATCACTTGTTGAGGCGTCTCCAGAGCCACCGCCTCCGCAAGCGGCGAGCGCGCCAGCAAGAGCGCCGGTCATGGCCAGTTTCACTGCAATTGCTAAAGGTTTGCGATTCATCGTTCTTCTCCAGGCTTGTTGTTGCGTCCCCGGGCGACCACGTCTTAGCACCCGACAATAAAATGGGATTTTTTTCCCATATCTTTATTTGGGAATTTAATCCCATTATTTATGGCTGTCCAGTTTTTGATCATGAAAATTTTGTGAACTTTATGGAGCAAAAAACGTAAATCTTTGAACGTTCAGCCAAAACAGGTTCATTACGATGTTGGGATTTTTGAAAGGCGATCCGAAGAAAAAACTGCAGAAACAATACGAGGCGAAGCTCGCCAAGGCACTGGATGCCCAGCGCAATGGCGATCTGAGAACTCATGGAACCCTCATGGAGGAGGCAGAAAAGATCTACGCCGAGATCCAGGCGCTGGACGAAAAGAAATAAGCGGGGGGAGCGTTTACTCCCCCATCAATTGCCGGATGCGGTGATTGAGACGGGCCACTTCCCGACGCATTTCCTCCACCTCATCGAGCAGTTCCAGAGACATGGCCAGGCCGGGCAGATTCATTTTCAGGTCCCTCTGTAATCTCTGCGCTTTGCGCAATCGGCTCAGGGCAGCGACATCGAACTCCCATTGCCGTGCCTCCGGGTAATCTTCCAGCGGGGCAATGATCCCGTAGTCCACCAGTTTTATGACAAACTCGGCATGGCACTCGCCACGCTCGCATATTTCACGCAGGGTGAAGGTGCTGCCATCCTGGTCGACCACCTCTACCGTCAAAATATGATCCTGCTTGCTCATACCTTACTCCCGCTCACACGTGAAGCTTGCTGCGTGGATTGAATTGCTTCTCGGCCTCGGCCAGCTGCTCGTAGAGCTTTTCGGCCTCAGGGCTGTGTTTCTCGGGCATGGCAATCTGCAGGATGACAATCTGATCGCCCGGGTGCTTGCCCGGGAAACCCTTACCCTTGAGGCGCAGCTTCCGTCCACTGGTGGAGCCCTTCGGCACCTTCACATTCACCTTTGAGCCAATCGTTGGCACGGTCACCGTTGCCCCCAGAGCGGCCTCCCAGGGGGCGATCGGAACCGTGACCAATACGTCCCGGCCCTCCACCGTGAAATGCGGATGGGGTGCCAGCTCCACTTCAATGAACAGATCGCCTGGTTCTCCGCCACCAACGCCCGGCGCCCCCTGGCCTTTGAGGCGAATATGCTGGCCCTCGCGCATGCCTGCGGGAATCTTCACTTTCAGGGTCTTTTGCCGCGGCATCACCCGGCCATGCTCATCGGCCTCATGTACCGCAAAAGAAACCTGCTTTTCACAGCCGTGAAACGCTTCTTCGAGGAACAGGGCGAGCCTCGCATGCACATCCTCACCGCGCATTCTCATGTTCTGGCGGAAACCGCCACCACCGTAGCCCCCGGAGAAACCGCCCTGGCGACCACCTCCGAATATCTCCTCGAAGAAGTCGCTGAACTGGCGCGCGTCGGCATCGGTATAACCTCCGCCACCGAAACCGGCACCACTTTGCCAGCCCGGAGGCGGCTCGAAAGAACCATCCGCCCTGGCGCCGTATTTACGCAGCTGGTCGTACTCCGCGCGCTTCTCGGGATCTTTCAGTACTTCGTAGGCTTCACCCACTTCCTTGAATTTGGTGTCGGCGTCCTCTTCCTTACTGACATCCGGATGGTATTTCCGTGCCAGCTTTCGGTAGGCTTTTTTTATCTCCTCGGCGGAGGCAGACTCACTCACACCGAGCACGGCGTAATAGTCTTTGAAGTCCATCAGGATCCTCACCACTGGTTATTCTGCTGGGCGTACGCCCGCTTACTAACCACTATATTTGATGAGATTGGGGAAATTACAAGGGGAAGGTCGTTCGTACTTGAGGTGGGTCAGGCATTTGGGGCGGAGATCCGCCCCAAATGAATAACATAACTTACTTAACTTTCGGATCCAGCTCACCGGAGGCGTAACGCTCGAACATGCGCTCAAGGTTCACCGGCTTGATTTTGCTGGCGTTGCCGGCACAACCGAAGGCTTCGTAGCGTGCGATGCACACTTCGGTCATGGCCTTCATCGTTTCCTTGAGGAATTTGCGCGGGTCGAACTCGGCCGGGTTCTCAGCCAGGAAGCGACGAACGGCGCCAGTGCTGGCCAGACGCAGGTCGGTATCAATGTTGACCTTGCGCACGCCGTGCTTGATGCCCTCTACAATTTCTTCGACCGGCACACCATAGGTTTCCGGAATCTCGCCACCGTATTCGTTGATGATCTTCAGCCACTCCTGGGGTACGGAGCTGGAGCCGTGCATAACCAGGTGGGTGTCCGGGATGCGAGCGTGGATGGCTTTGATCTGGTCGATGGCCAGGATGTCGCCTGTGGGCGGACGGGTGAACTTGTAGGCGCCGTGGCTGGTGCCGATGGCAATGGCCAGGGCATCAACGTGGGTTTTCTTGACGAAGTCCGCCGCTTCTTCCGGGTCGGTCAGCATCTGGCTGTGATCCAGGGTACCTTCGGCACCGATGCCGTCTTCTTCACCGGCCTGGCCGGTTTCGAGAGAACCCAGGCAACCCAGCTCGCCTTCTACGGAGACACCGCAGGCGTGGGCCATTTCAACGGTGCGACGGGTAACGTCGACGTTGTATTCGTAGTCGGTGGGGGTTTTACCGTCTTCACCGAGGGAGCCGTCCATCATCACGGAGCTGAAGCCCAGCTGGATGGAGCGCTGGCACACGGAGGGGCTGGTGCCGTGGTCCTGGTGCATGACCACCGGGATGTGCGGGAATTCCTCGATGGCCGCCAGGATCAGATGGCGCAGAAATGGCGCACCGGCGTACTTACGGGCACCGGCGGAGGCCTGGACAATCACCGGCGAATCGGTTTTGTCGGCGGCTTCCATGATGGCGCGCATCTGTTCCAGGTTGTTGACGTTAAAGGCTGGCACACCGTAACCATGCTCGGCGGCGTGATCCAGCATTTGCCGCATCGAAATCAGGGCCATGGGTCGTCTCCTTCATTTGGACTTTGGGGATAGTTGGATTCTTTCAGTAACTCGTTACGCGCCGCGTTCTTCCAGCACCGCTACTGCCGGGAGCGTCTTTCCTTCTACGAATTCCAGGAACGCGCCACCACCGGTGGAGATATACGAGATTTTGTCAGCAACGCCGTACTTGTCAACGGCGGCGACGGTATCACCACCGCCGGCGAGGGAGAAGGCGTCACTTTCGGCGATGGCATTAGCAAGCGCTTTGGTGCCGTTGCCGAACTGGTCGAATTCGAAAACGCCAACCGGGCCGTTCCAGAGGATGGTTTTGGCGTTTTTCAGCAGTTCAGCGAATTCGCCCGCGGTCTCTGGGCCCACATCGAGAATCATGTCGTCGTCGGTGACGTCGGAGATGTTCTTGACGGTTGCGGTGGCGGTTTCGGCGAACTCGCTGGCAACAACCACGTCGACCGGCAGCGGGATTTCAACGCGACTGGCGATGTCTTTGGCGGTGTCGATCAGGTCGTGTTCGCATAGCGATTTGCCGACCGGGTGACCGGCCGCGGCCAGGAAGGTGTTGGCGATGCCGCCGCCCACGATGATGGAGTCACACACTTTCTCAAGGGCGTTGAGCACGTCCAGTTTGGTAGAAACCTTGGAGCCGCCAACGATGGCAACCACCGGTTTGGCCGGGTTGTCCAGGGCTTTGCCAAGGGCTTCAAGCTCGGCCGCCAGCAGCGGGCCGGCGCAGGCCTCTGGGGCGAATCTCGCCACGCCGTGGGTGGAGGCCTGGGCGCGGTGCGCCGTGCCGAAGGCGTCCATGACGTAGACATCGCACAGGGCCGCGTACTTCTTCGCGAGGTCTTCGTTGTCTTTCTTTTCGCCCTTGTTGAAGCGAACGTTCTCGAACAGGACAACTTCGCCATCGGCGACTTCAACGCCGTCCAGATAGTCCTTGATCAGGCGAACTTCCTGGCCCAGCACCTTGGTCAGGTGGTCGGCGACCGGCTTCATGGAGGAGGCTTCGTCGTAAACGCCTTCCTCCGGGCGGCCCAGATGGGACATCAGCATGACTTTGGCGCCCGCGTCTTTAGCCGCCTTGATGGTGGGCAGTGACGCGCGAATGCGGGCGTCACTGGAGACTTTGCCGTCCTTGACCGGCACGTTCAAATCTTCGCGGATCAGCACTCGCTTACCGGCGAGGTTAAGGTCGGTCATTCTCTTGATGGCCATAACGTTCGTCCCTTCAACAAAATTTCAGATTAAGAATGTTTGGTTAACCAGCTTTTGCTGACATCGAGCATCCGGTTCGCGAACCCCCACTCATTATCGAACCAACACAGCACTTTCACCATGGTGCCCCCGGTGACCCGGGTCTGGCCGCCATCCACCACGCCGGAGTGGGCATCGTGGTTGAAGTCGGAGCTGGCCAGCAGTTCGTCGGTATAGCCGAGTATGCTCTTTAACGGGCCGTTGGCGGCCTCTTCTAACAGGTTGTTCACCGCTGCCACGTTGGTGGCTTTGCCCACGTTCACCACCATGTCGATGGCGGAGACATTCATGGTCGGCACCCGCATGGCGACCGAACTGAACTTGCCTTCCATGCTCGGCAGCAACCGCTCAATACCTTTCGCAAGACCGGTTTCCACCGGAACGATGTTGTGCAGGGCGCTGCGGGTTCGTCGCAAATCCTGGTGGTGGTAGGCATCGATAACCGGCTGGTCATTCATGGCCGCGTGAATCGTGGTGGTACTGCCCTGCTGCACGCCAAAGGCGTCGTCCAGCACCTTGATCACAGGCACCAGGCAGTTGGTGGTGCAGGAGGCGGCTGCAACGATCACGTCTTCCGGTGTGAGATCAGCGTGGTTGACCCCGTAGACAACGGTGCGGTCCACATCGGACTCGGCCGGCTGCGAGAAGAGCAGGCGTCTGGCCCCGGAATCGATGTGCTTCTCGGCCGTAGCACGATCCGAGAAGGCGCCGGAACATTCCAGTACCAGATCGACATCAAGCAGGCGCCAGGGCAGCTCTGCCGGGTCAGCGTGACTCAACACGCGGATGGCATCGCCATTGACCATCAGATCCTGACCCGATACCGAAATGTCACCCTGGAAACGCCCGTGGGTGGAATCGTATCGGGTCAGGTGGGCAATGGTGTCGATATCCGACAACTCGTTGATCGCGACCACCTGAAGGTGATCGCGGAAGCCGTTTTCATAAAGCGCACGCAACACGCACTGGCCGATTCGGCCGTACCCGTTGATGGCGACACGAAAAGGCGCAGAGTCCGTCATCAGGCGTCCAGAAGCTCAGCAGCCACTTCCAGGACATTGTCGACGGTAAAGCCGAATTCCTTGAACAGCTCACCGGCCGGGGCGGACTCACCAAAGGTGGTCATGCCGATGATGCGACCGTCCAGGCCAACGTACTTGTACCAGTAATCGGCAATGCCGGCTTCAATGGCGATGCGGTTGGTGACATCCAGCGGCAGGACCTGCTGCTTGTACTCGGCGCTCTGGGCATCGAACACGTCCGTGGACGGCATGGAAACCACGCGCACGTTCTTGCCCTGATCACGAAGCTGGGCAGCCGCATCCTGCGCCAGGCCGACTTCGGAGCCGGTGGCAATCAGGATCAGGTCCGGCGTGCCTTCGCTGTCTGACAGGATATAGGCGCCCTTGGCTACGTCCGCCAGCTGTTGGGCATCGCGCGGCTGTGCCGGCAGCCCCTGACGGGAGAAGACCATGGCGGTCGGGCCATCGGTGCGCTCAAGAGCTGCTTTCCAGGCCACTGCGGATTCAACAGTATCCGCCGGACGCCACATGCTCATGTTGGGCGTGGTGCGCAGACTGGCCATCTGCTCGATAGGCTGGTGAGTCGGGCCATCTTCACCCAGGCCGATGGAGTCGTGGGTGAACACGAAGATGGAACGCTGCTTCATCAGCGCAGCCATGCGCACGGCGTTGCGGCAATATTCCATGAAGATCAGGAAGGTCGCGCCGTAGGGCACGAAACCGCCGTGCAGGGCGATGCCGTTCATGATCGCAGCCATGCCGAATTCACGGACACCGTAATAGATGTAGTTACCGCTGGCATCTTCCTTGGTCAGACCCTTGGTGTCGGACCAGATAGTCAGGTTGGAACCGGCCAGGTCGGCAGAGCCGCCCATCAGTTCCGGCAGCAGCGGGCCGTAAGCGTTCAGAGTGTTCTGGGACGCCTTGCGGGAAGCCACAGTCTCGGCCTTGTCCTGGCATTCCTGGATGTAAGCCTGGGCCTTCTCGGCAAAGTCGGCGGGCAGGTCGCCAGCCATGCGGCGCTTGAACTCAGCCGCCAGTTCCGGCTCCGCCTTTTCGTAGGCGGCAAACTTCTGCTCCCACTCGGACTGGGCAGCAGCACCTTTTTCACGGGCGTTCCAGGCACTGGCGATGTCGGCCGGAATTTCGAACGGACCGTACTGCCAGCCCAACTGCTCGCGGGTCAGGGTGATTTCGTCGTCACCCAGGGGGGCACCGTGACAGCTTTCCTTGCCCTGTTTGTTCGGGGAACCAAAGCCGATGATGGTCTTGCAGCAGATCAGCGTGGGCTGTTCGGTGTTGGCACGGGCGGCTTCGATCGCGGCGCGAATGGCGTCAGCATCATGGCCGTCGACTGCGGGAATCACCTGCCAGCCGTAAGACTCGAAACGCTGCGGGGTGTTATCAGTAAACCAGCCATCCACTTCGCCATCGATGGAGATGCCGTTGTCGTCATAGAAGAACACAAGCTTGCCGAGGCCGAGGGTGCCTGCCAGGGAGGCAACTTCGTGAGAGATGCCTTCCATCAGGCAGCCGTCGCCGAGGAACGCGTAGGTGTAGTGGTCAACAATCTCGTGGCCCGGACGGTTGAACTGCGCTGCCAGGGACTTCTCGGCAATGGCAAAACCAACGGCGTTGGCAATGCCCTGGCCCAGAGGACCAGTGGTGGTTTCAATGCCCGGGGTGTAGCCGTACTCGGGGTGGCCCGGCGTCTTGGAGTGCAACTGGCGGAAGTTCTTGATGTCGTCGATGGAAACGTCGTACCCGCTCAGGTGCAGCAGGGAATACTGCAGCATGGAGCCGTGACCGTTGGACAGCACGAAGCGGTCCCGGTTGGCCCACTGAGGGTTGGCCGGGTTGTGGCTCAGGTAATCGTTCCACAGAACCTCGGCGATATCCGCCATACCCATGGGCGCACCCGGGTGGCCGGACTTGGCTTTCTGAACCGCATCCATGCTCAGCGCGCGAATGGCGTTGGCGAGATCTTTACGAGACGGCATTGACGTTTCTCCAGTGTTTTGCAGGAAAAGAATTCGCAGTGATTAAAGGGCGATCAAAATGAGGCGCGTATTTTCGCCGATTAGTGTGTGCCGGGGCAAATCGGCATGTGCCTGTTTCACGATTGTTTGCCTGTGGATTTCCGAAAGGTCTGATTTCAAAGAACGATAAGTCTATATCAAAATTTTTTGATATGCCTATTGATTGACCACCCGAAGCCCCCTACACTTCGTTTCCATGACATCCATGAACACACACGCCGACAACCTGTCCTCCGTGGACGCACTGGCCCCGATCTTCAAAGCAGGCGGGGATCCGTTGCGCCTGGAGATTCTGCGTGTGTTGAGACGGGATACGTTCGGAGTTCTGGAGCTCAGCCAGTTGTTTGATATGCGCCAGTCCGGCATGAGTCACCACCTGAAGGTAATGAACAAGGCTGGTCTGCTTGAGCCCCAGCGTGAAGGCAATGCGATTTTCTACCGTCGCCCGCTGCACCTGGACAGCGACAAGCCAACCGACCAGACCATCCGACAGATATTTGAAGCGGTAGACCGGGTGCCACTGCCACCACATCTGCAGGAGCGCATTGAGGCCATCCGCACACAGCGCGCAGACCAGTCCCAGGCTTTCTTCGCCCGGCATGCGGAGCAGTTCCGCGAGCAGCAGGAACTGATCGCCGCTTTTGATCTTTACGCAGAGCCGGTCGCGGAAATGATCCGCAAACGGTCCCGCAAACATCAATGGCAGGCCGCACTGGAAATCGGCCCCGGCGAAGGTGCCTTCCTACCGGTTCTGGCAGAGCTTTGTGGGCATGTGGTTGCACTGGATAACAGCCGGGACATGCTGGCCAAGGCAACCCGCACCTGCATTGACGAACGGCTGAACAACATCGACCTGATAGAAGGTGTTACCGATACCCTGCTGGCCAGGGGCGACGCCTTCGACCTGGTCGTTGCGAATATGGTTCTGCATCACGTGCCCAGCCCCGCTGACATCTTCCTTGATGCCGCGGCGTTGATGAACAACGGCGGCTGCTTCGTAATCAGCGACCTGTGCAGTCACGACCAGGACTGGGCAAAAGCAAACTGCGGTGATCTCTGGCTCGGGTTTGAGCCGGAAGAGCTTACCACCTGGGCCGCGGACGCCGGCCTGGTTGCCGGAGAACAGCTGTTTATCGGCTTGCGGAACGGGTTCCAGATCCAGGTTCGGGAATTCTGGAAACACAGCGGTCAGATTTGACGACCTGGATCGCAATATCAACAAATTTTGATATACGGATACGTAGTTTTACGTATCCTCACACAGACCAACAAACCGGATACCGGAAAGCGCTTTAAGAAAACCGCTTACCGGCCTGAATTTGAATCGCTCACAGAGGAGCATGCGCTATGGCTGACTACAACATCTTCACTTCCGAATCGGTCTCTGAAGGCCATCCGGACAAACTGGCAGACCAGATCTCTGATGCCGTGCTGGATGCCATCCTGACCGACGATCCCCATGCCCGCGTTGCCTGCGAGACCATGGTAAAAACCGGTGTGGCCATCGTTGGCGGTGAGATCACCACCAGCGCCTGGGTGGATCTGGAAGACCTGGTGCGCGGTGTCATCAAGGACATCGGCTACACCTCCTCGAAAGTGGGCTACGACGGCGACACCTGCGGTATCATCAACATTATCGGCAAGCAGTCCGTCGATATCGCCCAGGGCGTTGATCGCAAGAAGCCTGAAGACCAGGGTGCCGGCGATCAGGGCCTGATGTTCGGCTATGCCAGCAACGAAACCGACGTACTCATGCCGGCGCCGATCACTTTCTCTCACCGCCTGGTGCAGCGACAGGCCGAGGCCCGCAAGAGCGGCCTGCTGCCGTGGCTGCGCCCGGACGCCAAGAGCCAGGTGACCTGCCGCTACGAAAACGGCCGGGTTGCCGGTATCGACGCCGTGGTTCTGTCCACCCAGCACGATGAAGACGTGACCCAGGAAGACCTGAAAGAAGCGGTGATGGAACTGATCGTCAAGCACGCCTTGCCGCCCGAGCTGCTGCACAAGGACACTCAATTCCACATCAACCCGACCGGCAAGTTCGTGATCGGTGGCCCCGTTGGTGACTGTGGCCTGACCGGCCGCAAGATCATCGTCGACACCTACGGCGGTATGGCGCGCCACGGTGGTGGTGCGTTCTCCGGTAAGGATCCGTCCAAGGTTGACCGCTCTGCCGCTTACGCCGGCCGTTACGTAGCCAAGAACATCGTCGCCGCCGGCCTGGCCGACAAGTGCGAGATCCAGGTGTCCTACGCCATCGGCGTAGCCCAACCGACGTCGATCTCCCTGAACACCTTCGGAACCGGCAAGATCAGCGACGACAAGATCATTGAACTGGTGCGCCAGAACTTCGATCTGCGCCCGTATGCGATTACCAACATGCTTGACCTGCTGCATCCGATGTATCGGGCAACAGCCGCCTACGGCCACTTCGGTCGCGACCCCTATGAAATGACGGTTGGCGGCAAAACCTTTACCGCCTTCCCGTGGGAGAAGACCGATCGCGCCGCGGCCCTGAAAGATGCGGCTGGTATCTAAACCGATTTCGGGCGTATGTCATCAGGCATACGCCCAAGCCAAACTGATTGAACTGACAGGAGAACACCATGAGCACTCCCGCAGAAAAGCTGAACAGCTTTGACGACTACAAAGTTCGCGATATTTCCCTGGCCGGCTGGGGCCGCAAGGAAATCAACATCGCTGAAGGCGAAATGCCGGCCCTGATGAAGCTCCGCGAGAAATACAAAGCCGAGCAGCCGCTGAAAGGCGCCAATGTGATGGGCTGTATCCACATGACCATCCAGACCGCCGTGTTGATCGAGACGCTGATTGAACTGGGTGCGAACGTGCGCTGGTCCTCGTGCAACATCTTCTCCACCCAGGACCAGGCCGCGGCCGCCATCGCCGCGCAGGGCATTCCCGTGTTTGCCTGGAAGGGCGAAACCGACGAAGAGTACGACTGGTGCCTGGAGCGTACAGTCGGAGCCGATGTAGACGGCTGGGAACCGAACATGATTCTGGACGACGGCGGCGATCTGACCGCCCTGCTCCATGAGAAGTACCCGGAAATCCTGGCTAACTGCCACGGCGTGACCGAAGAAACCACCACCGGTGTGCATCGTCTGCAGGAAATGCTGCGCGAGGGCACTTTGAAGGTGCCGGCCATCAACGTGAACGACGCGGTCACCAAGGCCAAGAACGACAACAAATACGGTTGTCGCCACAGCCTGAATGACGCCATCAAGCGCGCTACCGACCACCTGATGGCAGGCAAGAAAGCCCTGGTGATTGGCTATGGTGATGTAGGCAAGGGCTCTGCTGCTTCCCTGCGCCAGGAAGGCATGATTGTAAAAGTGACCGAGGCCGACCCCATCTGTGCCATGCAAGCCTGCATGGACGGATTCGAAGTTGTGTCTCCGTACATTGACGGCGTGAACACCGGTACCGAGTCTGCCGTGAACCGCGACCTGCTGCAGAACACCGATCTGCTGGTCACCACCACCGGCAACATGAACGTGTGCGACGCGCACATGCTCAAAGCCCTGAAAAGCGGTGCCGTGGTGTGCAACATCGGTCACTTCGACAACGAGATCGATACCGCCTACATGCGCAAGAACTGGGAATGGGACGAGGTGAAGCCGCAGGTGCACGTTGTGTACCGTGACAAGGCCACCAACGACCACCTGATCCTGCTGTCCGAAGGCCGCCTGGTGAACCTGGGCAACGCCACCGGTCACCCGTCACGGATCATGGATGGCTCCTTTGCCAACCAGGTTCTGGCCCAGATGTACCTGTTCGAGCGCAAGTTCGCCGATCTGCCGGAAGATGCCCGCGAGAAAGGCGTATACGTTCAGGTTCTGCCCAAGCACCTGGATGAGGAAGTGGCTCGGGCCATGGTGGAAGGCTTTGGTGGTGTTATCACCAAGATGACGCCGGAGCAGGCCAAATACATCGGTGTACCGGTCGAAGGCCCGTACAAGCCAGAAAGCTACAAGTACTGATCGGGTAAACAGATGCAATCCCAGAAACAGTTCAAGCGCCGTTTCAGCTTTGAGTTTTTCCCGCCCAAGACCGACCAGGGCAAGGAAAAGCTGCAGAACGTGCGCAACCAGCTGGCCGAGGTGAATCCGGACTTTTTCTCCGTCACCTTCGGCGCCGGTGGTTCCACCCGGGACCGCACCATCGAGACCGTGCTCAACCTGCATAGCCAGGGCATTTCCACGGCACCTCATCTTTCCTGCGTCGGGGGCACCCGCCAGGAAATCGGGGAGCTTCTGGATCTGTACCGGGAGCACGGAATCAACCGGATTGTCGCCCTACGGGGCGACATGCCCTCCGGTATGGGTGCCGCCGGTGAGCTGCGCTACGCCAACGAGCTGGTGGAGTTTATCCGTGAGCACAGCGGCGATACGTTTAACCTGGAAGTAGCCGCGTACCCTGAGTTTCATCCTCAGGCCCGCAACGCCGAAGAAGATCTGAAGAACTTTGCCCGCAAGGTTCAGGCCGGTGCCAACAGCGCCATCACCCAGTACTTCTTCAACGCGGACAGCTACTTCTACTTCATCGACCGGCTGGAGAAAATGGGCGTTACCATTCCGGTGGTCCCGGGCATCATGCCCATCGTCAATTTCTCCAACCTGGTTCGTTTCTCGGACATGTGCGGCGCGGAAATTCCTCGCTGGATTCGCAAACAGCTCGAAGCCTACGGCGACGACAGCGATTCCATCCGCAAGTTCGGTGAGGAAGTGGTCACCAAGATGTGCGAGAAGCTGTTGAAGGCCGGCGCGCCGGGATTGCATTTCTATACCCTGAACCAGGTGGAACCCAGTATCAGCATCTGGAAGAACCTGGGCATCAGTGAGCGGGAGAAGATTGCTTTTTGATGTAGTTCATTGCCGTCGGATTACGGTCCTCCGCACCGTAATCCGACACCCCTTGCCGACCGCCGCCCCCGTGCCAAGCATTTGATTTCCTGTGCTCATCTGCGTAATAGTCTAAAGTGTATGTGATGCAGTTCCATCAACGCTCCCCGGAGATCGCAGTCAACAGCAGTGATTGGTCCGGCTTGCCTTACCGGGCAAATGGAGCCTCATAAGAAAGAAAAGGAGAATGTATGAGCACGAAGTGGCTGAAGACCCTAAGCGCCAGCCTGGCACTGACCGTTGCTGCAGGAACCGTGAGCGCAGAAACCCTGCGCGTCGTCACTGACCCGAGTTTCGTTCCGTTTGAAATGATGGACCAGGAAACCGGTGAGATGATCGGTTTCGATATGGAGATCATCCGCGAGGTAGCCGACCGTGCAGGTTTCGAAATTGACCTCAACACCATGGACTTCAACGGCATCATCCCCGCCCTGCAAACCGGCAACGTCGACATTGCCATTGCCGGCATCACGATTACTGAAGAGCGTGAAGAGATCGTCGATTTCTCCGACCCGTACTACGACTCGGGTCTGCGAATCCTCGTTCGCGAGGGTAATGACGACGTTAGCGAATTCGACGACCTCGAAGGCAAGAAAATCGGCACCAAGATTGGTAGCACCAGTTATGACTACCTGGTCAAGAACCTTGACGCCGATGACGGTGTAACCCCCTACCCGGGCAGCTCTGATATGTACATGGCGCTGATGTCCCGTGCCATTGATGCAGTGTTCTACGATGCGCCAAACGTAGGCTACTTTGCCCGCACCAAAGGTGAAGGCAAGGTGACAACCGTCGGCCCGCTGTATGAAGGCCAGCAGTATGGTATTGCCCTCAAGAATGGCAGTGAATGGGTTGATGATGTAAACGACGCCCTTGCCGCAATGAAGGAAGATGGCACTTACAAAACCATCTACGAAAAATGGTTTGGCCCCATGCCCGAGGGCATGTAAGGGCTCCCGGACCCCAGAGGTCTGATTCCCTTTGCCGGGGCTTCACTGCCCCGGCACTTCGTGACTCCAAAACTCTGCGGAGACTCTCATTGTGGAATTCCAGTTTCAGTTCGACTGGCAGGCAGCCATCGACTCTATCCCTTTTCTGATAAAAGGGATCCCCTACACCCTGCTGATCTCCTTCGGCGGTCTTCTGATCGGTTTTGCTCTGGGCATTTTCTTTGGCCTGCTGAGCATCAACAAGAAGTGGTTCCTGCGGTGGCCGGCCACCGCCTACATCGAAATCTTTCGTGGCACTCCGATCCTGGTTCAGGTCCTCTTTATTTTCTACGGCCTGCCGGACCTGATTGGCGGTCCAATTGATCCCTTGACGGCCGGCATCGCGGCCATCGCTTTGAACTCCGGCGCCTACATATCCGAGGTGGTCCGGGGTGGCGTTCAGTCCATCGACAAGGGCCAGACCGAAGCCGGGCTTTCTCTGGGGCTGTCCCGAACCCAGACCTTCTGGTCTGTCGTGTGGCCTCAGGCGTTCCGTCGCATGATTCCGCCGCTGGGTAACCAGGCCATTGTCAGCATCAAGGACACATCCCTGTTCTCGGTGATCGGCGTCGGCGAGCTGGTCCGCCAGGGCCAGATCTATATTGCCAACACCTTTACCGCCTTCGAGGTGTATTTTGTGGTCGCGATCCTCTACCTGGCCATCACCCTGTCCCTGTCCATCATTCTCCGCTTCGTTGAGCGCCGCGGACTGGCTTCTGTCTGAAGGAACGTTACCCATGACTCAGATTGTAAAAATGAAGGGCATGAACAAGTACTTCGGGAAACTGCATGTCCTCAAAGATATTGACCTTACCGTTGAACAGGGCGAAGTGGTGGTTATTATCGGCGCCAGCGGCTCCGGCAAATCCACCCTGATTCGCTGTGTGAACGGCCTTGAAGAATATGAATCCGGAACACTGGAAGTGGACGGCCAACAGCTCGCGCCCAAGAGCGGCAATCCGAAAGCTCTGGCTGAAATCCGCAAGGAAGTCGGCATGGTATTCCAACAGTTCAACCTCTTCCCTCACCTCACGGTGAAAAAGAACATCATGCTGGCGCCCAAGAAGGTCAAGGATGCTCCGGAAACTGTTGCCAATGCCACCGCCGAGCGGTTGCTCAACCGTGTGGGCATCGGCAACCAGGCCGACAAGTACCCCAGCCAGCTGTCCGGCGGCCAGCAACAGCGGGTCGCAATCGCCCGAGCGCTGGCGATGGAACCGCGCCTCATGCTGTTCGACGAGCCAACGTCAGCCCTGGATCCGGAAATGATCGGTGAAGTGCTGGACGTCATGCGCGAGCTGGCCAAAGAAGGGATGACCATGATGGTCGTCACCCACGAAATGGGCTTTGCCCGCGAAGTGGCCGACCGGGTGATCTACATCCACGAGGGCCAGATTGTCGAGCAAGGCAAACCCGAAGACGTCTTCGACAACCCCCAGAACGAACGCACCCAGTCATTCCTGTCACGGGTACTCGCGCACTGAGCTAAGCCGCCCAGGCAAAGCCCCTGCTTCCGGGGGCTTTTCTTCAGGTTTTTCTTTTTTCAGGGTCGACTAATTGGTTTTCTGTAACTTTTTCGCAATGTTAGCCAAATTTACTTACCCCGGTGTTCCAAAATACACAAGCAAACCGACAAGGTAAGAGAAAACCATGGCTAAGAAATATTTGAGCTTGATGCTGGCGGTTTCCGCTGTTTCCGCACAGGCCGGTACTGTTACGACTGACGGTGAGGACCTGGTGATCAATACCGAGAGTGGTATTGAGGTCAAAACGTCTGATGATTTGGCATCCTTTCAGCTTGGTGGCCGTATCCAGTGGGATTACGACGCAACGCAGTCGGATGACAACGGCGTTGATACCAAGGATTTTGATGTGCGGCGTGCACGCTTATACGTCAAGGGCCATTATGGCGACTGGGCCTACAAGACTCAGTTTAACGTCGCGGAAAGTGAGGGTGCCGACGGCGGTGACGTCGAAGACCTTTACATTCGGTACCTGGGGTTTGGCTCAGTTGCAAGCGTCACCATCGGTAAGCAGAAAGAGCCTTTCGGCCTGGAAGAACTGACAAGCTCGAAAGACATTTCCGCGCTAGAGCGCTCCGCCATGACCGAGCGTTATGCTCCCGGACGCAGTGGCGGTATTCAGCTGAGCGGAAAGGGAAGTAACTGGACCTACGGTATCGGTTATTTTGAAGCGGATGGTGACGGCAGCAACGACTTCAATAATACGGCGATAACGGCACGGGGTACGTTTGCGCCGATTCAAACGAATGATGCCGTTGTTCATCTTGGCGCGGGTTATACCACGCGTGAGGCCGATGTTCAGGCTGATGAAATCGATACCTACAATCTGGAACTGGCTGGCCGTATGGGGCCTTTCCACGCTCAGGCCGAATACTTCGATTCCGAGGAAGGGCAGTTGGATGTCGATGGCTACTACGTGCAGCTCGGCTGGGTCATTACCGGAGAGAGTCGCCCCTACAAAGCGGGCGTGTTTAAGCGGGCAAAGCCGTCATCGCCCAGAGGTGCCTGGGAAGTAATCGCCCGTTTTGAAGAGGGTGATGGAAAATACAGTGATGTGGGGCTGGCCACAACCGACGGCGAGCAAACGACGCTGGGTGTCAACTACTACGCCAATAAGAATGTCCGACTCGGCATGAGCTACATGGATGGCGAGCAAGCCAGCGGCGAAAGCGGAGATGAGGTCCGTGCGCGGTTCCAGTATGCGTTTTGATCATGCATGATCCCCGGTTCCGCTTATGTAAGGCTCAAGCCAAATGGTAAAATTGCTGTATAAACAGCAAGATGGTTATTGGGTTTGGGTTCTGTCCGCGTTGGCGCTGATACTGGCGAGATAAAGAGTTAATCAGGTTTCAGGGGCAGATTTTTCTGCCCCTTTTTTATGGTGCGCCCGACATGGCGCGCAGCGCGTTGACCGGCGTTGTTCCGGCACAGCGCCGGGGCTGGCCGGATGACTTTGGGCGCAAAAAGGTCAAGGGCGACCAGGCTGGCACTAAAATCGAGCGCCACCCTGATCGAACGATGGATATCGCTCCATTTTGGGGCGCCGCGGATTTATGAATCGGACTTCGCCACTGCTTTTTAGATTTAAAGTTATAATAAACAATAAGTTATAATGATTGGCACCTTGTTTGCTCTTGAGGAATGCGAAAAGCGCAACTTAAAAAGGTGTACATAATGGATAAGCAAGTTCTCAGAAAATCCGGATTGCTCGGTGTTGGTCTGTTTGCAGTTCTTCAGGCAACTCCTTCAATGGTCAGCGCTGACGTAAGCGCCAATGTAGGCGTCTCCAGCAATTACCTCTTCCGTGGCGTGACACAAACAGACAATTCAGCTGCTGTCCAGGGTGGGCTCGACTACGAGCATGCGTCCGGCTTGTATGCCGGTGTATGGGGTTCCAATGTGGATTTTGGCGACGGGACCAGTTATGAGTTTGACCTCTATGCGGGTTACTCGGGCGCTATCAACGATATCGGATATGACGTCGGGTATATATATTATGCTTACCCGGACGCTCCCGCCTCTATTGATTTCGGGGAGATATACGGGGAGCTGAGTTACGGGTATTTATCCGCGGGGCTAGCCTATACAGTAAACAGTGACAACAGCACACCAGGGCTGTTCGTGGAAGGTGATGTCTTCTATTACCTGAGCGCCCACATGCCATTGGAAAATGATTTCAGTGCAGGTGTTACATTAGGCTACTACGACTTTACCGACGACAAAAAACCGTCCGTGGGCGAGGCGAGCTATGGACACGCCGCCGTCAACGTGACCAAGGATGCGGGAACGCTCGGCTCCGTCAGTATCAATCTGGAATATTCGGATATCGACCCGGACAGCGCCCTTGGCTCCGTCAACTCGGATGATCCGAAATTCTGGCTTGGCTGGAGTAAAAGCTTCTGATTACGGACGCTTTTCCAGTGATTTTGGTCAAGTGAAAGCAGGCCCGGTCAATGGGCCTGCGTCCTGAAATCCTGCTACAGTAAATTATTGGGATTTTTTAATCCCCGTCCCATCAGCGTCCCCTTAGTCTTTCTTAAGGAATTCCGAGGCTCTGGAAGTTTGTCGGCATTGGCCAGTCGCCGCTGTTAACGGTAATATCCGCACAGGTTAACCGCCGACAATCCAGAACACGACCGTCTGATGGAGAATTCTCATGCGCAATGCTGACCTCGTCGCCCGTGGCCTCAAATCCGTGTGGCATCCCTGCACCCAGATGAAAGACCATGAAGGAACCCTGCCACTGGTCCCGATCAAGCGGGGCGAAGGTGTCTGGCTGGAAGACTTTGAGGGCAACCGGTTCATCGACGCCGTGAGCTCCTGGTGGGTCAACCTGTTCGGCCATGCCAATCCGAGAATCAACGCCGCGATCCAGGAACAAATTGGCCAGCTTGAGCATGTCATCCTGGCCGGCTTTACCCATGAGCCCGTGGTCAACCTGTCCGAGCGCCTGATTGAGGCAACTCCGGAAGGACTCAACAAATGCTTTTACGCCGACAACGGCTCGTCCGCGATCGAAGCCGCCCTCAAGATGAGCTTCCACTACTGGAAAAACCACGGTAAACCGGGCAAGAAAAACTTCGTGAACCTGAGCAACAGCTACCATGGGGAAACTCTGGGCGCACTGGCCCTCGGCGATGTATCTCTGTACAAGGACACCTACCAGCCTTTGTTGATGGAAGTCCTGACGGCGCCCTCCCCAGATGCGTTTAACAAAGAACCGGGTGAGACCGATGAGGATTACGCACTGCGCCAGTTTGAGGCCATGGAAACACTGCTGGCCGAGAAGCACGACGAAATCTGCGCCGTGGTGGTGGAGCCGCTGATCCAGTGCGCCGGCGGCATGCGCATGCACCATCCCATCTACCACACCAAACTGCGGGAAGCCTGCGACCGCTATGGCGTGCACCTGATTGCCGATGAGATTGCCGTTGGTTTTGGCCGCACCGGCACCCTGTTTGCCTGTGAGCAGTCGGGCATCACTCCGGATTTCATGTGCCTGTCCAAGGGGCTCACCGCCGGCTACCTGCCTCTGTCGGTGGTACTGACCACCGATGATGTCTACAACGCCTTCTACGACGACTATGAGACCCTCAAGGCGTTTCTGCACAGCCACAGCTACACGGGCAACCCCATTGGCTGCGCCGTGGCGTTGGCGACCCTGGACATCTTCCGGGATGACAATGTGATTGAGAGCAACCGCGCGCTCTCCACGTGCATGGCCAAATCCGTCGCCCATCTTGCGGAGCACCCCAATGTCGGCGACATTCGCCAGCATGGCATGACCATGGCGGTGGAAATGGTGAAAGATAAAGCGTCGAAAACGCCCTTCCCCTGGCAGGAGCGCCGTGGCATTCGTGTTTACCAGCATGCATTAACCCGCCAGGCCTTGCTTCGCCCCCTGGGTAATGTGGTTTACTTCATGCCGCCTTACGTGATCACCGAAGAACAGATCCGCCATCTGGGCCAGGTTGCGACGGAAGGCATTGAGATCGCAGTTCGCGACTGACAGCCGCCCGGAATCTGAGAGACCAGCTCATGCGCATACCCCGCATCTACACCGATTCCGCCCTCACCGAGGGCGGCACCGCAGCACTTGATGACAACGCCGCACAACATGTGGGCCGGGTATTGCGCATGCAGCCGGGACAGGAGCTGCTGCTTTTCAACGGTGATGGCAACGACTACCCCGCCACCATTTCCAGTGCCAGCAAGAAGAACGTGGAAGTCCAGGTTGGTACTCCGCAGGCCAACGCTACCGAATCCCCCCTGGAAATCGTTCTCGGCCAGACTCTCTCCAAGGGTGACCGCATGGACTACGCAGTGCAGAAAGCGGTGGAAATGGGCGTTACCCGCATCGTGCCGCTGAGCACAGAACGGTGCGACGTAAAACTCAAGGGCGACCGGGAAGACAAGCGCCTGCGCCACTGGCAATCCGTCGCCATCAGCGCCGCCGAGCAATGCGGTCGCGCCCGGGTGCCCGAGATCCTGCCGGTGATGACCGTTTCCCAGTGGCTGGAACACAGCCGGGACTGCGAAGTGCGTCTTGTCCTTCACCACCGTACCGAGCATGCACTCAAATCCATTATCCCCCCCGAACGCGTCGCCCTGATGATCGGCCCCGAGGGCGGCCTTTCCCCCGAGGAAATCGCCCAGGCGGAAAAAGAAGGTTTCCTGCCGGTGGCCCTGGGCCCTCGGGTACTGAGAACCGAAACCGCACCGGTTGCAGCCATGGCGCTTTGTCAATGGCTATGGGGCGATATCGGCAGCTGACCAACCCCGACCGTGCCGCCGTCTCGATCTGGCGCCCACGTCATCGACATAGAGGGGTCGGCGACATAATCCCTGTCAGCCTGCAGCAAAGCCGGGCATCACTCAACAGCCAGGGCGGCGCCGATCACGATCACGAATGCTGCCAGGTTCACCCACGCCTTGACCCATGCTGCCGGTGCGCCCGAACATACCGTTCGGGGTCCGCGTCGAACTGTTCGCGGCAAGCCGTCGCACAGAAGTAATAGTGTTTACCCTGGTATTCGGACTCCGCAGGGGCTGTCTTGTAGCTGACCTGCATGCCACAGACCGGATCCTCGAAAGATTTTTGCTCTTCTCGTCCGCGTTTCATTGTTGCCCTCTCTCTTTTACAGTTCACAATAATGCAGATTTTGCTGCGCCTTTCCACTAACAGACCACCGCATCGGTGAGCTTATCGAGCTGCGCGTGCGGGTTGATTCGTGATTACGCCAGGCGTTCCAACGCCAGCGCTACCCCCTGGCCGCCACCGATGCACAGGGTAACCACGCCACGGCGCACGCCATCCCGGGCCATGGCGTGTAACAGCCGGGTGGTCAGCACTGCGCCGGTGGCTCCGATTGGATGGCCGTGCGCAATCGCGCCGCCTTCCACGTTAACGATATCCTCGGCCAGACCGAGCTCCCGGGTCAGGGCAAGGACGATGGCGGCAAAGGCTTCGTTGATCTCGATGCGCTCGATATCACCCATGCTCCAGCCGGCACGTGCCAGTGCCTGTTGCACCGCCGGTACCGGGCCCAGGCCGAAATAGCCGGGCTCCACCGCGCCGATGCCGTAACTCACCAGCCGCGCCATGGGCTCAAGGCCACGGCGTTCCGCCCAGGCGCGATCAGCGACGATCATTGCTGCCGCACCCGTGTTCAGCCCAGGGGCGTTACCGGCGGTAATGGTGCCGTCCTTGCGGAAGGCCGGCCTGAGTTTGCCGAGGCCCTCGGCGGTGGCGTCGGGGCGATTGTGCTCATCGCGCCCGAAGGCCGCCGTGCCCTTGTGGGATGTGACTTCGACCGGCACGATCTCGGCGTCGAAGCGTCCTGCCGCCTGAGCCTCGCTGAAGCGTTGCTGGCTGCGCGCCGCCCAACGGTCCTGGTCCTCGCGGCTGATGTCAAAGCGGCTGACCAGGTCTTCGGTGTGCCACCCGGAGTGCTGATCAGAGAAGGCATCATTGAGCCCGTCGCGCAGCATGCTGTCGTAAATCTCGCCATTGCCCATGCGGTGGCCCCAGCGCCCGTGCAGATCCAGATAGGGCGCAAGATCCATGTTCTCCATTCCGCCGGCGATAGCACAGTCACGATGCCCGAGCATCACCTCCTGCGCGGCGTTAATCACCGCCTGGGCGCCGGAGCCGCAGACCCGGTTGACCGTCATGGCCGGCACCGACACCGGCAATCCGGCGTGGATCGCAGCCTGGCGCGCCGGATTCATCCTGGCGCCGGCCTGAACCACCTGACCCAGCACCACACTCTGCACATCGTCGGGGGTCAGGCCCGAGCGGCGCAGGCTCTCGGCGATGGCAGTAGCACCGAGGTCGGGTGCCGGTATGGCCTTGAGTGTGCCACCGTAGGTACCGATGGCTGTGCGTACCGGGGCGCAGAGAACGACGTTGGATTCTTTCATGATTGATCACCTCGCGTATCTGTTTTGTCCTTGCCGGGCCATAACCCGCCATAGAGCCTTTTAAACGCCATCTCGAAGACACTGTCGCGGGCCGTGCCCGCAAGCGTCAGTGCCGAGGCGATGGAGTCGCTCATTGACGTCTCCCATTGCCGATAGGGGTTACTGCTATTGACCGGCGTTGGCCTGGTCTCCATCCTCTCGGCCAGCCACTTGACCCCGCCCATCCAGGGCGCGAAGCGCTCCGAGAACATCAGGCGGCTGGTTCTTGCCGGATGCAGTTGGCGCAGCATCTCGGCCGACCAGGGGGTGGTGACCCGCCGTACCCAGGGCCCGGCAAAGGTCTCGTAGAGGGCCACATTGCGCCTGGAGAGGGCTTTTACGCGCTCGAACTCCGGTGCCTGGTCCGGGTACTCCAGATCTTCCACCTGACGTTCCTCGAAACGCACCTGGAACTGGGGCTTGTGACAGTCCGGGTCGCCGGTGGGGTTGTCTATCTTCATCTCGTAGAGCCCGGGGGCAAGGTCATTGAGATCGCCGACGCTCTCGAGGATCGCCCGGTGCTCCAGCCGTGCGACCTTGGCGGAAACGAAGATTCCCAGATGGCCAACGTGTGGGTTGATCAGGTAGACGATGCGCTGGCCAGCGGCCTTGAGTGCCTTGGTGTCCGGGTACACCGCGGGGATCCAGTTGAGCGCCTGGTGCGGTGGGGTGATGTTGTCTCCACTGGAGGCGAAGATCACCAGCGGGTTGCGGATGCGCTTGAGGTCAACGGTGCAACCGGGATGGACTTCAAACTCGCCACGCTCCAGCTTGTTACCGATGAAGAGATTCTCGACGATAGCAACAATCTCTTCCTTGCTCAGGCTATAGAAGCCGGTCCACCAACGCTCGAAGTCCAGAAATCGCTCGCGCTGACCGTCGATGTCGGCAAACAACTGGTAGTCCTTCTGCCACAAGGTATTTGCCGGCTTGAGGGATTCGAAGTTGGCCGCCAGATGGGCGCCATCAAAGCGCCCGCCCCCCAGGTCCGCCAGCAGGTGCGTCACCCAGGCGCCGCCCAGCAGCCCGCCGGCGAGGCGCATGGGATTAACGCCGGATTCGCCGGACCAGTAGGACAGCGGTGAGCCGTTAAGCACCGCCGGCCCGACCAGGCCCTCACAATCAGCCGAGAGCAGTGCGATGGCCCATCCCGCCTGGCAGTTGCCGTAGAGCACCGGCGGCATGCCGGGATGGCGCTCGGCCAGCGTCTCGACGAAGCGCCGCAGTACGTTTAACACGTCCTCCAGCGTCTGCCCGGGCATGGGCTCGGGGAAGAAGATCGCGAAATAGACCGGGTGCCCCTCGTGGAGTGCCATGCCCACTTCGGAATCTTGCTTGAAACCGCCGATACCGGGGCCATGACCGGCGCGCGGATCGACGATCATCACCGGCGGTTTGGTCTCGTCAAGGCAGTCTTCCAGACAGTCCTCGCCGACCCGGGTGATACGTAGCAGGGCATAGTTGGCGGGGTGCTCCAGCCGGCGGCCGTCCAGGATCATTTCATAGTCGAAGTCGAGTAGCGGTGGCTTGCCGGCCTGCTCATGCTCGAGCATGTTATTGGCTCGCTCGCGCAGGGTGTCCAGGTAGCGCACCCAGCGCCGCCACAGGTCGGTCTGGTAGGCGAACAGTTCCGCCGCCGGGTTGCTCTGGATGGTGGCCTGTTTGTCGGGCCTGACCGACGGATCGGGCTCCTTGTCTCTCGTTAGCTTGGTATTCATAGTCGTTCTAGCTCTCAGTGTCAGGATATGGTTTGGTTAAACTGGTTCTGCGAGGCGCAGCCGGATTGCCAGCCAAACGAAGATGAACACCCCAACTGTTTTGCTCAGTATGAAACCGAGGGCCACCCCGAGGAAGACATTGCCAAAATCCGCACTTCAATCTCTCACCGCGATACGGGAATCTGCTCGACCCATGGACCAGAACAGGACGAGGTGAGAGCATGTAGCTTTCGGCTCTTGCTAACCGTTAGTGTCCAGTCTATGTGATCAAGCTGAATCCAGACTGAACACATACTTCCTGCCCGGAAATGGTTATGAGGCAATATCAGCGGTTGATCAACTCCCGACCGTGCCGCCGTCGCAAGCTGGCTCCCAGGTCATTGACAGCGCGTGGGCACTTCTGAAACCGTGCGGAGCCATGGATGGCGGAGCCGAGCATACAGGGACGTATTCACAGCGTGTTTCAGAAGCGCCTGCCCGCGCCCGCTCAGAGTCAGAGCAAAAATACTAAAGAGACTGCGAGTACCAGGATGACAAGCCTGCTAAACACCCAAGAATTCTGGCAATACCTCAGTATCCCGGTCATTGCCGCCCTGATTGGCTGGACCACCAACTGGCTTGCCATCAAGATGACCTTCTACCCCCTGGAATTCATCGGCAAACCACCGCTGCTTGGCTGGCAAGGCATTATTCCCTCCAAGGCGCGAAAAATGGCGGCCATCAGTGTCGATGCCACCATTTCAAAGATCGGCACCGTTCGGGAGATCTTCCAGCAGATCGATCCGAAAGTCCTCGCCACCCATATCGTTCACTCCGTCGAACCCCGCATCGAAGAATATGTGGACGAGATGATGCTGAAGGAATACCCCACCTTCTGGGAAAACCTGCCGGCCTCGGCCCGGAAGATGGTCTACGATCGCGTCCGCAAATCCACGCCTCAGCTGGTGGACAATCTGGTGGAAGACGTGTCCGACAACATCGAGGACCTGCTGGATATCAAGGGCATGGTCATCGAGCGCCTGGCCGCCGACAAGGAGCTGCTGAACCGGATCTTTATTGAATGCGGCGAGGTGGAATTCCGGTTCATCATCAACTCGGGGCTCTACTTCGGCTTCCTGTTCGGCCTGATCCAGATGGCGGTCTGGTATGTCTACCCGAGCTGGTGGGTGCTTCCCTTCTTCGGCCTTCTGGTGGGCTGGGCCACCAACTGGATTGCCCTGAACGTGATTTTCCGGCCGCTGCACGCGAAAAAAGTCGGCCCCTTCCGGATTCAGGGCCTGTTCCTGAAACGCCAGCCGGCCGTGGCGGAGTCCTTCTGCCACATTGTTACCCACGAGATTCTCACCGTTGGCAACATTATCAACGCCATTCTCGACGGCCCCAAAGGCGACCGCGCCCGCAACATGGTCAAGAAGCACATCAAACCGCTGGTGGATGAAACCGCTGGCATGGGCAAGGCGCTGACCCAGATGGCCTTTGGACCCACCGGCTTTGCCACCCTCAAGAACAAGGTTGGCGAAAAAGCCATCGAGATATCGCAGACATCATTCAACAACCCGGTGTTCGAGAAAGATCGGGCCCGGGCCGTGGAATCCATCATGGTCGAGCGGATGATTGCCCTGTCTTCCGAAGAGTTTCAGGACTTGCTCCGGCCCTGTTTCCAGGAGGATGAAATCAAACTGATCCTGGTGGGCGCATTCCTCGGCTTTGGCGCCGGTGTCTGCCAACTGGTGTTCGTGTTCGGGGAGTCATTCCTGTAAATTCCTGCAATAATTCACGGGCTTAAAACCTGTGCAAGGATGCGTCGTACATCTATACTCTCGGAAACGGAGGTTCATTACTTCGAACAGGTTCGACCCGGAGGCAACGGATGCCAGGTTTTCTCTCCTGGATTTCAGGATTATTCGCAACAAAGCAGCCTGCACCGCCGGCTCCGGAAGCGCGGCTGTTCAATCCGGCTCCGGAGAACCCGGCCAACGACACTCCGGACACAGGCCCGGAACTCGCCCAGCATCTGGAAGACCACTTGTTCTCCTGGCTGCTGGACGCAGAACCCGCAACGTTGCGGGCCGATCTTTCAGTATGGGATGAGGTGCTGGAAGAGCTACACAAGCGCCTTACCAACAACCGGATGGAAGAGCTTCCCCGCCAACCCATGAGCCTGCCGATGCTCATGCGGGCCCTGTCCGATGAATCAACCGACCGCCATCGGCTCACAGAAATCATTCTTGGTGATCCGTCGCTGACCGATCAGCTACTCCAGATTGCCAACAGCCCCTACTTCCGAACCAGTGACCATGCCATTGAATCGGTAGACCAGGCGGTGTTTGTGCTGGGGGTGGATGGCATCCGGAACGTCATTTCCGCAGCCGTCATGCGCCCCATGATGGCGGCAAGGAACAGCCGTGAAGCATTATTTGGCCAGCGCGCCTGGCGCTGGGGTCTGACCTGTGCCCGGGCAGCAGAACTGATTGCCAGAACACAGGGCGAAGACACCAGTGCGCACTTCATGGTGGGTTTGCTGCCCTCATTGGCTTACATCACTATCCGTCGGGAATTGCAGCGCATCTGCCGGTCACGCACAGCAACTGGTGAACCGGAGCCAGCGCTTATTCGCCATGCCCTGGCGAGGTACCAGTGGGCCACCTGCCAGCTACTTGCGAATGAATGGAACCTTCCTCCCAAGTACCACGCCTATCTCCTGGCGGCAGAACGACCAGCCCCCAGGCAGAAGCATACGCCTCTGACCGATGGCATGGTCATTGGTACCCGGGAAGTACTCAGGCACGCCCACCAGCGGAATCTTGCGGAAGAGGATCTGCCCAAAGTGGTGCGCCTGACCCCGGAGCAAATCAGCAGCGTGCGACAGGCGCTGCAGAAGATGCTCCGGGAGGGCGGCCGCTCAACTGTCAGAAGCTGACACAGGTTCCGCCTGAGCGCGACGCCTGGGCTTCTCCAGGTCATCACCGGCCCGCAACAACTCAGCGAAGGTTCGCGTTTCCTCCACCTTGCGCGGGCCTATCAATTCGGCAGGGATGACCTTTGGTAACCGGTCAACGATCCGGTCCTCATCGTTGCGCACCACTTTCAAAACCTCGCCCACGGTGATCAGATCCAGCGCACGCCCCGGCACAAGTCGATCGCCCTGGCTGCCGGCCAGGCTAAGCAGCCCCGCCCGGATCAACTTGTCACTGAGCGCGCGGGTTACTTCGCCTGGCACCCTCAACTGGTGTTCCAACACCTCCTGCTGAGGTGCCGGCTTACCCTCGCTGAAGGGTTTGGCCACCAGCCACATGGTCGCTAACGCTACATTCTCCTGCAGTTCCGGCGCCAATTGCACTTGCCGGCGCTTGGCCACTGATCCCGGATTCTGCAGATAGAACGCCAGGCTGGCACCCAGAAGCAGGATCATCCAGTTCAGATAGATCCAGATCAGCAGGATGATGCCGATGGCGAAACTGGAATAGATTGCTGCGTACTTGGCAGAGCCCGCCACAAAGGAGGCAAACAGCATTCCGCCTGCCTGCCAGGAAACACCAGCCACCAGACCGCCGATGGCCGCATAACGCAACTTGACCCGGGTATTGGGCATGAACACGTAAACGAACGTGAATGCGCCAACCACCAGGAAAAATGGGGTGAAACGGCTGGCAACAAGAATTACCGAACCAAACGGCTCAATTTCTATGAGCTTCTGGACAATGGTTGAGGAAAAAATGGTGGCGCTGACGCCAATGGCCGAAACCATCAGCAGTGGTCCCACCATGATCACGCTCAGGTAGTTACTGAAGCGCTGCGCCATGGAGCGCATATCCGGGACGCGCCAGATCATGTTGAAGGAGCGTTCTATTTTCTGCAGCAGGGAAACCACCGTGTAGACCAACAACGCCAGCCCCACAGAACCGAGCACTCCGACTTTCATGTTATCGACGAATCCGAGAATCTGCTCGGCGAGCTCTATCCCCTGGGGTCCCAGCGGTTCAAAGAACTGGAACAGGAACGGCTCCATTCGCTGATGCACTCCCAGCGCCTTCAACACCGAGAAGCTAAGGGCAAGCAGAGGCACGATACTCAGCAGGGTTGTGTACACAAGACTCATGGCATGGAGAGTCAATTGTCCACTGAGAACATCCCGGGCCATCGCATAGGCAGTGCGGCCGACCTTGTACAACCAGGTCCAGGGCCAACTCTGGGGCGGATTGGGATTCGCCAGAATCCAGCGCTCAGCTGCCTGAAGCCGGTCTTTTAATTGGAATGAAGCCACTTTAGGTCCTGTCGTTCCATGTTTTGTTCAGATTATCAGTCAGATATCCGGTGTAACCAGAGTATGGCCGATTAACGGCAGTTTGCGAGGGACACACATCCAATATAACCATATCATCATTTATTACCTCCTCTTATAACAGATCTTCTGTAAAAAGGCCGCTATTCAAGAAATGGTATTTTCTGACCAGGTATTTTCTTATGCGAATCAAACTTGCTCTGGGCGTTGCTGCACTTACCGCCTTCTCACCGATGACTGCCCTGGCCACCAACGGCTATTTCAGTCACGGCTACGGCACCATCAGCAAAGGCATGGCCGGCGCAGGCACTGCGCTGTCCCAGGACAGCATTGCAGCGCCAACCAACCCGGCCGGTATGGCTTTTGTCGGGAACCGGATTGACGGTGGGTTCGAAGTTTTTTCGCCCCGGCGGGAATACACCGTAGAGGGTCCAGTCTCTCCTCCCCCTGCGTTCTCATTGCAGCCGGGCACATACAAAAGCAGCCGCAACGGTTTCGTTATCCCCCACCTGGGCTTTAATCGGGAACTTTCCGACACCACACGTTTCGGGGTTTCAGTGTATGCCAATCGTGGCATGAACACCGACTACTCTGGTGAAAGTGGCGGGCCTTTCTATGCAGGCCGTACCGGCGTAAACCTCGAACAGCTTTTTATTGCCCCGACCTGGTCCTGGGAGTTCTCCGACAACCAGGCCTTCGGCATTTCACCAGTCATTGCCTACCAGCGCTTCGAAGCTGAAGGCCTGCAGAGCTTCGCGCCATTCTCTCCAGACCCGGGCGCACTCTCCAACAACGGCACCGACGATGCCTGGGGTTACGGTTACCAGATCGGCTGGCAAGGTGAAATCACCGACACCCTCCGCGGCGGCCTGAGCTGGCGCAACATTCTGAAGATGAACGAGTTCGACAAATACCGCGGCCTTTTTCCGGAACAGGGCGACTTCGACATTCCCCAGATGTTCAACGCGGGTATCGCCTGGTCCGGACTTGAAAACCACTGGTTCCTGCTGGATATCCAGCACATCCGTTACAGCGAGATCAACAGCGTGGGCAACCCGCTGCTGCCCAATCTGCAGACGGCACAGCTCGGCGATGATAATGGCGCAGGCTTTGGCTGGGACGACATGACCATCGTCAAGCTGGGTTGGCAGTGGCAGCAAACACCGGCGCATGCCTGGCGGGCCGGCGTCAGCTATGGAGAGAATCCTATCTCCGACGAAGATGTGCTGTTCAACATCCTGGCGCCGGGCGTTCAGGAGTGGCACTTGACTGGCGGATTCACCCACAGCTTCACCGAAAACCTCGATGTCTCTGGCATGGCCTTTTACTCCCCGGCCAAGACAGTGACCGGACCCAACCCACTGGCACCGAACCAGACCATTGATCTGGAAATGTACCAGCTGGGTGCCTCGGTGAGCGTGGGCTGGAAATACTGATCTCCCAAGGCCAGTCTGCAAAGCCCCGGATCTTCCGGGGCTTTCCTGTTACAGCACAGATTTCAGATTGACAGCGGTGATGCCGACGATCCTCTGCCGCGCTTCCCGACTGGCCCAGGCCGAGTGCGGGGTCATAATCAGATTGGGAATATCGTCCGCCAGCAAAGGGTTGCCGTTGCGGGGCGGTTCCTCGGTCAACACATCGAAACCGGCACCGCCGATCTCACCGGCGCGCAGCGCGTCCGCAAGCGCCTGTTCGTTTACCAGGCCTCCGCGGCTGGTGTTGATGAGCAACGAGTCGGGCTTCATCATTTTCAGTTCGCGGGCACCGATCAGATCCCGGGTCTCGTCGGTCAGCAGGCAGTGCAGCGAGAGCACGTCTGCCTGGGGTAGCAATTCGTCCAGTGGAATTCGCGAATAGCCATCGACCACACCCGGTTCCTGCCCGGGCCGAGCTCCAAGAAGAACCTTCATACCAAAGGCCGCAGCCCGCTCCGCCACGCCCTGCCCCAGATCACCGTAACCGACAATACCAAGAGTGCGCCCCTCCAGTTCCATGATCGGATGATCCATCAGGCAGAACATGTCACTTTTGCCCCATCGCCCTGCCTGGACATCGCGGGTGTAATCCAGAAGCCGAGTGGCCAGTGCCAGCATCAACGCCATGGTGTGCTGCGCCACCGTTGAGCGGCCGTAGTTGGTCACGTTCATGACCTTGATGCCGTGATCCTTCGCCGCCGCCTGATCGATGTTATTCAATCCGGTCGCCACCACGGCGATGGTCTTGAGTTCGGGGCAGGCCTCGAAATGCTCACGGGTGAGCACTACTTTATTGACCAGCACGGTATCGAACCCCCGGATGCGTTCCAGGATCTGATCCGGCGTGGTCCGATCATACTTTTCCAACCCGCCGGTCACCGACTCGATGGGCGAGAGATCCACATCGTCGCCAAGAGTTTTGGCATCAAGAAACACAGCTTTCATACTTTTCTCCTGAATCCAGATGGCCACAGATTAGGGTAGACTTGGTTAAACGTCCAAAACTCAACATGTCCAAGCACGAACAGGGTATGAACCATGGAACATGAATTCTGGCACGAACGCTGGGCCAAAAAAGAAATCGGTTTCCACGAGGGCACGGTTAACCAGTATCTCCACGACCATTGGCCGGAACTGGCTGGCAAAGGCACCGACGCCGTTTTCGTGCCCCTCTGCGGCAAAGCCCACGACATGTGGTGGCTCCACGACCGCGGCCATCCGATCATCGGTGTAGAGCTGAGCGAACTGGCCTGCAAGGACTTCTTCGAAGAAGCCGGCGAGAAAGCCAAAGTTCACCCCGGCGAACCCTTCATAACCTTCAAACACGACAACCTGCAGCTCTGGTGCGGCGACTTCTTCCAACTGGTTCCGGAAGACCTCAAACACGTTCGACTGGTCTACGACCGGGCCGCCCTGATCGCCCTGCCGCCCCACATGCGCAGAGACTACGTAAACCACCTTACCGCCATAATCCCCGACGGCACCAGAATCCTGCTCATCACCCTGGACTACGACACCGAAATCAAGGGCCCGCCGTTCAACGTCAGTGACGAGGAAGTGCGGGAACTTTACCAGGACGACTATAAAATCGAGCACATCCTGACCAATACCCTGGCCAAGGATCATCCGTTTACAAAGAGAAAAGGCCTGGAAAACGCATCTGAAAGCGTCTTCCGTTTAACCAAACTCTAGCTTCCCGGGGCATCCCCCCGGAGGCCTGATCGGAGTGTATCGGGTGGCTTTCTGACAACGAATTTGATGTCTGAGCGAAGCGAGTTGCCAATTCGTTGTCAGAAAGCCACCCGGTGCACTCCAGCCCCCTCCGCCAGAAGGCTACAAAACCAACACACCCGCCTAACATAATTTAATGAACCTTAACCACTCACACACTGTCCAACTCCCGAACCGTGAACTAAGCTCAAAGTAAGCAAGCCGACCTCGACAAGATCGTGCACAGGCTTGTAAGTATCCATTCCTTCCACCCATAACTAACTAAACCGCCCGGACGGGCGGAACTGACTGCAACGGGGAAATTGCGTGAACTGAAAGCTGAAGATACAGCGAGCGAGGGCGATCTATGAGCATACTGCAGCACTTCAAAGACCGGTATGAGAGTACTCAGGAAGAAGAATACAGTCTTGAGGAATACCTGGAGATCTGCAAAAAGGACCCAACGGCCTACGCCACGGCCGCTGAGAGAATGTTAATTGCCATCGGCGAGCCAGAGTTCGTCGACACCTCGAAAGATCCGAGGCTTTCAAGGATATTTTCCAACAAGGTCATCAAGCGGTACCCCGAGTTTTCCGAGTTCTATGGCATGGAAGACGCCGTAGAAAACATCGTCTCCTTCTTCCGCCATGCTGCCCAGGGCCTGGAAGAAAAGAAACAGATTCTTTACCTGCTTGGTCCCGTGGGCGGTGGTAAATCCTCCCTCGCGGAAAAGCTCAAGTCACTGATGCAAAAAGTGCCCTTCTACGCCATCAAGGGCTCGCCAGTGAACGAATCTCCACTTGGCCTGTTCGATCCGGCCGAAGACGCCCAGATTCTGGAAGAAGAATACGGCATCCCCGCTCGCTACCTGAAAAACATCATGTCGCCCTGGGCCGTTAAACGGCTGCACGAATTCGGCGGCGACATCAGCCAGTTCCGCGTTGTGAAAATGTATCCGTCGGTACTCGACCAGGTCGCTGTCTCCAAAACCGAACCCGGGGACGACAACAACCAGGACATTTCCGCCCTCGTGGGCAAGGTCAACATCCGCATGCTGGAGGATTTCTCCCAGGATGATCCGGATGCGTACAGCTTCAGCGGTGGCCTGTGTAAGGCCAACCAGGGCCTGATGGAGTTCGTGGAGATGTTCAAGGCTCCCATCAAGGTCCTGCATCCGTTGCTGACCGCGACCCAGGAAGGCAACTACAACACCACCGAAGGCATGGGCTCGGTGCCCTTTGATGGCGTGATCCTGGCCCACTCCAACGAATCAGAGTGGCAGACCTTCCGCAACAACAAACACAACGAGGCGTTCCTTGACCGGGTCTATATCGTCAAGGTGCCCTACTGTGTTCGGGTTACGGAAGAAATCGAGATCTACAAGAAACTGCTGAGCAACAGCTCCCTGGAAGGTGCTCCCTGCGCGCCCGACACTTTGGATATGCTGGCCCAGTTCTCCGTGCTGTCGCGCATCAAGGAGCCGGAAAACTCCAGCATCTTCTCCAAGATGCGGGTTTATGACGGCCAGAACATCAAGGACACGGACCCGAAAGCCAAATCGATCCAGGAGTACCGTGACGCCGCCGGCGTGATGGAAGGTATGGATGGGCTCTCCACACGTTTCGCCTTCAAGATCCTGTCCAAGGTGTTCAATTTCGACACCACTGAAGTGGCCGCCAACCCGGTGCATCTGCTCTACGTTCTTGAAAAACAGATCGAACAGGAGCAGTTCCCTGCTGAAACTCACGAGAAGTATCTCCGGTTCATCAAGGAATTCCTGGCACCGCACTATGTGCAGTTTATCGGCAAGGAAATCCAGACCGCATACCTCGAGAGCTACAGCGAATACGGCCAGAACCTGTTCGACCGTTATGTCACCTATGCCGATTTCTGGATTCAGGATCAGGAATACCGGGATCCGGATACCGGCGAGATCCTCGACCGCTCCTCAATCAACGAAGAGCTGGAAAAAATCGAGAAACCGGCGGGCATTTCCAACCCGAAGGATTTCCGCAACGAAGTGGTCAACTTCGTCCTGCGGGCCCGGGCGAACAACGGTGGCAAGAATCCGTCCTGGCTCAGCTACGAGAAACTGCGCGCCGTGATCGAGAAGAAAATGTTCTCGAACACCGAGGATCTGTTGCCTGTGATTTCTTTCAACCCGAAAGCGAGTCAGGAAGATCAGAACAAGCACAAGCAGTTCGTCGAGCGTATGGTCGACCGAGGCTACACGGAGAAGCAGGTGCGGCTGTTGGCTGAATGGTACCTGCGGGTTCGCAAGTCTCACTAAGTCAGTGACCATTCACTGAGCTGGAGTAACGCCATGGGAATGACCCACATAGTCGACCGGCGACTGAACGGTAAGAACAAGAGCGCAGTGAACCGTGAACGGTTCCTGCGCCGTTACCGACACCACATCAAACGTGCGGTGTCGGATGCTGTTCAGAAACGCTCGATCACCGATATAGAGCGGGGCGAGAAAGTCAGTATTCCGTCTCGCGACATTGAAGAACCCATCTTTCACCATGGCCAGGGCGGCAAGCGGGAGATGGTGCATCCGGGCAACCAGGAGTTTGTGGCCGGTGACACCATTCCCAAGCCCGATGGTGGTGGGGGCCAGGGCTCCGGGCAGGGGCAGGCCAGCCCGGACGGCGAAGGCATGGATGAGTTCGCTTTCCAGATTACCCAGGAAGAATTCCTGGATTTTCTGTTCGACGATCTCGAACTGCCGAACCTGGCCCGCAAGAAACTCAAGGATACCGAAGCGTTCAAATATGTCCGCTCTGGCTTCAGCACCGATGGGGTGCCGGCCAAGCTGGATGTAGTACGCTCATTGCGCGGGGCCCACGCGCGCAGGCTGGGCCTTGGAGGGGCGCGCAAGAAGAAGATCCGGGATCTGGAAAAGCAGCTTGAAGCGCTGAAATCGGCGCCAGAGGATCTGGACCCGGCGTTCAGCCATGAGGATCAGATCCAGGTACTCGAGGAGGAAATCGCGCGACTGAAAGCAAACGTTCGCCGCATTCCCTTCATTGATGAAATCGACCTGCGCTATCGCCAGCACCTGAAAAAACCGCAGCCGGCCACCAGCGCCGTGATGTTTTGCCTGATGGATGTATCCGGATCCATGACCCAGATGCACAAGGACATCGCCAAGCGGTTTTTCATCCTGCTGTACCTGTTCCTCAAGAAGAACTACAAGAAGATCGAAGTGGTCTTCATCCGGCACCACACCAGCGCCAAGGAAGTGGACGAGGAAGAGTTCTTCTATTCGCGGGAAACCGGGGGCACGATTGTCTCCAGCGCCCTCAAGCTGATGCACAAGATTATTGAGTCCCGTTATTCCCCGGCTGAATGGAACATCTACGCAGCGCAGGCGTCCGACGGTGATAACTGGAACGATGACTCGCCGGTGTGCGGCAAGATCCTGGCCGACAATATCCTGCCACTGGTGCAGTACTTTGCCTATGTGGAAATCACGCCGCAGGACCATCAGATGCTCTGGTATGAATACGAGAAGATCCAGGAGCAATTCCCCCAGAGCTTTGCCCTGCAGCAGATCGCCGACCCCGGTGAAATTTACCCGGTATTCCGCCAGCTGTTCGAGAGGAAAGCCGCATGACTAACCTCATGGACCGACCCAATCCGCCCGAAAGCGATCAGCCCAGGGCCCGGGAGCCGATCTCCACGGGCTCTGAGTGGACCTTCGAGCTGATCCAGGAATACGATGACGAGATTGCCAAGTGCGCCGCCGAGTTCGGCCTGGACACCTACCCGAACCAAATCGAGGTGATCAGCGCCGAGCAGATGATGGACGCCTACAGCTCCGTGGGCATGCCGGTTGGCTACCATCACTGGTCCTTCGGCAAACAGTTTCTCAGCACATCCAAGGGCTATCAGCGCGGCCAGATGGGCCTGGCCTACGAGATCGTGATCAACTCCAATCCCTGCATCGCCTACCTGATGGAGGAAAACACCCTGCCGATGCAGGCGCTGGTTATTGCCCATGCCTCTTATGGCCACAACTCCTTCTTCAAGGGTAACTACCTGTTCCGCACCTGGACCGACGCCAGCGCGATCATCGATTACCTGGTGTTTGCCCGTCATTACGTGGCGGAGTGCGAGGAGCGCTATGGCGTGGACGCCGTGGAGGAGATCCTGGATTCCTGCCACGCCCTCATGAACTATGGGGTAGACCGCTACAAGCGGCCAGCCCCGATATCGGCGTCGGAAGAAGTGCGGCGCCAGAAAGAGCGGGAAGAATACCAGCAGAGGCGCATCAACGATCTCTGGCGGACAATACCGAAGCTTGACGAGGACGATGACCCGGTAAGGCGTCGCAAACGCTATCCAGAAGAGCCCCAGGAAAACATTCTCTACTTCATCGAGAAGAACTCGCCCCTGCTGGAAACCTGGCAACGGGAAATCATCCGCATCGTGCGGAAGCTTGGGCAGTACTTCTATCCCCAGCGCCAGACCCAGGTCATGAATGAAGGCTGGGCCACCTTCTGGCACTACACCCTGCTGCATCGCATGTACGACAAGGGGCTGGTGACCGACGGCTTCATGCTCGAGTTTCTCCAGAGCCACTCGGCGGTGGTGTACCAGCCGCCATTCAACAGCCCGTGGTATTCGGGCATTAACCCATACACCCTGGGATTCTCCATCTTTACGGATCTGCGCAGGATCTGCGAGAACCCGACAGACGAAGACCGTGAGTGGTTCCCGGACATCGCCGGCAGCGACTGGCTGGAAACCCTTCATTTTGCGATGAAGAACTTCAAGGACGAGAGCTTCATCCAGCAGTTCCTCTCCCCCAAGGTAATGCGGGATCTGAAACTTTTCGCAATCCAGAATGATGACCAGGAAGACGTGTACCGGGTAACCGCCATCCACGATGACCCCGGCTACCGGGACCTGCGAGAGAAACTGGCGCGCCAGTACAACCTCAGCTATCGCGAACCCAACATCCAGGTATGGAATGTGGATGTGCGCGGCGATCGCTCACTGACCCTGCGCCATATTCCCGTGGACCGCGTCCCCCTGGGCAAGGAAACTGATGAAGTCCTGCGGCACGTGCACCGGTTGTGGGGCTTTGATGTGCACCTCGAGAGCGTGGACGATGGCACGGTTGTGGAAGACCACCACTGCCCGCCAAGAGAACTTGAGGAGGACTGAATCTGGAGCCAGATGGCAAATTCGGGCCGGTACTGGCCGGCCCAATTTTACGTCATTCCGCGCCGGACTCTATTGTTCTGTGGCTGGTAACCAGCGAACAGTCAGAGTTCGCAATTCAGGTATTCAAAGGCACAGAGCTCCTGCTGGATCGTCCGTTAGCCGATTCAGAGTTTTCACGACTCAGAATTGGTACCCGAGCCTGGCTGAACCTGCTGACCATTACGCCTGAGGCTACTCTCCCAAAGGACACCCGGCTGGAATACGACCTGGGGCTCACCGCCGAAGGCTCAGAGGCTTGCCAGTGGATCCGGACGTGGGCTCCACATCTCTGCCCCGAGGGCCGGGAGAGGCCAGGCTTTACCCTGAAATCCAGGCTGGACCGAATACTCCACGGCTCTTGCCGAAGACCCCACCACCCCTCTCCTGATGGGCTGGTTCGAGTGGATGAAGAACTGCAGAAGGCACAGAAGCTTGAGGACGTTCCGTCTCTGCTACTTATGACCGGCGACCAGGTTTACGCCGATGATGTGGCCGGCCCGATGTTACATGCCATCCAGTGTGTCATTCACCAACTGGGCCTTTACCAGGAGGTACTGGAAGGCGCCTCGCTTTCGCACAGCAAGGAACTGACTTCGGTGGCGAATGCCTATTACCACCGGGATGAACTGCTGCCGGAATCCGAATTCAATGAAGACCTGACCGAGCGCTTCTTCGGTGGCGTCCGCAAACCGGTGTTCACCACGGCCAATGCGGGCAATCACCTGATTTCCTTTGCCGAGGTGATGGCCATGTATCTGCTGGTCTGGTCCCCGGAACCCTGGGCGTGTGTGACCAGTGCTGAACCGGTCGATGACCCGGACGAGCTGGCGCGCTATCGGAAAGAACAGGCCGCCATCAACGAGTTCCGCAAGAGCCTTCCGCAGGCAGCGCGGGCCATGGCCAACGTGCCCGTCTATATGATCTTTGACGATCATGACGTGACGGACGACTGGAATCTCTCCGCGCTCTGGGAAACCACCGCTTACGAACACCCCTTTTCCCGGCGCATTATTGGCAATGCCCTGCTGGGCTATCTTTTGTGCCAGGGCTGGGGCAACCAGCCTGGCAATTTCGGCCAACTGATCGAACAGTGTCAGAGGCTGTTCGAGTCCAGCAACGGGCAACACGAGCTGGATACGGCCATTCAGGATGATCTGATCGACCAGCTGTTCCACTTTCAACACTGGCACTTCAGCCTGCCAACATCACCCAGACTGGTGGTGCTGGACACCCGCACCCATCGCTGGCGGAGCGAAATCCGGCGCAGTCACCCCTCCGGACTGATGGACTGGGAATCACTGACCGATTTTCAACACGAAATCATGGGCGAGGATGCCGTCGTGGTGGTTTCGCCGGCGCCAATGTTCGGGGTAAAGCTCATCGAGATGATCCAGCGGGTGTTTACCTTCTTTGGCAAGCCGCTGTTGGTGGATGCTGAAAACTGGATGGCGCATCGGGGCGCGGCCAGTGTGCTACTGAATATCTTCGGCCACCCCCGAACGCCCAGACACTTCGTGATTCTCTCAGGCGATGTTCACTATTCGTTTGCCTACGATGTGAGGGTGCGCCACAAACAGAACGGTCCCCGCGTCTGGCAGATCACCAGTAGCGGCATCAAGAACGAATTCCCCAACGCCCTGCTGGAATGGCTGGACCGGCTCAATCGCTGGCTGTTCGCACCCTGGTCGCCCCTTAACTGGTTCACCAAGAGACGGCGCATGTGGATTTCCCCCAGGCTACCCGAGGGCCGCGAGGCCGGCGAGCGACTGTGGAACGGCGCGGGCATCGGAGACGTGCGACTGGATGACGAGGGCGCACCCACCGCCATCCGACAACTGGATGCCGGCGGCGGGGGTACGATTTTCAAACAGCGGGCGAAAGACGACTGATCAGGCGTTGACCGAGGGCAGCCCGGACAGGGCCATGGCCAGTTCCTGTTCGTCGTACTCGTGGTCGCTCAGTTCACCGGCGAAGTAGGAGGTGTAGGCTGCCATATCAAAATGGCCATGACCGCAGAGGTTGAACAGGATCACCTCATCCTTGCCTTCCCGCTTGCAGCGCAGGGCTTCGTCAATGGCACCCTTGACCGCATGGTTGGCCTCCGGAGCCGGCACGATACCTTCGTTCCTCGCAAACAGAACGCCGGCCTCGAAGCACTCCCGCTGAGTGTAGGACACCGCATCAAACAGCCCCAGCTCCTTGGCATGTGAAACCAGGGGTGCCATACCGTGGTACCGCAGACCGCCGGCGTGGAAGCCCGGCGGTGTAAAGCCGGAGCCCAGGGTATGCATCTTGGTCAGCGGGGTCATGTGGGCAGTATCACCGTAATCGTAGGCGTACTTGCCCCGGGTCAGCGTGGGACAGGCCGAGGGCTCTACCGCCACAATCCGGGATTTCTCGCCGCCTCTCAGGGCGTGCCCCATAAACGGGAAAGCAATTCCGGCAAAGTTGGAACCACCGCCAGTACAACCCACAATCACATCGGGCCAGCAGTTCGCCATTTCCATCTGCTGCATGGCTTCCAGGCCGATGATGCTCTGGTGAAGCAACACATGGTTGAGAACCGAGCCCAGGGCATACTTGGTGTTCGGGTCCTTGACCGCCAGTTCCACCGCTTCGGAGATGGCGATGCCCAGACTACCATTGTGGTCCGGAGTCTCTGCCAGCACCTTGCGGCCAAACTCGGTCAGCTCCGAGGGCGAAGCCACACATTTGGCGCCGTAGGTTTCCATGACCGCTCGGCGATAGGGTTTCTGGTTGTAGGAAACCCGAACCTGGAACACCGTAACATCGATATCGAACAGGGAGCCGGCAAAGGACAGCGATGTGCCCCACTGCCCTGCTCCTGTTTCGGTGGTGAGGGTGCGTATACCCGCTTCGCGGTTGTAGAAGGCCTGCGGAATCGCGGTGTTCGGCTTGTGGCTGCCGGCCGGGCTCACGCCTTCGTATTTGTAGAAAATCTTTGCCGGCGTGCCGAGGGCCTTCTCGAGGCGATGGGCCCGATAAAGCGGCGCCGGACGCCAGAGGTTGTAGACATCACGCACCGGCTCAGGAATCTCTATTTCCCGTTCGGTGGTCACTTCCTGTTCGATCAGCGCCATCGGAAACAGCGGTTCCAGATCCGATGGGCCCACCGGCTGCTGGGTACCCGGGTGCAAGACGGCCGGCAGCGGCTCGGGGAGGTCCGCCTGCAGGTTGTACCAGTATTTCGGCATCTGGCTTTCTTCGAGAAGGAACTTGGTTTGCATGAATTAAAAATCCCTACTGTTTGTGTTGTTATCGCCCCTCAGAATACCCATTCCAGGCCCGCATAAAAAGTTCTTCCCGGGGCGGGTTCGAAATAGCCCCGGTCTTCCACAGGGCGGTTCGCGTTGGCATTTATCCGCACGTTACTGAAGTAGTCCTGATCCAGCAGATTGCGGATTCCGGCATACAGGTTCAGGGTCTGATCCGCCATCCGTACTGAATCGCCGGCACGCATACCGACCAGCCAATAGTCACTCACCAGGGTCTGGTTGCTGTTTTCGGCGTAGAACTCGCCCACATACTGCCACTCCAGAGCCGCGAAACGACCGGCTGCACCGCGCCACTCCAGCTCGCTCACCCAGAGTTGCTCCGGCAGACCTGGAATAGCGTTGCCGCTGGCGTCGTTGCCCTGCTCATCCACAAAGTCCCTTAGCTCGTAATCCGCCAGGGTCAGCGCGCTGGTTACCCGCCAGGCGTACGAAAGGTCCCAGGCCAGACCCAGTTCAAAACCATTGCGACGGGTTTCGCCGGCGTTTTCGTAGAAGGTCTGATCGCCCACGTTAAAGGGCAGGATCTCGTCCTCCACCCGGATGGAGAACAGGGCCATGTCATAGCTGAGGCCACGGCCAAGCATGCCGCGCATACCCATCTCGCGATTCAATGCCTGCTGCGGCTCCAGCTCGGGATTGAAGCCGCCGCCATTCGGATTGGCAAACTCGGTAAAGGTGGGTGACTCGAACGCCGTACCAAGGGTGGCGTATACCTGGTGCGCCGGTGCCAGCTTGTAGCTGATACCGGCAACGCCACTGTATTCCCGGAAAGTCCGGTTGCCCGAATCATCGTTACCGTCTTGCAGCCAGTCGTCGTCAATGGCCAGACGCAACCGGTCGAACCGCACGCCAAGGGAGACGTTGAGTGCGTCGCTCAGCGCCAGGTCGCCCTGGCCAAACACCGCCACATTGGTAGCACTCTGGTTTTCCGCCTGGGTCTGGCCGGTGATATCGCCATCGATAGACACCGAATAGCGGCGCCGGTCGTCGGACTGATGGTGAACATCCAGGCCGGTTACCCACACCAGAGGCAATCCGGCCAGCGTCGATTCCTGCTGATACTGGGAACTGATGCCGTAAAAGTGCCGGTCGTAGGCTATGCGGCTGCTTCCGGGAAACGGCAACTGCTGTGCGAAATCCCGGTGAGTGTAGAAGGTATCGAGGGTGAGTTGGCCGGGAAGGACGCCCGAGTCTTCAAATCTTACACCCAGGGTCTGCTGGTTCACGGTCTGGCTGCTGTCCAGCCTCTTGGCCAATGCGGTGGCCTGCTCCGGATCTTCTTCGGCCTGGGCCAGGGTGAGCCCACCCGGATCTTCGGATTTGGGGTTATGCAGCGCGTTGAATGTGGCGGTTATCCGCCGTCCAGAATCCAGATCCCGTGCCACACGGGCGTTGAACAGTGCTTTCTCTGCCTTGCTCTGCTCCCGGTGGCCATCAAAGGTCAGCCAGGAAAGCGTTGCTATGCCGCTGGTATCACCATCAACGCCATTTCCCTGTATCGCGGCCTTGCGATAGTCGTCACTGCCGCCATCGAGCCGCAGCCGACCGCCCTGGGGCAGCTCATCACCCAACGCAGTGGAAATATCGATCACACCGCCCGCGGCATTCCCATACTGAACGGAGGCAGGCCCCCGAATGACCTCGATTCGCTGGGCGGAATCCAGATCAATGGCATCGATCTGGGACTGGCCATCGGGCAGCGTGTAGGGGATACCATCCACCTGAATCCGGATACCCCGAATACCGAAGGGCGCTCTGGCACCAAATCCGCGAGTAGACAATCTGAGATTCTGGGCGAAGTTGTAGCGGTTCTGAAAAAACAGGCCCGGAACGGTATTGAGGGATTCATCCAGTTGCAGACGCTGCTGACCCTCACGGATATCGGGTGCGTTGATGACCGAGACTGCCGCGGGCGTTTCGTACAGATCCCGAACCAGTCTTGGTGACGTTACTTGAAGCACCAGCTCCTCATCGTTGTCCAATGACGACTGTGCAATCGCCGGAAGCGAGCTCGACATCCACACCGGTGACAGAACAAGCACTGCCAGGTAGTTATTCCTGCTCAAGGGGCCTCCTCAGGGTTCGCTTATCAAGGTTTCTCTTGATAACGGGTACGCCAGCGATGGGGAAATGGAGTTATCCCATTGAATCCATCGGAAGAGCCGGCTCAGGCGGGGATCCAGGCTTCAAGCAGATCGACCAGCCAGGGCACGAGCAAGGCGGTAGCGAAGGCGGAAAGCGCCATCGCAAGCCCGGAAAAAGCACCCATCTGCGAACTTACCTGAAACGCCCGGGCGGTCCCGATACCGTGTGCTGCAACACCCATGGCAATGCCCCTGGCGGTGTCATCGCGAACCCGGATCCACTCAAAGAGCTTGGTGCCCAGAACGGCGCCGGTGATGCCCGTGATAACAACCAATACGGCAGTCAGCGACGGAAGGCCGCCAATTTTTTCGGAAATCCCCATGGCCACCGGCGCCGTTGCCGATTTCGGGGCCAGGGACATCTGGATCTCCGTAGACCCACCCAGAAGCCGGGCCAGGCCGATAGAGCTGCCTGCGGCGATGACAACGCCGCAAAAGAGCGAAATCGTTACCGGCAACCAGAGTTGTCGAAGCCTGGAAAACTGCTGATACAGGGGAACGGCCAACGCCACCGTCGCCGGTCCCAGCAGAAAGTGAACGAACTGACCGCCTTCAAAATAGTCACTGTAGGAGGTGCCGGTGGCCAGCAACAGGATGATGAGCATGGCCACCGATGTGACCACCGGATTGGCCAGCGGATTGGAGTTGGTTTTCAGGTACAGCCGGTAGGCCAGACCATAGGCCACCAGGGTAATGGTCAGTCCGAGGAGCGGGGACGTCGAAAGGTAGACCCAGATGTCTTTCAGACCCGGCTCATTCATCGCCGCCCTCCTTTTCGGCCAGCGGCTTTGCAAACCAGCGGGTGGTCACCTGCATGATCAGCGCGGTGGCGACCATGGTTATCACGGTACTTAACAGCAGCGCCAGGGTTATGGGGACCCACTCGTCGGCGATGCGGCCAAAATGCGCCATCATGCCCACGCCCGCCGGAACGAAAAGAAGCGAGAGATGACTGAGCAAGGCCGTGGACGCCTGATCGACAGACTCCGGCGCCTTGCCCCGTATCATCAAAGTTACGAACAGCATCACCATGCCAAGTACGGGCCCGGGGATGGGAACACCGAGCAAGCGAACTGTAATCTCCCCTATCAACTGGTAGACAAGCAGAAGGGTAATGCCGTTCAGGAACTGCATAACGCAGGACTCCAGTCAGTTTTTGCTCTGTACCGTCGAAATGGGAATGATGCTTCGACCATACATGGCGAGAACAAAGCCGATGGGGAACATCAGCACCCCGTAGACCGCAGCCGGGATCGACATGGCGCTGGATTCCAGCAGAGTCAGAGTGACCATGAGGGCAATGGTGCCGTTCTTTACACCCAGCTCCACCGCCACTGCCAGGGATTCCCGCTGGGTCAGACCCGCCATCCGGCCGGCCGCCAGGCCGAGACCAATACCGGCCAGATTCAACAGGATGGTTGCCGGCCCCGCCTGCTTCAGGAGCTCCCAGATCTGGTCGCGAACACCGTACACCAGCGCCACGATCAGCACCGCCAGCACGATACCGCCGAAGATACTCACAATGCTTTCTGCCTTGCGGGCAACCTCCGGCTTGCGGGTACGAACCACCATCCCGATGGCGACCGGGAAGAGCACGATGCCAATCAGCATGCCCACGGTTTTCCAGACCGGCAGCACAATGTCTTCCTCGGTTCCCATGTAGTACTGAAGGGCAATATTGGTAAACAGCGGCAGGGTAAGAATGGTGATCAGGCTGGCGCTGACGGTCAGTACTATGGAGAGGGCAATGTTCCCCCGCGAGAGCAGCACAAACAGATTCGAGGTGGTGCCTCCAGGGCAGGCAGCGATGATCACCAGTCCGACCGCTATGGCCGGCGGAACCGCCAGCAACGTGGCCAGCATGAAGGCGATGAGGGGCATGACGAGAATCTGGGCAATGGTGCCGACGATCATCCCTTTCGGATACACCGCCACCTGGCGGAAGTCTCGTATCGTCAGGGTCATGCCGATACCGATCATGATGATGAACAGAGCAATCGGCAGTCCTGCCGAGATAAGCGGGCTGGATTCCACAACGCCTCCGGATGTTTTTGTTTTTACTGCAACCAACCGATGAAAAGTAGCACACACTCGCCTCTTTCGGGAGACTAAAACGGCAAAGGTTTGAGGTGGTACGGCACTGCAGAACCGGGGAACTTTATGACCTGAAACATCGTGTCACGAAGCAGTTGCAAGTATACTTGCATGAGATAACTAAAATACCTGGATACTGGTGGAGACGCACAAGGAATGAAACGCCTGGGAACGCTGGATGCCTCTTGGCTGGCCGTAGAATCTGAAGACACCCCCATGCATGTGGGCAACCTGCAGATCTTTTCGCTACCGGAGGGCGCCCCTGAAACCTTCCTCCGGGACATGGTGACCCGCATGAAGGAAACCGGCGATGTCGCGCCCCCCTGGGGTTTAAAGCTTGCCTGGTCCGGACTGTTGGGTCGGGTACTGGCGCCGGGCTGGAAAGTCGACAAGAAAATCGATCTGGATTACCACGTGCGTCACTCGGCACTGCCGCGCCCCGGCGGTGAACGGGAACTGGGCATACTGGTATCGCGCCTGCACTCCAACCCCCTGGATTTTGCCCGCCCGCTCTGGGAATGCCACGTTATCGAGGGCCTCGAGAATAACCGTTTTGCGCTCTACACCAAGATGCATCATTCCATGATTGATGGCATCAGTGGTGTACGCCTGATGCAACGTGTACTGACAACCGATCCCGACAAACGGGACATGCCGCCACCCTGGTCGGTTCGGCCGGAGCGCCGTCGCGGCAGCAAATCCGATTCCGAGGCCAGCGTGCCCGGTGCGGTTTCACAGGCCATGGATGCCCTGAAACTGCAGGCAGATATGGCACCGCGTCTGCTGCAGGCGGGCAACCGGCTGGTGCATTCGGTCCGCCACCCCGAGGACGGTCTGACGGCGCCGTTCACCGGGCCCGTCTCCAAGATCAATCATCGGGTCACCGGCCAGCGCCGGTTTGCCACCCAGCATTATCAGCTCGACAGGATCAAGGAACTTGCCCACGTTTCCGGCGCTTCCCTCAACGATATCGTTCTGTACCTGTGCGGAACTGCCCTCAGGCGTTTTCTGCTGGAACAGAATGAACTGCCGGACGCTCCCCTCACCGCCGGCATACCGGTCAACATCCGGCCGTCCGATGACGAAGGGACAGGCACCCAGATCAGTTTCATGATCTCTTCGCTTGCGACCGACGAAGCCGATCCGCTGACCCGCCTGCAAAACATCAAGGCGTCAACGCGAAGGGCCAAAGAGCATTTGCAGAAGCTGCCCAAAAGCGCGCTCACCCAGTACACCATGCTCCTGATGTCGCCTTATATACTGCAGCTGATGTCCGGCCTTGGCGGTCGCATGCGGCCGGTATTTAACGTTACGATCTCCAATGTGCCGGGGCCCCAGAGAACGCTTTACTACGAGGGCGCGAAACTGGAAGCCATGTACCCTGTCTCGCTGATTACTCACGGTGGCGCTTTGAACATCACCTGCCTGAGCTATGACGGTTCACTGAACTTCGGCTATACGGGCTGCAGGGATACCCTGCCAAGCATGCAGAGACTTGCGGTTTACACGGGTGAAGCACTGGACGAACTGGAAAGCCTGATTCTTCCGCCAAAGGCCAAACCGAAAGCTGTGGCCAAGCCCAGTGCGCCACGCAAACAGCCAACGAAAAAGAGTAAAGCGGACTGATACAACGGACAATCAGCCCGCGCTTTGCCAGTGAGCGGCGCCCACGAAAATCAGTTGCAGGAAGCGGGTGGTCCGCTTCCTGATCTGCTCGATCTGGTAGTCGTCTTCGGCGGATACGCCGAGCAGATCAGTCAGGCTGAAGGCGACACTGCGCACCACCAGGTCACAGGTCATGTCCAGATCCTGATCGGTCAGATGGTCCACCAGCCTCAACCTGCGCAGATCATTCGCAAGCTCACTGGCAAAGAAACGCATCTCGCTCCGGATACCTTCCTGCACTGCCCTGCTCTCACCGGCCAGCCCCTGGGCCATGAACAGAAAGAAACTCCGGTTGGCCTGCGCGTGGCTGATAAAGATGGCCACCGACTCTTCAATCAGTTTGTCCGCCTGCAACACATTCGCCCGGGCTTCTCGCATCATCCTGCGTAGCACCAGGCCCAGCTCATCCACAAGCTGCAACCCCAGATCGTCCATATTGCGGAAATGCCGGTAAAACGAGGTTGGTACCACGCCCGCCTGACGGGTCACTTCCCGGATACCCAAGCTGGCGAAATGCCGGCCCTTGCCTACCAGGGTTAACGCCGCGGTCATCAGTTTCTCGCGGGTTTCACCGGGCTTTCTTCGCTGTTTTTCCGCCATCCTGTGCCCATACCGCCTGCCGTTAGCCAATGGTTCACAAGTGTACACATCCCAAAAAATAAAAGTACAGAATGCTTGTCATTTTGAGCCATTACGAGCTCAGCCGTTGTCAGTTTACGTAGTCGTGTGTACATTCGTACACATAAGTGAACACTTGTACACACGGACAGCGAAAAGCCTCAGGGAGGCAACGATCATGTTAGCGAAACAGACCCAGCAAAAAGCCCTTCACTGGCTCGGAAGGCAGCTATTCAACCGGGATGACCCGGAAGCGTTTTTTGACCCACTGCTGGAACGCATCAACCCCATGTGGGTACAAGAGTACACACCGGCCAGAGTGGAGCAGATCCTTTCTGAAACCGGGGACACCAAGACACTGGTTCTGAAACCGGCCAGGCGCTGGTCGGGCTTCCGCGCGGGCCAGCATGTGAACATCTGTGTTGAAGTGGATGGAGTACGCCGAAACCGTACGTTCAGCCTCTCGAGCTCACCCCTGCTCTGGCAGGAACAGGGACTGGTCACGCTGACCATCAAACGCCTTCCCGGCGGCCTGGTGACCAACTGGCTTCACGATCACCTGCAAACTGGGGCGGTAATCGGTCTGGGCGAAGCCTTTGGTGATTTTCTGATACCAGAACCGGCCCAACCGGTGCTGTTTATTGCCGGTGGCAGCGGCATCACGCCAGTGTTGAGCCAGCTTGAGACCATGGCGGCCCAGGATTACCGGGCACCGGTGACTCTGCTGTATTTCGTCAGAACCCGTGATGACGTTATTGCCCGGGAGAAACTGTTGGCCCTGAAGGCACGCTATAGCGCCCTCACGCTTAATATCATCGCCACCAACGAGTCCAGGGAACCCCGCTACCTGCGTGGCCAGGATCTGGACACAGTGCCAGGCATCAAGGCTCGGCAGGTCTATCTCTGCGGCCCCAAAGGCCTGATGGATCTGGCCCAGGGCCTCCTCTCCGAGAGAGGCTTTGCTGACGCGGATATCCACAGCACGTTCTTTTCAGTGCCAAGTGCCAACCTTGGAAACGAAACACTCGGTGGTGAGGTTCAGTTTGAGAGCAGCCAGATGATGGTCGATTCCGAGGGCGATGCCACCCTGCTGGAAATCGCCGAGGCCGCCGGACTGACACCGCGCCACGGATGCCGCATGGGCATCTGCCACCAGTGCAGTTGCCGGAAAACCACGGGTACCGTCATCAACCGTCTGACCGGCCAAACTTCCGGCCCCGGCGAGGAGACTGTCCAACTTTGTATCTCCGTTCCCCGCGGCCCGGTCTCACTCGACCTTTAAGAACCCACATCCGATTTTATTGCGGGGCCTGAGCGCACCGCAGGGAGTATGACCATGAAAAAGATGACCGAAGCGCAACTCGCAGAACTTGAAACCGATCTGAACGCGATCCGGGAGGAGGTTCTGGCGGACCTCGGAGAACGGGACGCACGTTACATCCGGAGAATGATCCGGCTGCACCGGAGTCTTGAGGCCGGTGGCCGGATCATGATGCCATTCGGCTTCCTTCCGCCGGTGTTCGTTGCTGCCACGGCAACCCTCGGCATTGCCAAGATCCTGGAAAATATGGAGATCGGTCACAATGTCATGCACGGCCAGTATGACTGGATGAACGACCCGAGCCTGAATTCCCAGACCTACGAGTGGGATACGGTCTGCACAGGTGACTCCTGGCGCCGTACCCATAACTATGAACATCACACCTACACCAACATCATCGGCAAGGACCGTGACTACGGCTACGCCGTCTTACGACTGACCGATGACGAGCCCTGGAAACCCTGGCACACGCTGCAGTTCATCAATTACATTCTGCTGAGCGTGTTCTTCCAATGGGGCGTGGGCCTGCACGAACTTGAAACCGAGAAGCTGCGAAGCCGGGAAATAAGCTGGCGGGAAAAACTGCCGTTCCTGAAGCAATTCGCCCGCAAGGGTGGCCGCCAGGCCTTCAAGGACTACGTTTTCTTCCCGCTGCTTACCTTTCCGGTGGCTCCGATTGTTCTGGCGGGGAATGTGGGCGCCAACCTGATCCGTAATCTCTGGTCATCCACGGTGATTTTTTGTGGCCACTTTACCCAGGATGCGGAAACCTTCACAGAGGAGGAATGCGAGGGCGAGAGCAAGGGCCACTGGTATTTGCGCCAGCTCACGGGGTCCTCAAACTTCACCGGGGGCCGCTGGCTTCATATTCTGAGCGGCCATCTTAGCTACCAGGTGGAACACCACGTGTTCCCGGACCTGCCCGCCCACCGGTATCCGGAGATTTCCGGGAAGGTACAGGCGGTGTGTCGAAAGCACGGCATTCACTACAACACCGGCAGTTTTGCCAAGCAGTACGGCACGGTAGTCAAACGCATACTCCGACATTCACTGCCGGAGAAGTTGATGGGAATGGCCAGAGCGGCCTGACAGGGCTGGAGCGGCCAGGCGCCAAGGGCGCGCCTGGCCGCGTCAGGCTATCTGAAGTAATCTCAAGAGCTGGGGCCTGTGCTGATCCTGGATAACATCGGCCAGGGTGTACTTGTCCAGCACTTCCAGGAAGGCCTTCAACGCCTCACCGAACATCGATTTCAGGCCACACACGGGGGTTATCTTGCAGGCGTTCTTGGAGGAAAAGCACTCCACGATGCTCAGGTCCTGTTCGGTTTCCCGTACCAGGATACCAACGTTAATATCCGAGGGCGCCCGATGCAGACGCATTCCACCCTTTTTGCCCCGGATGGTTTCAATGTAGCCCTTCTTGTTCAGCTGGTGCACCACCTTCATGAGGTGGTTTTTGGAAATGTCATAGCTGTCAGCGATTTCCTGAATGGTCGCCAGACGATCACCCTGAACTGCCAGATATATCAGTACTCGAAGTGAATAATCCGTGTAGCGGGTGATGTGCATTCAATACTCCAGTCGTGTGTGCAATCGTTCAATAAGAAGGTCGGGTTACCAGATAACAGGCGGTGCCGCACAAAAATACGCCAGAAATGCCCAACACCATCGCTGACGCTCCCAACGCAAACAGCATCCCCCAACTCAGGGCCATCATGCTGCACGCCAGCACCTTCGCCCGTGCCGGCACTGCCCTGCGTGTACGCCACTGATCAATGGCAGGACCAAACCTGGGATGGTCTTCAAGCCACTGAGCAAAAGCCGGAGACCCCTTGCTGGCAAAAAATGCGGCCAGCAGAACGAAGGGTGTTGTGGGCAACAACGGCAGAACCACTCCTGCAGCAGCCAGCGTAATCGAGATATACGCAAGAATACGAAATCCGGTTTTCCCAAAACGATCGCCCATCACGGGGTTCTCACCAAGGTTCATAACTGCATCTATTCTACCGGGATTCAATGGACAGGTCTGCCCAAACGGCTGAGAAAAACCAGACGCGCCACATAGGCCACCTTGATACCGACCGCAAAAACCAGGGTTCCGATATGGGCAGCAATTTGCACAGACAGTGCAAGCGCGCCCGCCAACGGGTATGCAAGCAGAATTGTAACCATCAAACCCAACACTGACAGTCCCAGGGTGCTGTTTGCTGTGAAAAGCCACTTTTCGTATTCACTCATGAATCCACCTATAACATTTACTATAAATACATCTTAATGCTAAGCCGGCACCAGAAAAAAATCAAACCGTAGAAAGTCACCCACCTAAAAACCTTCCCTTACCCATCTACGACTTCCGATATACCCACAAAATAAATTTGACACCTTAAATGCATCAAATCAAAATTCCTGCATAAAGATTTATCTTAAATAAATGTTTAATGAGGAGACAGTGTTATGAAACAGAAAGACGCCTACCCGACCCGACTGGGAGGAGCGCACCATGGCTAAGTACCGCCGCCTCTGGTTTTTGCTGATCGGAATCCTGGCAGTAACCTTCACGCTCCTGGGGTATTTCGGTGCCGAGGTGTACCGCGAAGCACCGCCCATCCCGGATCGCGTTGTGTCCGCCGACGGCGACACCCTGATGACCGAGGAAAGCATTCTTGATGGACAAACTGCCTGGCAGTCCGTCGGAGGCATGCAGCTTGGCTCGATCTGGGGCCACGGTGCCTACCAGGCACCGGACTGGACCGCCGACTGGCTGCACCGTGAACTGGAAACCTGGCTGGAAATCGCAGCCCAGGAAGAGTACGGGCAGGAATGGCACAGCCTCAGCGGGCAGCAGCAGAACGCCCTGCAGTACGACCTGAAAACCGAGTACCGCACCAATACCTACGACGCCGCTACCAGCACTCTGCACCTTTCCGAGCGCAGGAGCGAAGCTATTGCCAGAACAGCCGACTACTACAGCCGACTGTTCAGCGACGCTCCGGAACTGCAGTCAACCCGCGAAAACTACGCCATGAAGGAAAACACCCTGCCCAGCGCCGAGCGGCGCGAGCGGATGACCGAGTTTTTCTTCTGGACTGCCTGGTCTGGGCCTGGGCCTTCCTTCGCAAAGAAGATGAAGAACCACAGGCCCCACTCAAGGACCCGCTCAGCGAGGTTGGGCTGACGCCTTCGCAAAAAGCACTGGGCAAATACCTTTTGCTGGTGGTTGGCCTGTTCACCTTCCAGGTCATGCTGGGCCACCAGGGTTACGAGTATGTAGACCTTGGCCGCCTCTGGCAGATTGGCAAGTTCCTCGGCATCGTGTTCTGGCTGGTGCTGATGCTGTTCACCAGCCTGTTGCCCGTCGGCATCATCCAGTTCATTGCCAGCGCCAGCGAGGGCCTGTGGTACGCACGCAGTGAAGCCTTCATGCAGAGCGATATCCTGCAAACCCTGCGCTGGGTCAGAACCGTTGGCGACGTGGTCTTCATCGTTGGCGCACTCGCCGTAACCTGGCAAGTCGTGAAGGGCGTTTTCTTCCCGGATCTGGAGCCGGTTGCCCTCGAAACCGATGAAAGCGGCGCAACCAGCGAGCTCAGCGCCTGAAAAAAAGAGCCCGGGCCAGGGACGGCCCACTCTGAATTACCTGACAGCAGGCTTACCTCCCGAGGGGTATCGGAATTGGTGATCCGATCTGCAATACTTGGTCTATACTCAGGTTAAAAAACAATCGGCAACAGGACCAACCCGATGCCCCAGAACAAGCTGACAGACCGTTTTGGTCGCACCGTCAACTACGTGCGTCTGTCCGTCACTGACCGGTGCGATTTCCGCTGCGTGTACTGTATGGCCGAGGACATGACTTTCCTGCCCCGCCAGCAGGTTCTCACCCTGGAAGAAATCGCCCGCGTTGCCCGCAACTTCGTTGACCTGGGTACCGAAAAAATTCGTCTGACCGGCGGCGAGCCGCTGGTACGCAAGGATATCCTGGAGCTGGTAAAGGAGATTGGCACTTACGGTCTGCGCGACTTTGCCATGACCACCAATGGAAGCCAGCTCACCACCATGGCCGAGCCTCTGCGCAAGGCGGGGATGCATCGCCTGAACATCAGCCTGGATTCCCTGGACGCCGACAAATTCCGCAACATCACCCGCACCGGCAAACTGTCACATGTGCTGGACGGTATTGATGCTGCCCGGGAAGCTGGCTTCCGGGGCATCAAGATCAATACAGTGGTGATGAAGGGCCGCAACGACGAGGAGATCCCGGAGCTGATCGAGTTCGCCCGCAAGAAAAAGGTGGATATCAGCTTTATCGAAGAGATGCCGTTGGGTGAGATTTCCGAACACGATCGGGGCCTGGCGCTTTGCACCAGCGAAGAAGTTCGGGACATCATCCGCAAGCATCACGAGCTGGTGCCCGCTACCGAGGATTCCGGCGGTCCCGCCCGTTATTACCGCATGGAAGACAGCGAGACCCGGGTCGGTTTCATTTCTCCCCATTCCCACAACTTCTGTTCTACCTGTAATCGGGTGCGGGTGACCGTCGAAGGTCGGCTGCTGCTGTGCCTGGGTAACGAGCACTCGGTGGATCTGCGCAGGGTGCTACGGGGCAATCCGGTGACTGATGACAAGTTGCGGGAAACCATTATCAATGCCATGGATCTGAAGCCGGAGCGGCATCACTTCTCCAGCAACGGGGATGTGCAGATCCTCCGGTTCATGAACATGACCGGCGGCTAAGCGGCCGGCACAGCAACCAGCACAACAAAAGGGTCAGATGAAAGCTTTCATCTGACCCTTTTTCATTTCTAGTGGTCCATTCCGTCCATTCCGTCCATACCATCCATACCATGCTTCGCCAGGCCGGTATTCAGATGCTCCATGGTGATCGAACTGTATTTCAGAACCTCACCGCCATGTTCCATCATGAACCCGTGGGCGGCTTCCTCGGTCGCAAAGGAGGCAAGCGTCGGCCCCATGGCGCCCGAGCGGTCAGAGCCAACCACGAAGAAAGCGTCCCGGGCGTCGATCAGGGCGGTGTCGTCCGGATGCTCCCACTCGGTCTGGGTCATGTCGTGGACGTAGAGGGTGTGATCACGGTTTTCATTCTCCGGCTGGAGCATCCAGGCGAACATGTCCTTGGTGGAGCAGAACTTACGGACGTGCTGCTCTTTCTCGGTTATGGCCTCACCCTTGGGGCCCGGGAAATTGGAGATCACCATGCCGCAGACGTGGCATTCATCGCCGCTTTCGAAATGCACCGGTTCGGGTTTGGCCATGGTCTGCTCCTCATTGCCCGAACAGGCGGTGAGGGTTATGGCTGCCAGAGCGGCGAGGAGCCAGTTGAGTTTACTTCTGTTCATCGGGATAACTCCGTTCAGATACGACGGTTTCGGAAAAGTAACAGGGCGCCTGCCAGCGGGATGGCAAACCACAGCACCAGGCCGATCCACAGGCCGGTGGCGCCGATGGGCAGATCGGCACCGAGACTGAGGACGCCGCTGAGCTGGGCGGTATCGCCGAAGGCAACGATATTGAGCAGGCGGTAGACATCCGTGGGATTGAGCATCAACAGCCAGGGCAACAGTTCAGCACTGAACTGGCCTTCGCTGGCCACGAGGGTGCCCAGCAGCATCAGGTCGAAGATCAGCACGAAGAAGAACCAGATCGCCAGGGCCAGGCCGGCGGCGATGGGCTTTTCGCTGACCCGCACACTGATCACGTAGGCAAGGGCAATAAATCCCCATCCCAACAGAACGGTGGAGCCAATAAACCGCAGCATGGCTGCCGCGAGACTGGCGATAGCAACGTTTTCCACCAGCACCGCAATGGCCACGCCGGCAACGCCGAAACCAATCACGGTGGCAAGCGCGAGAGTCAGGCCATGGCCCAGGAACTTTCCGAGTAGCAGCTGGCTTCGGCTAAGAGGGTAAGTCAGCAGTAACAGCAGGGTTCCACCCTCTTCTTCCCCGACGATGGCATCGTAGGCCAGCAGCAGTGCAATCAACGGGATCAGGAAGATTCCAAGGCTCGCGAGACTGGCAATGGTGGCCGGCGTGGAGGCATACCCCACCTGCCCCGAGGCTGCAGCGCCAAACCAGGCAATGCCCAGGGCCAGAGTCGCAAACACGAGGGAAATGGCCATCAGCCAGCGGTTGCGCAGGCTGTCACTGAGTTCCTTGCGGGCAATGGTCCAGATACTGTTCATTGACTGCCTCCCCGGTGGGCCAGGCCACCGGAACCGATAAAGTGCACGTAGATGTCTTCCAGGCTGGGCTGATGAATGCTGAGATCTGCCACTTCCCCCGATGCCATCACTGCATTCAGCAGGGCCATTTTCTCCCTCGGCTGCACATCCACCCGCAGGCGCCCACTATCGGTCTTGATGATCAGGCCACTGCTGCTCGAGGCCCTGTCGATCACATGTTCCAGCGCCGAGATACTGTTGGCTGGTTCCAGAGACAGGGTTACCGGCATATTCGCCTGCCGCCTCAGTGCGGCCAGATCGCCAGCGGCCTTCAGTGCGCCATCGGTGAGAATGGCCGCACGATCGATGTAAGGCTCGACACCGGGCAGGACATGGGAACACAGCACAATGCCCGTGCCCCCATCACGCAGCTCCCGGAGCAACCGGTACAGGTCTGCCGTGGCGACCGGATCCAGCCCCACCGTAGGCTCGTCCAGCATCAGCAGCCTGGGCTTACCCAACAGCGCCTGGGCCAGACCAAGACGCTGGCGCATGCCTTTCGAGTAGGTCTTGGTGCGGGCACCCATCGCATCGCCAAGGCCAACCTGTTCGAGCAGTTGCGGCACCTGTTGCAGGGACGCGCCCTTCAACCGGGCGAAATGGTTCAGAATCTCCCGACCGGTCAGCTGCGGATAGAACATCACGTTCTCCGGCAGGTAACCGATGTGCTGGGTTACCTGCGGATCGCCGGCATGGCCGCCAAGCACGGAAACCGATCCCTGGTTGGGGTTCATGAGCCCCAGGATCAGCTTGATACAGGTTGTCTTACCGGCCCCGTTATGGCCGAACAACCCCAGAATCTCCCCCGGCTCCAGAGTCAGGTCGATCCCCGTAAGGACCGGGCTCTTGTCGTACCGGTAACTCACATTCTCAAGACGAAAACAGCTCATCGGTTCTCCGGTTGAAGCTCTGCGGGCATCCGCATCAGGGGATGGGAATCGGTCACACCGGCGGACTTGACCACCGGAAACGCATCCTGCACCCAGCGCAGGGTATCCACCGCCGGGCTGAACATCAGAACCTTGGCTTCCGGGTATTTCCACAGCAGCCGGTCCACGTTGTCATTGGGCTCATAGGGCACATCGCCAACGCCATCCTGATCCCGGTCCCAGCCCAGGTAATCACTCCAGTAATTGCCCTTACCGTCACTGGACCACTCCTGCGTGCGGGTGGCGACATACTTCACCTGACGCTGATTGTTCACGAACGCGTTGCCAAAAACCTCGTTGTCTTCCGAACCCGCCGTCAGATGAATTCCGATATTACTGTCGGCAAAGACATTGCCTTCAAAGGTGTTGTACAGCGAGTTGTAGATAAACACCGCCTTACCTTCAGCCCCCTCAATGGCAACACCGGCGGTCTGCCCCTGGGACACGCCCGTCACCACGTTCCCCCGCAGCTCTGACTGAGTAATGAAATTCATCAGAATCCCGTAGTTCTCATCATTAACCGACCGGTTGTTAATCACCTTCAGACGCTTGCTCTGCATCAGCGCATAACCGGTTCGCGTGTTACGGGTGACATTGTTCTCCAGCAGATTATTCATCGAGTACATGTAATGGATGCCATAACGCAGATCCGCCATCTCATTGACCCGGATCGTATTGTTATTCGCCGTCTCCATATAAATCGCATCCCGCGTCCGACGGATGTCATTGCCTTCAATCAGCGCGCCGGTGGTATTGAACAGATGAATCCCATTGCCCCGGTCATTCGGACGCAGACTGTCATCACCGCGAATCCTATTATCGCGGACCGTCACATCCGGCGTTGCATCCAACCACACCCCGAACGCCGGCCCCTGCAAACGGTTGTTCGCAACCACCGCACCCCTGGCCTCCCGAGCCACAAAAATCCCCGCATCCAGCTCGTTAAGATCGCTGCCCCAGTTGCGAACGGCACATCCGGAAAACGTCACCCCCTCGGCGATGATATCCACCGCATTGCCCTGACCGCCCGGGTCAATCACCGTCTCGGCATGGCAAGACACAGACACACCGGGCACCCGGATTGCCAGAAACGAAATCTGTTCAGGGGGAAGCTCAAAGCTCGCGCCCGGTTCCAGGGCATCAAGCTGTTCTTGCAGGTCCGCTTGCGCGGTCAGCGATAACAGAGCGACTGTCAGGGCCACTCCATAACGCAAAATTCGATACATCAACGTTTCTCAAGAGTAAGGAAATTGGCGAACTGCACTTTACTTCGAGCAAATCGATGGCAAAGGGCTTTCCGAAACCGTAGAGGGCCATGGATGGCCCGATCCGAGCCCTACAGGGACGTACTCGCGGGCGTGTTTCGGAAAGCCCTTTGCCATCGGTTTGCCACACCCAAGCAGCAGGCTTGCCAGGGCCCGATCATCAGGCCCCGGCAAGACCGACCTAAATCAGGCCTTCTCTACAATCATGCGACCGCGCATCTCCATATGCAGCGCATGACAGAACCAGTTGCAGTAGTACCAGTGCACCCCGGGACGATCCGCCTTGAAGGTCACCGAAGCCGTCTGCTGCGGACTGACCTCCATGCTCACACCATGGTTCACCATACAGAAACCGTGGGTCACATCCTCAATGGTGTCCAGGTTGGTCACATACACGGTCACCTCATCACCCTGCTTCACCTTGAACTCCGTCATCCCGTACTGCGGCGCAATTGAGGTCATGTAAACACGAACCTTGTTGCCATCGCGGATAACCTTGTTGTCGGCTTCCAGAGTAACGCCATCCTTCTTGGCCTGCTCAACGGCAGAGGCAAAGAACGGATCGTCACGATCGTAGATCTTCCTGGTCTTGATCTGATCACGACGGACCAGAATGCAGTCGTGGGGCTCGGCGAAGGCCGGGCCATCGTGAACCAGCTTCATCTCCTCGCCGGAGATATCGATCAGCTGGTCGTTCTCCGCATGCAAAGGTCCAACCGGCAGGAACCGGTCCTTGGAGAACTTCGACAGCACCACCAGCCACTTGCCATCGGCATCCCGGGATTCGGTCAGAGACGCGTGGTTGTGGCCCGGCTGATAATGCACATCCAGCTTCTGGCGGATGTAGTTCACGTCCTCGCCGTTGTAGTGCCTGATGGCATCGGCAATGTTCCACTTGCACACCTGGCTGTCGATAAACAGAGTGGTGTAGGCGTTACCCCGACCGTCGTATGTGGTGTGCAGGGGCCCAAGACCCAGCTCTGGCTCACCCACCACGGTATCACGGGGCTCAATCGCTCCGTCGAACAGGTCATCCAGCTTCTCGATCGAAATAATGGTGACCGTTGGCGACAACTTGCCATTGGCAATAAAGTACTTGCCGTCCGGGGAGGTATTCAGGCCATGCGGGTTCTTGGGAACCGGGATGTAGCGGGTCAGGTCCGAGCCTGCACGACCGTCCACCACAGGCACCTTGGAGTCGCCCAGGGTCTTGTAGTTACCGTCCCGGACTGCCTTCTCGATGCGCTCGATGTTGAACACGACGGCCCAATCCCGATCGTTGCGCATGGTGCCGGCCAGATCCAGTGCCTTCTCCGAGTTGTAGCAGGTGGCACAGGCGTATTTGCCGGTGTAGTCTGCATCGGTGTTGTCCAGGTTGCCATCCACAATCACCTGGAAGGCCACTTCCATGGTTTCCGCGTCCACCGCATTGAACATGGTATAGCTGTTTTCAAGGCTGGTATCGCTGCCGTCGTTCGGGTGCGGGATCACGTATTCCCCGTTACAGAAGACGTACTTGGTCTTCGGCACCTTCTGCAGCCGCAGACCATGGATGGCCTGAACGTTGGGAATGGCGGTGATCTTGTCACACTTCATGATGTCCAGACGGATACGGGCAACCCGGGTATTGGCCTTGTCATTGATGAACAGATACTTGCCATCGTAACGGCCATCCGTCATGGAAATATGCGGGTGGTGGGAGTCACCGTTCAGGTGGGTATTGTCATGGCCCAATACGTCTTTGCTCTCGTTGCTAATCCCCCAGCCTGTCGCAGAATCCACGTTGAACACGGGGATACGCATGAGTTCCCGCATGGATGGGATGCCCAGGACCCGTACTTCACCGGAGTGACCACCACTCCAGAAACCGTAGTACTCGTCCAGTTCGCCGGGGTGCACAACGTATTTATTGCGGGCTTCTTCGGCGGCAGCCGCGAACGATTCCCGTGACATCACTGCAGCACCAAGGCCGGTTGCCCCGGCAACACCGGCGAGTGCCGCGGCACCCATGAACCGGCGGCGACTCTGCCCGCTCTCGGGAAGCGCCTGGGTATCCTTGGTCAGATCATCTCTTTTTTTCATAACATCCAACTCCGTTATTGGTAATGGCGGTTTTGCTTCTCGTGCTTTCTTTTTATGGGACTACTCAAGACACCTGAACCACGGGTATTTCCTCCGGGTGGCCTGGTGCGTTATGGCCACGGCGCTTGCCGCGTCGCTTGACGATCAGCGGTGGGCACTTGTGGTCATCGAAATAGGTCATCTGGCAGTCCAGGCAGTAATGGCATTCCATGTAGTTGATGTGGCCGTCCGGGTGGATCGCCTGAACTTCACACTCGTGATCGCACAGCCGGCAAGGATTGCCACATTCCTTGCGGCGTTTGAGCCAGTCGAACACTCGCAGTTTGCTTGGCAGTGCCAAAGCCGCGCCCAGCGGACACATGTAGCGGCAAAACACTTTGCGGGTGAACAGGTTGACCACCAGTAGCAACACGGCGTAAGTCACGAAAGGCCAGCTGCGATCAAACTTGAGGGTGATGGCGGTCTTGAACGGCTCCACCTCTGCAAGCCGTTCGGCGGTCGCCATGGAATCCAGCGACACTCCGAACAACACCAGCAGAATGATGTACTTGATGGCCCATAGCCGCTCGTGCACGGCAAAAGGCACGGTGTATTGGGGTACTTTCAGCTTGCGGGCAATTTCGTTCAGCAGTTCCTGCAGCGCGCCGAACGGGCACAACCACCCACAGTAAACCGCCCGGCCCCAGAGCAGGATGATGCCTGCCACCACGGCCCAGAGAATGAAAATCACCGGGTCGATCAGGAAGGTTTCCCAGCTGAAGCCACTGATCAGGCTGTTCACAAACGTGAGCACGTTGACGATGGACAGCTGCCCCATGGCAAACCAGCCGATGAAGAACAGGGTGTAGGTCAGAAATGCGTGGCGGATCCAACGCATGATCCTGGGTTTTTTCACCAGCCAGTCCTGGAAGAACAGGATAAACATCAGCACGCCGATACCGATGCCCAACACCACAATCTGGAACTCCCGCTGGTACCACACCTGCACCCACATAGGCTGGCTCTCCAGCCATTCTTCCTCGGAGACGACTGTCTCCGGACGGGTGTAATACTGCTCCGGCAGCTGGTACTCCAGCGGGAATACCTGGAATTCGCTGTCCAGCGGCCCGGTCTGGCGCTTCACCGTGAGCTCAAGTGTCCAGGGTGTACCGGGATCGAAGTTGTACTGCTGGCGAATGATGAAGATCGCCATCTCCGTGAATTCCGGCATGCCCTCGGCATAGACGTCGCTTAGCCGGTAGAAATCCAGGTCACGGAAATTGAAGGTGTCGCCGAACTGACGGATCTGGATGCGATCGAAGATGCCGCCGCGAACATAACCTGACCCCTTGAAGGAGTATTCGCCGTTGGCCATCACGGCAATGGCATGCTCGCCTTCCTCCAGCTCGGATGTCAGCCACTGGTACTGGCTTTCGCCCAGCAGATTCCGGCCGATGGTGGGCGCATCCAGGTAAGCGGCATACAGATCAATCAGCGGCTCTTTGCGTTCCTCCGGGCCCGCGGTATCAACGCCTTCGGCTTCCGTCCCCTTGAAGGAATCATCCACCTGGCCCGTGGTAAGCATCAACCGGCGCACAGAGCCGTCACCGGTCAGTTCCTGCCAGGTTTTCTGTTCAAAGGCCTGTTTGTCGACGGTCGCCAGAGGCGGACGGGTGCCATCCTCGCCCTCAACCATGCCCAGTTCCACTGCCACGCGGTGGGCGGTGCGCATGATCACTTCATTGATCACCATCACGGTAACTGTGGCACCGGACAATCCGTCAACGGCTACTTTCCGCTCTGTGGAGGTCCCGCCCACGGTTACCCGTTGATCGGCCTTGAGGCCCGTGTACTGGTCGGTAAAGGCGTGCATTTTGCTTTCGGGTATGCCCACCAGGAGAATGGGTTCGTCGTGGTGGATTACCTTGGCGGCCTTGATGGTGCCTTCGGCATCCAGCACCACCATGGCATTGACCGGCTTGCCCGAGTAGGCGGGGGTCTGGACAAAATCCAGTGACTGATAGGCGTAGCCCACCAACTCCTTACGGACGTAGAGCTCCTGGATGGCCCGATTGCCTTTCCGGGGAATCACCCGGGTGACATCCGGAAACGCCTGCTCAATGACCTGACGACCGGCAACGGGCTCATACTTGGACAGAGGCGCTGCATCCAGGGCCATGGCCATGATCGACGCGAAAAAGACAAAAGCGAAGCGGGAAAAAACGGACACAGAAGACTCCCTGAGAAAAAGCGCCTTATTGCTTCAGCCTAGGCAAATTAGAGGAAAATCAAATACCTCTTATTGAATACACCTGGCGGAGGAACTGATCGACTTCACGCTGTCAGCCCAGGCTGACAGCGTTTCCGTATGAATCGAGAGGGAGGTAATTACTTATATGGCCGAGGCGGATGGACTCCACCATCATGGTCAGCGGCTGCTGCGCCTCATCGGTGGATGGGGGCGTGCCACCGCGGCCGGACATGGCGGCGACGAACACCACATCCCAGGACTGGCCTGTGGCCCGGGATTCTTCTTGCAAGGCCCCGAAATCCGGTGCCTCTTCGGGCGTCTTGTCGACGCAGATCACCGGCGTCAGGGCGCCGCCTTCACCGCGCTCAAAAGCGGCTCTTTCTTCCGGGGAGGCCTCGTCCGGCAACTCTGCCCGGCAGAAAACGAATAGCAGGCGCTGGGGCTCCTGCTGGCTGTGGGAGGCCTGAATCAGGTCACTGTAACTGCTGATCATCTTGGTGAATCCTTACTGGTACCGGGCCGCTGCGATTTACGCGTGGCGGGCAATGAGCTGGTCGGACGAGGTTAGCCTGCGGACTTCGTCGCAGACTTCTTCCACGGCATCTTCGCCGTAGCTCTGTCCATAATGTTTCTTGAAGCCGAATTCGTAGAGCCGGACATGCTCATCGGGCTCCACACCGATGTTCTCGAGGCAGGCCCGGGCACAGTGCAATGGGCAGCCATCAATAACGGTGATCGGGCGACCGGACCTGGCTGTTTTCACCAGGGACGGCACCTTGCCGCCGACGCCGGAGATGCAGGACATTTCGAACTCACCGGCATGATCGAGCCTTACCGCCACATTGTTGGCCAGCTGCGCCACATCAGAGCAGCCGGAACATGAGTAAATCAGTGGACGTTGCTTTCTCGATGTCACTTGTCCCCCTTTCCAAAAAGCCTGGAGGTTTGAATGTGATCCGTTACTGGCTGATCTCAATCAGACGCTGCGGATCCGAGATGAACAGTCGGCTGCGGTTGACCCGCACCAGGCCGTTGGCTTTCAGGTCCGCCAGAATCCGGGAGAAAGTCTCCGGCTGCATGGCCAGCCTGGAGGCCACCAGGCACTTGGGTAGCGGCAACTCGACTTCTCCACCCTCATCTGCGCCATTGGGCAGCAGGTCGATCAGGTAGCGGATCAGGCGGTCACGGGCGTTCTGTACGGTCATGATTTCCAGGTCGTGGAACCGGGAAACCGCGCGTTTGGCGTAATGCCGCAGGGCTGCCTGGGCGTATTTCGGGTTGCTTTCCAGCATGTCCTGGTAGGCTTTCACGGGGATCATCAGAACCTCGCTGGATTTCAGGGCCTCGGCGTAGCAGGCATACCGGGGCGGATCGGCATAGATCATGACTTCGGCGAAGCAGTCGCCAGGGGCGATGCTGTCGAGGGTTCGGTCGATGCCGGAGGAGTCCAGGCGGTAAAGACGCAAGCGGCCGGAGATCACGAAGAAGAAATGGTGCGCCGGCATGTCCTGGCGGTAAAGCAGCTGGTGATGGCCAAGGAGGATTCTTCGGGATTGCTGGATCAGGTGCTGCAGGTCTTTGCCATTAAGTTCCGAGAACAGTGGATGGCTGCGCAGGGCCTGGAGGCCGTCTTCGTCGTCAAAGGGTTTGTTGATGGCGACGAGCACGGGTTTGGTGTAGCGGGTTTCGGCCGTTTGGGTCAGTGCCATTGGTGTATCCTCTCTGCATATTCATGCATGCGAAATCATGATTTAAATAGTAGAAGGATACTGGGGGAAAATCGCTCCCCCCATGGGGGTAGTCGGGGGGTTATTCGGGAGTAATTGATCTAACTCAAAGTGTTTTTTTGCTAACTAATTTGAGTCGAAAAGGCTACCGCTAGGTCTGGCGCCTGGCGCACTGAACATCGAGTACAGACTGGCAGGAACCCCCTTTCCAAAACACGCTCCTTGCGGCACATCCATGTGGCGCTTGACTGCAGCCATCCATGGCTGCAGACAGTTTTGGAAAGGGGGTTCCTGCCAGTCTCCAGGCTTTGGTCGCGCGCCTTTTACTGCATTAGTGGCGAGTCGGGCAGCTCGAGATCTACTCCTTCTACCCCGGTTTCCGCTGCCAGAACCTGCAGGTACTGACGGAAGGCCCGGCGGGTAACGCTTTCGCTCAGGTACTGCCGGATCTGGGGTTTTACGTGCTCATACGGAAGCTGCTGGCCGTCGATGCGCTGGTCAACGCGGACAATGTGCCAGCCGTAACGGGTTTCGATCAGTTCCGGGTTGAGTCCTTCCTGGAGTGCAAGAACCGGGCGTTCGAATTCGTCGACGGTCTGGCCTTTGCTGATCTGGCCGAGGCTGCCGCCCTGGTGGCGGGATTCGCAGGCAGAGTATTGTTTGGCCAGTTCGGCGAACTGGGAGCGGCCGTCGATGAGGGACGACAGCAGCTGTTGGCCGGCTTCTTCCTGGCGGATGCGTTCCTGGACGTCGTCCGGGGCAGCAGCGAGGAGGATGTGGCTGACGGCCATCAGCGTTGGGCTGCGGAAGCGGGCCGGGTTGGCGTTATAGAAGCGTTCGCAGTCCTGTTCGGTGGGGTCCGGGACGTTGAGTTCGAGTTCCAGTACCCGGGCAATGCGGTCTTCCTCGTCGGCGATGTCGTCGAGCTTGAGGCGGCTGGCCTGTTGCAGGAGGAGCTCGCGGATGACGAGGCTTCTGGCGGCTTCATGCCAGGCTTCGGCGACTTCTTCGGCCGGGTGGTGCTGCATTTCCCGGGCGATGTCGTCTTCGCCGATGAGGGTTTCACCCACGGTGACCGGCGGGAACTGGTTTCTGGGTTCTTCGGCGTCGCCGACGGGGATGAGTTGCATAGCAATAACCTCGGTAAACATGGGGTCAGATGAATGCTTTCATCCGACCCCGATTTCATTTGCATCAGGCGCGCTTGCGAACCACCTGGTACCTGCGCCCGAAATACTCCACCGGCACGCTGAGCATGTGCACCAGTCGGGTAAACGGGAAGAGTACGAAGATGGTCAGGCCCAGGAAGATGTGGGTCTTGTAGATCCAGTGCACGTCGGCAATGTAGCCGGCCACGCCGCCCTGGAGGGTGACAATGCCCTGGGCCCAGGCAGAGAACTTGAGCATGGTGCTGCCATCCAGGTGACCCATGGTGGGCAGAATGGTCAGCAGGCCGAGTGCCAGCTGAATGACAAGGATGATGATGATCATGTTATCGGCGAAGGTGCTGCTGGCCTTGATGCGCGGATCAGTGAGCCGGCGCCAGGCGAGCATGCCGCCGCCAATGATGGCCATGACGCCGGCAATACCACCCACAACAATCGCCAGGATCTGCTTGGTGCCGGGGGTCATGAACGGCTCGTAGAGCGCGTGCGGTGTCAGCAGGCCCACCAGGTGGCCGAAGAAGATCACCAGAACGCCGACATGGAACAGCACGCTGGCCATCACCATGTTTTTCTTGCGCAGCATCTGGCTGGAGTGTGCTTTCCAGGTGAACTGTCCCTGGTCATAGCGTGCCCAGGTACCGATCACGAGGATTGCGAGTGCAATGTAGGGATAAACCCCAAACAACAGTGTATTGAGATAGGACATCATTTCCGTTTCCTCCTGCGCCCTCAGGCGCGCCCTGCCTGACGGGGTGTAGCGTCCGTCATCAGCTGATCACTCAGGTGAATGGTCTGGGTCTGTTCCAGTTCGCGGCGGCGTTGGCCTACAACGTTGCCGGTGCTGCAGGAGCTGCCCTGATCATCAACAAACTTCACCATTTCCTCTTCCCAGACCTTATCCAGAGCCTCCGGGGTGTCGTCGCGCTCTTCCGAGGCGACGATCTGAGCCAGCTCCTGGCGGTTTGCCGCACGCCCGGAGAGAGTCAGCAGCGAATCCATCACCACGTGATAGAAGCTTTCCCGCTGGTACAGACGCTCACCCAGCAAGCCCAGGATATGGTGGATGTCCTCCAGCCAGTTCCGGATCTCGTCCCAGGGGCGGGTGGAGAGGTATTCCAGGAACAGCGGCAGGTAATCCGGCAGTTCCCTGGCATCGATTTCCAGACCGTTGCTGCGGTATTCCTCCATCAGGTCCACCATGGCCTGACCACGGTCGCGGGATTCCCCGTGCACGTGTTCGAACAGCAGCAGCGACGTGGCCCTGCCTTTGTCGAACATGCCAACGTAGTTCTCCTGCATGTCCAGCAGGTCGCCATCGCAGACCATTTCCACACAGCGCAGCAGTTGCTCCTTGTTCTGCCTCGGCAGCCGGCTGTCCTCAAGGACAGCGGCAATGAGGGCATCTTTGGAGGCCTGGAGTTCTTCGGTCGGGTACTCAAGTACCCGTGCCAGTACTTTTAAAAGTTGCATCGCGGCCTCCTTATTCCTGCAGCTGTTTCGGGTCAACCTGCTTCACGGTCGACAACTTCTGGACCATGCTGGTGGTCTGTTTGCGGCCACCGAACATGTTGAACTTGCTGTCGCCGTTGCAGCCTTCACCGAAGCTGAAGCCGCAACCGTTGCGCTCGCCATGGGCGGTGGCATCGGGGAAGGCTTCTTTCGCCAGCTCGCGGTGGCTGGTGGGAATCACGAAGCGGTCCTCGTAGTTGGCGATGGCCAGGTAGCGGTACATCTCGTCCGCCTGGGCCTTGGTCAGACCGGCTTCTTCAAGGGCGCGCAGGTCTTCCTTGCCTTCAACGGTCTCGGCACGCTTGTACAGACGCATGGCCATGATCCGCTTGAGAGCCCGGACAATCGGCTTCTCGTCACCAGCTGTAAGCAGGTTGGCCAGATACTTCACCGGGATCCGCAAGCTTTCGATCTTCGGCAGTATGCCGTCGAATTCGACCTTGCCGGCTTCCGCCGCGGACTGGATCGGGCTCAGGGGCGGCACGTACCAGACCATGGGCAGGGTGCGGTATTCCGGGTGCAGCGGCAGGGCCAGTTTCCAGTCCACCGCCATCTTGTACACCGGGCTCTGCTGGGCGGCTTCGATCACGTTCATCGGGATGCCGTCTTTCTTCGCCTGCTCGATCACTTTCGGGTCGAACGGATCCAGGAAGATTTCCAGCTGCTTTTCATAGAGTTCATGCTCGCCCGGGGCGCTGGCCACTTCCTCGATGCGGTCTGCGTCGTAAAGCAGCACACCGAGATAGCGAATCCGGCCAACACAGGTCTCGGAGCACACGGTGGGCATGCCGGCTTCGATCCGCGGATAGCAGAAAATGCACTTCTCGGACTTGCCGGTTTTCCAGTTGAAGTAGATCTTCTTGTACGGGCAGCCGGAGACACACATCCGCCAGCCACGGCACTTGTCCTGGTCGATCAGGACGATGCCGTCTTCCTCACGCTTGTAGATGGCACCACTCGGGCAGCTGGCAACACACGCCGGGTTCAGGCAGTGCTCGCACAGGCGCGGCAGGTACATCATGAAGGTGTTTTCGAACTGGCCGTAGATATCCGCCTGTACCTGGTCAAAGTTCTTGTCCTTGCGGCGCTTGGCGAACTCGGTACCCAGGATTTCTTCCCAGTTGGGACCCCATTCGATTTTCTGCATGCGCTGGCCGGAGATCAGCGAGCGCGGCCGTGCCACCGGCTGGTGCTTCATGTCGCCGGCGGTATGCAGGTGCTGATAATCGAAATCGAACGGCTCGTAGTAGTCGTCGATCTGGGGCAGGTCCGGGTTGGCGAAGATGTTCGCCAGTACCCGGAAACGGCCACCGATCTTCGGGCGGATCTTGCCGGAGCTGTCACGCATCCAGCCGCCCTTCCACTTGTCCTGGTTCTCCCACTCTTTCGGGTAGCCGATACCGGGCTTGGTCTCGACGTTGTTGAACCAGGCGTATTCCATGCCTTCACGGCTGGTCCATACGTTTTTGCAGGTGACTGAACAGGTGTGGCAACCGATGCACTTGTCCAGGTTCAGCACCATGCCGACTTGGGAACGGATCTTCATTTTACAGCCTCCTGAACAGTGTCATTGCCTTCACCGTCGAGCCAGTCGACGTTGTGCATCTTGCGAACCACCACGAATTCGTCGCGGTTGGAACCTACGGTTCCGTAGTAGTTGAAGCCGTAGGAATACTGGGCGTAGCCGCCGATCATGTGGGTCGGCTTCGGGCACACCCGGGTGACCGAGTTGTGGATACCGCCACGGGTACCGGTAATTTCCGAGCCCGGAATGTTCACGATCCGCTCCTGGGCGTGGTACATCATCACCATGCCGGGCATCACCCGCTGACTCACAACCGCCCGGGCTGCAATGGCGCCATTGGCGTTGAACAGCTCGATCCAGTCGTTGTCCTCAATGGCCAGTTCTTTTGCGTCGTCCTCACTCAGCCACACAATCGGGCCACCGCGGGACAGGGTCAGCATCAACAGGTTGTCGCTGTAGGTGCTGTGGATACCCCACTTCTGGTGCGGCGTGATCCAGTTCAGCGCTTTCTCGGCGTTGCCGTTGCTGCGCTGGTTGATCATGCTGCTGACCGTCTTGGTGTTGATCGGCGGGCGATACACCAGCAGGCTCTCGCCGAAGGCGCGCATCCACTCGTGGTCCTGGTAGAACTGCTGACGACCAGTCAGGGTGCGCCAGGGGATCAGCTCATGGACGTTGGTGTAACCGGCGTTGTAGGAGACATGCTCGTCTTCCAGACCAGACCAGGTCGGGCTGGAGATGATCTTGCGCGGCTGCGCCACGATATCCCGGAAGCGGATCTTTTCCTCTTCCTTGTTCTTCGCCAGATGGGTGTGGTCCAGGCCGGTCATTTCTGACAACGCAGCCCAGGCTTTCACCGCAACCTGGCCGTTGGTTTCCGGGGCCAGTGTCAGGATGACCTCGGCTGCATCAATGGCACTCTCGATCTTCGGACGGCCTGCGTTCGCCCCCTCGATGTGGGTGTAGTTCAGATCCTTGAGGAAGTTCACTTCCTTCTCGGTGTTCCAGTTGATGCCCTTGCCACCGTTACCCAGCTTGTCCATCAAAGGACCAAGCGAAGTGAAGCGCGCGTAGGTGTTCGGGTAGTCCCGCTCAACGGTGATGAAGTTGGGCGCGGTCTTGCCCGGGATCAGGTCGCACTCGCCGCGCTTCCAATCCTTCACATCAAACGGCTGGCCCAGCTCGGCCGGAGCGTCGTGCAGCAGCGGCAGGGTAACCACGTCTTTCTCGACACCCAGGTGGCCTTCGGTGGCCTTGGAGAACGCCTTGGCAATGCCCTTGTAGATCTCCCAGTCACTGCGCGCTTCCCAGGCCGGATCGGTAGCGGCGGTCAGCGGGTGGATGAACGGGTGCATGTCGGAGGTATTCAGATCGTTCTTCTCGTACCAGGTGGCCGTTGGCAGAACGATGTCTGAATACAGACAGGTGGTGGACATACGGAAATCCAGGGTCACCAGCAAGTCGAGCTTGCCTTCCGGCGCCTCGTCATGCCATTTGACCTCTTTCGGCTTGGCGCCACCTTCGTGGCCCAGATCCTTGCCCTGCAGGCCACTCTTGGTACCCAGCAGGTACTTGAGCATGTACTCGTGGCCCTTACCGGAGGACCCCAGCAGGTTGGATCGCCAGATAAACATATTGCGCGGATGGTTCTGGGGCGCTTCCGGATCCTCACTGGCAAACGCCAGGGAACCGTCCTTCATGGACTGCGCCACATAGTCCGACACTTCCATTCCGGCTTTTTCCGCCTCGGCAGCAATACCCAGCGGGTTGCGGTTGAGCTGCGGGGCAGACGGCAGCCAGCCCATGCGCTCGGCGCGCACGTTGTAGTCAATCAGGCTGCCGCCGAATTTGGACTTGTCCGCCAACGGCGACAGGATCTCATCGACACCCAGCTTCTCGTAACGCCACTGACCGGAGTGGGCGTAGAAGAAGGAGGTGGAGTTCATATGCCGGGGCGGACGCTGCCAGTCCAGACCAAAGGCCAGGGGCTGCCAGCCGGTCTGCGGACGCAGCTTTTCCTGGCCTACATAGTGAGCCCAACCGCCACCGCTCTGGCCGATACAGCCACACATGATCAGCATGTTGATCAGGCCGCGGTAGTTCATGTCCATGTGGTACCAGTGGTTCATACCGGCACCGACGATGACCATGGACCGGCCCTTGGTCTTGTCGGCGTTGTCGGCAAACTCACGGGCAATACGGATCACTTTCTCGGCGGGGACGCCGGTGATCTTTTCCTGCCACGCAGGGGTGTAGGGCTTCACTTCGTCATAGGAAGTGGCACCGTCGTCCTCGCCCAGGCCACGGCTGATGCCGTAGTTGGCCACCATCAGGTCGTAAACGGTGACCACGCGCCCTTCGGAGCCGTCCGCCAGCTGCACCTTGCGGGTACCCAGCTTGTGCTTGAGGATGTCCTTGATTTCCACGTGCTTGAAGTGGTCGTGCTCGATACCACCGAAGTACGGGAAGGCAACGTCCACAACGTCATCGTGCTTCTCGACCATGGACAGCTGCAGGTTGACGTCGGAGCCCTTGGCGGTTTGCTTCAGGTTCCACTTGCCCTTTTCGCCCCAGCGGTAGCCAATGGAACCATTGGGCGCCGTCAGCTCACCGGAGGCCTCATCGATCGCGATGGTTTTCCACTCGGGGTTGTTTTCTTCACCCAGCCCGTCCACCAGGTCACTGGCGCGCAGGAAGCGGCCCGGCACGAAGCTGCCGTCATCCTTCTCTTCCAGCATGACCAGGTAAGGCATGTCGGTGTAGCGACGCACGTAGTCGGTGAAGTACTCACTGGGGTTGTCGACGTGGAACTCTTTCAGGATCACGTGGCCCATGGCCATGCCCAGAGCGGCATCGGTGCCCTGCTTGGGGTTCATCCACTCGTCGGACAGCTTGGAGACTTCGGCGTAATCCGGAGTAATGGCGACGGTCTTGGTGCCCTTGTAGCGAACTTCGGTAAAGAAGTGGGCGTCCGGGGTACGGGTCTGGGGTACGTTGGAGCCCCAGGCAATGATATAGCCGGAGTTGTACCAGTCTGCGGATTCAGGCACGTCGGTCTGCTCACCCCAGGTTTGCGGGGAGGCCGGCGGCAGGTCGCAGTACCAGTCGTAGAAGCTCATGCAGACGCCACCGATCATGGACAGGTAACGGCTGCCGGCTGCGTAGGAGACCATGGACATGGCAGGAATCGGCGAGAAGCCGATGATGCGGTCTGGGCCATGCTTTTTGGCGGTGTAAACGTTGGAGGCGCCAATCAGCTCGTTGACTTCATCCCAGCTTGAGCGCACGAACCCGCCCATGCCACGGCGGGGCTTGTACTCAGCGGTTTTCTTGGGGTCTTCCACGATAGAAGCCCAGGCCTCCACCGGATCATTGAACTGCATGCGCGCGGCACGCCAAAGCTTCATCAGATGCTTGCGCATCAGCGGGTATTTCAGCCGGTTGGCGCTGTACATGTACCAGGAGTAGCTGGCACCACGGGGGCAGCCACGGGGCTCGTGGTTAGGCAGATCCGGACGGGTACGGGGATAGTCGGTTTGCTGGGTTTCCCAGGTAACCAGGCCGTTCTTGACGTAAATTTTCCAGCTGCAGGAGCCGGTGCAGTTTACGCCGTGGGTGGAGCGCACAACTTTGTCGTGCTGCCAGCGCTGGCGGTAGCTGTCTTCCCACTCGCGGCTGACTTCGTGGGTTTCGCCGTGTCCGTTCGCGAACGGCTCGCGCTTCTTCCTGAAGTAACTCAGTTTATCGATCAAATGACTCATGGTCTCTCTCCGTCTGCCGGATCGTTTCTCCGATTTGAGACCATTGTGTGTGAGAAAAACCGCGAAATCTGCGTGGTTACTACCTCATAACCCGTTTCTACCACCCTGGGGGTAGGTGGCTTATATCCCCGGGTGGAGTAGGTGTTCACGCTCGTGTCGGCGACTTTCCCGGGCAAACAGGAAAAGACAGCCCACAAGCAGCAGGAAGAGAATCATGAAGACCGCACTGCGGATACCCAGCCAGTGGTTAACGCTGCTGAAAATCACCGGCAGAACAAAGGCTACGGAACAGGCACTCACCAGCAGCAAGCCGGCAACAAAGGCCGCCACCGAACGATTTTCAACAATAACCAGCCGCTGGAGGCTACCCATGGTGCAGCCCATGGCCAGCCCGAGCGTGACGACAAACACACCCTCCAGTTGCATGGGCAGGGCAAATTCAACCCGGATAGTGGCGTCAACGCCCTGGATAAACAGGGTCATGGGTGGGTAGGACAAAACAAACAGCGCCATCAGACAGACCATCAGTGCTCGGCTGACAACCCTTGCACTGCCGAACCGATCGGCAAATCCGCCTCCCACAATCTGGGCCAGGGCCCCGGGAATCACAAACCATTGAGCCAGGCGCGCGCCGGAATCCACTGACAGATCGAACTGTGACGACAAATAATCCGGCAGCCACAAAGCCAACGCAAAGAAGCTGCCGGCGACAACGCCAAAATAGCCACAAAGCTGACCGGCCCGCCTCGTCTGCATGCGGTGGAGCAGCACCCGGACTGAGGTTTCGGCGGTCGGGTCCGCCTCGGCGTCTTCCGGATCGGTAAGCATGACCAGCAGCGCAAGCACCAGCAACAGCACGATCAGATAGGCCAGCGGCACCCCGTGCCAGGAAAAGGCCTCATGGAACAGTGGCACCAGGTAGTAGTTGAATCCCGCGCCGGTCACACCGGCGCCAAACACCCCGAGCACAAGGCCCAGGCGTCTAGATTCACAGTGTCCTGTCACGAACTGCAACCCGGCACTGTAGAATCCACCCGCCAGCCCGAGGCCGCCGGCGGCAATCAGGTACCCGGGGAAGGTATCGGTGGTCAGAAGTATCACCATGCAGGCTGCGAGTCCGGCCAGGCAAATCAGCATGATCCGGCGGGCGCCGAATTTCTGCGCCGCCAGGCCCGCTGGAACGGCCAGCGCCGCGCCCACCGCCATCGGCATCGCCAGCAGGAATCCAAACTGCAAGTCGCTGAGAGCCAGCTCCGAACGCAGATGGACTCCGGCCACCGCAAACAGAGTCCAGCACCCGGCAGCAACAACAAAGCCCGCCACCGCCAACGGCAGCACCACTGCCAATGACGCCAGCCGGTCATCTGCATGATCCGTTTCGGACTTCATTACTGTCGCTCTTCTGGAAACCTGTTTTTCAGTTTCTTCTTTTGATCATAAAAGGGTCAAAGATTATGATGGGTTACCAACTATTGGGGTAATTGACTATCCTCAAGGAGGTATCACCGAATCTTGGTGCGGGGCATAATTCACCCACCCCCGCCACACGCATTGATGCGCAAGAGACTGAATGAAATCCAGAAGCCCGCTTGTAAACCGAATCGCCCTCGTTGTTGGCGCCGTGGTGGTGACAGCCCTTGTCAGCATGGCGACCACGCTTGCGGTTTCCAAAAGCATCGAAGGCAATGCCACCGCGATCAATCTGGCGGGCGCCCTGCGCATGGGGGCCTTTCAGTTGCTTGCCCGGAGCGCGGGGCCTGTCGTTTCAGAATCCGGGGAGCGCTCAATCGGGCAGATGCTGGAGCGCTACGAGACCAAGTTGGCTGACGCCAGCATTACCGACGCCATCCCCGAGAACCGTGACCATCCTCTGGCCGCCCAGTACGAGGCCATTCTTCAATCCTGGGAAACCGTGCTTCGGCCTGCCCTGCAGGAACACGACCAGAGCACCCCCATTTCCGCGGCCATGCTCGCTTCAACGCAGCAATACGTTGATAACGTAGACCAGCTGGTCAATATGCTGGAACAGCGAACCGAAGCCCGTATTGACCTGCTGCACCTGATTCAGATCATCAGCCTGGCTTTTTCCATTCTTATCATCGTGGCGCTGTTCATCGATCTGAAAAACCGTATTTTGCGGCCACTGCGCAAGCTGGTCAGCATCGCCATCGCCGTGGGCGACCAGGACTTTTCCCGTAAGGCCAACCTGAGCGGCTCCGACGAGCTGGCACAACTTGGCCAGGCCTTTGACCAGATGACCAGCGAGCTGGCACTGACCTATTACGAGCTGGAAGAAAGGGCCCGCCTGAAAACGGAAGAGCTTGAAAGGAGCCACGCGGCCCTTCAACTCCTGCATTCCGCAAGCCGGGACCTGTTTGCCAAACACGACCTGTGCAATGGGGCGATCCCCATGCTTCAGGAGCTTGAGCAGCTACTGGGCATTGGCCCGATCCGCCTCTATCTCCATGACAAGGAATCCTCAGAGCCAATTCAAGCAATCACGACCGCCAGCCGGGAACGGCCCTTCTACTGCCGTGATCACCACTGCAATGCCTGCCTGGTGACGCCAGAGGCCTATGACGAGCTTCCCGTGGAATCCAACGACGGTCGGCGGCTCCTGCTACCGATCCGTACCCCCGGACAGCTGCTGGGTACACTGGAGGTCTGGTACCCGGCTGAGGAAGGTCTTTCGAAAACCTCCCGGCGGCTGTTGGAAACCCTCAGCGACCAGCTGGCCACGGCCATTTTCCTGGAACGGCAGATTACCGAGGAGCAGCAGCAGACGCTTGCTGAAGAACGCACAGTGATCGCCCGGGAACTTCATGATTCCCTGGCACAGTCACTTTCATACCTGAAAATGCAGGTTGCCCGGTTGCGCCGCCTTAACATCGACGGCGAGCAACAAAAAACTCACGAGGCGATTCTCGACGAACTCAGTACCGGCCTGAACAGTGCCTATCGCCAGTTGCGGGAGCTGCTGGCGACGTTCAGGCTGAAGCTGGACACGCCGGATCTTGCTACTGCCCTGCAGAAGACCATTGAAGAATTTTCCGAGCGGCTGGGTAAGCCGGTTGGGCTGCAGTACAATCTGCCGCCCCAGACCCTGTCGCCAAATGAAGAGATCCATACCCTGCAGATTGTGAGGGAAGGCCTGGCCAACGCGGTCAAACACGCAGATGCCACGGACATAACCGTGGATGTTCTGTTCGAATCGCCACAAGTACGGGTGCGGATCCGGGATAATGGCAAGGGCCTGCCCGGTAGCGACCAGCCCGTCAATCATTATGGCCTGATCATCATGCAGGACCGCGCCCGGACCCTGGGCGGCAAGGTCGAAGTAAGCAACCGGGATGAAGGGGGTGTGGAAGTCACCCTGGGATTTGTTCCCAAAAGCCGAAACCTGATTCCCACAGAAGCATCAAATGCCTGACCAAAAGAGAGAACCCGATGTCTGAGTCACCCGCAAGTATTCTGTTGATCGACGATCACCCGCTTCTTCGCCAGGGCATCAAACAGTTGATCGATATGGAAGACGATATGAGCGTGGCCGGGGAGGCCAGTAACGCTGCCGACGGCATCCGGCTGGCCACCGAACTGGAGCCCGACCTGATCCTGATGGACCTGAACATGCCCGAAATGGACGGCATCGAAGCGCTCAGAAGACTTCGGGAACAGAACATCAGCTCCCGCATTGTGATGTTCACCGTGTCGGACCAGGAGGATGACGTGGTGGCGGCACTCCGGGCCGGTGCGGACGGCTACCTGCTGAAGGACATGGAACCGGAAGACATGATCAACCAGCTTCATCAGGCGGCGGTCGGCAAAATGGTGATCAGTGACCGATTGACTACCCTGCTGGCCGAGGCCCTGCGCTCCAACAAGCCCCAACAGGCATCACGCCCGGATTTCGACAGCCTGACACCGCGGGAGAAGGATATCTTGCGGCTGATTGCAGAGGGCCTTTCAAACAAGATGATTGGTCGCAAGCTCGACATCAGCGACGGCACCGTGAAAGTCCATGTGAAACACCTGCTGAAGAAACTGAACCTGCGCTCAAGGGTGGAAGTGGCCGTTTGGGCAGTGGAAGAAGGCCTCCACAAGGGCTGAGTTATATCAAATCGTTCCAGAGCACTTTGCTTTACTCTGTGCCGGTTACTGACCGCCCGGAGTAAAGCATGGCTTTTTCACTACCTTCCATTGCCTCCCTGAACTCTCCCCTGATTGGGCAAACGGTTTCCGTCCTTCGGGAGTACCTGCCCTCCCCCGCGCCCATGCTAGGCGCTATTGATCGCAGAATCCCGGTGCCCCTCAAGCAGCTGGCTGCAGAAGCGCCGCTGAATGGCATTTTTGCCCAGGCCATTGATGACGGAGAATTCGATGACTTCGAAGGCCGCCGGATTCGCCTAGAGGTGAACGGCGGACAACCCGGCATCACCATTGGCTTCTGGGCCGGCCGACTCCGGGTGATCGACGGCCCCGGGGAGGCAACCATCCGGGGCTCGCTGACCGCCTTCAGAACCCTGGCGGAACGTCGACAGGACCCCGACCAGCTGTTTTTCCAGAGGAGGCTGGTTATTGAAGGCGACACGGAGCTGGGCCTGGGCGTAAAAAACCTGCTGGATAGCCTGGAGTGGTGTCTCAGTCTGCGAAATCTATTGCGGCAATAGCTCTCTTGCGTTAGCGATGTTTTAGCCATTCGGGAAAGGGCCGCCAACTGGCAACCCATGCTGGCAGCTTTTCGGGCTCCATTGGCGGCGAGATGGCATAGCCCTGTGCGACCTCACAACCAAGCTCCAGCAAGATTTCACCCTGACGAACCGTCTCCACACCTTCCGCAATAAATTGTTTGCGAAATACCCGGGACAACTCGATAACACTCCGGAGTATCGAGTGGTTTTCCAGATCATTTTCGGCGCCAGAAACGAATTCCCTGTCGAGTTTCAGAGTTTCTACTGGCAGCTGTTTAAGATACGACAATGAAGAGTAGCCGGTTCCAAAATCATCGAGTGAGAAAACCACACCCAGAGCCTGGCACGCTGAGATGGTAGCCACGGCCTGCCCCAGATCACCCAGCGTTGCGGATTCAAGAATCTCAAGATCCAGTCGAGAGGGATTGATGTCCGGAAATTCCTTGAGAATATTTGTCAGGGTCTCAGGAAACGCCTCGGACTGCAGATGCAAGGCAGCAATGTTAACGCTCACCTTCAGTTCGAGGTTCTGCTGATCCCAACGTTGCATTTGCCGCAGCGATTCCCGCAGAACCCACTCCCCAACTGAGATGCTCAGATTGTGGTGTTCAATTGCCGGCAGAAACTTGCCCGGAGACATCAACCCTTTGTCCGGGTGTTGCCAGCGTATCAGCGCCTCAGCCCCGACGATCTCGCCCGTTCGCAGGTTAACTTTGGGCTGATACAGGAGCCGGAAATTGTTTCTGGGAAGGGCCTCACGGATTCCTGACAGAATTATCTCTCTGGCACGGTAACGGCCCTGTTCTTCAGCATCCAGATATAGCCAGTCGCCTTTCGCTTCGTGCTTGGCAAGGAACAGTGTCTGGTTCGCTTTGCGAAGCAAACTATCAGCATCCGAAACCGTCTGCTCCACGACAAACACGATACCGGCCGTGAATTCGACGATCACTTGCTGATCATTCAAATGAAAGGCCTGCAGGCCCGATAGGCGCAGAGCTTCGAGCGTGGATTCTATTTCGCTCGTATCTGGTAGTAGCAGTATAAACTCATCGCCCCCTGTTCGGGCGAGGCGGGCTCCCGACGGGATTGAATCAAGCCAACGTCGCGTGAGAAGCTTGAGGAAATAATCGGCGGTGTCTTCGCCGAGCGTGGCATTGATCATCACAAAATCATCAAGATCAATAGCAACCACAGCACCCGACCAGCCCGACCCACTCTGACCTATTCCTTGTAACTGCTTCCTGAGTGCTTGAACGATTCCATTTCTGTTTAACAAGCCTGTCAACGGATCCTCAAATGCGAGCGCTTCCAGTTGTATTTGATATTCGCTGGCCTGATTATCCAAGGCCTCCTTTATTTGCTCTTGCTGAAGACGGTGCAGTTCATCTTCGGTTCGCAGTCGCGCCATTTTTTCCCGCATCAACTGAATGGTGCTTGCAGACAATTTGCCATAGATTTCGAGCAGCGCGCTGACCAGCACAGAAATGGAACCGCTCAACTCGGAATCCACCTTCTCGCTCGCCTCTCCGACCGTTAGCCCCTGATCCATCGCCCGAATGGTAAGCGCCATACGTCGGTCTGATTCAAGAATATGAAAAGCCAGCCACTTGGTAAGATAGTCAAATAGCTCGGTCAGTTTTTCTTCGTGGGATCCAGGCCCTTGCTTGAGCATCTGAATTCGCGCAAAAAACATTTGGTGGTTGTCGTGGTGATTCTTGGCCATTTCCGAATCGCCCAGGGCGCGATCCCAGATCTGCTCTTCAAACTGGAAGTGATAGGATGCATAAGACAGCAGTTCGTCCATTACCCGATCTGCCGTCATTTCCGAAGCATCTGAGGCAAAATGCCACGCTAGTCGATTCAGAATCTCCACCAGGGCTTTATGTTGATCATCAATATCCCCAAACCCGGTCTCAAAATTCCTGTTCCAGGGAAAAATCTCGAAAGTCGTTGATCCGTCAAACTGTGATTTCGCCAACTGATATCACCTCTATCGAAAAGCCGGTAGTCACAGAATAGCGCAAGACGCAGACAACAACCTGCCGAATCGTTCAGCGCGACTAGTCAGTTAAGTCTGCACTTACCCATGATTAGGTGGACCTGTTATGGGTATCGCAACGACGCTGATAGTGGGCGAAAATTAAACAGCAAACTCTGGAACTCAATCTCGTTGAACCGATGAACAGCCTATCCCAAAACTCCCACAGGACGTTACAACCACCCACTTTGGTGGCTGACCGATTACAAACCCCACTCTGGGTTTTTGATATACAACATCTCAACATTGTCTGGGCCAATGCTGCTGGCGTGAGCCTCTGGGGCGCTCTGCTTTTGGCAGATGCTTTGCGAAAAAGGATTAAGGAAATGTCGTTTCCCCTGGTCGGCCATCAGACGATTAGTCTGGGGGTTGCTGAAGTTTCCCCCAATGAGCTGCCGTGCCAAGCTTTAATGCGAGCGGATATGGCGTTGTTCAAGGCCAAAGCCAATGGGCGGGACCGAGTAGAAGCCGCAGCCTAATCTCGCTGAACACTGGTAATTTCTCTGAAAAATTGCAAATAAGCCGCCAACACGAATAGTTGGTCGATTAGCATGTGCAAACTGACGCTATTGACGCCTGGATACGGCAGAGGCTGCATTATCTGAATGCATTTACCGATTCTATAATCCTGCAATGTCAGGTAAGGTTTTCGTTTAATATCAGAATCTCTTCACCGGTGAAACCGACCACGGAGGCTTGGCGGAACCCGCAAACGAGGCAATCAAATGAATAAACACGACAGCGAACTCCCCAAAACTTTCGTTGCCTTCAGCGAACGGTTTCCAGAGCTGCAACAAGCGCATAAACAGCTTGGTAAAGCCCTCGCCGATGCTGGCCCTCTGGATGAAAAAATGCGCGCTTTGGTAAAGCTCGGCGTTTGCGTTGGTGCGGGTCGCGAATCCGCGTTGAAGTCCCACATTCGTCGTAGTCTGGAACTGGGCCTCACACGTGAGGAAATCGAGCACGCGCTGGTGCTGGGCATGAATTCGATAGGCTTTCCGGCGACGGTTGCCGCTTGGCAGTGGGCTCAGGAAGCGCTCAGCCAGGAATAAGGTTCGCCGACAGACCAAGAAGGTGCGAGCGTTTTCAGCAATCTGGACGGCCCAACGGGCCGCCATTCTCCAATGATTCAGAGTTGGTCATTCAAAATATAATCCCGGAGCGCCACAGCATTGTTGTGCTCGGTATCCTTCGCAGCAAACACGAGCGTTATGCGGTCATGTTGCTCAAGCAGCTTCTTAAGTGCCTCAAGATCCTCGCTGGCATCACCTGATGTCAGCTCTTCAAGGTACCGCTCCCGAAACTCCGGCCATTTTTCGGGATCGTGACCGAACCACTTGCGCAGTTCAGTTGACGGCGCCAGACCCTTCAGCCAGTGAGCTATATCCGCATCTTCTTTGGCCACTCCCCGAGGCCAGATACGGTCAACAAGCAGCCGTGGGCCATCTGAGGTTGAGGGTTCTGCATAAGCGCGTTTCAGTCGGATATCCATAAGCGCATTCCTCCCGGATTTTCCAGAGAATAAAACTCGGGATATAGAGCAATCTCAGCAAACGACGCTAACAAAAACCAGCAAAAGTCGCAGGGGCGGTTTATCTATATCAAGTCGGGATCAGGTCCATCCCCGGCTTGCCATACCAGTACCCGTTGCACGGCGGTGCCTCCACCAGTTGCAGCGGGTCGGAGGCTGGCACTTCTCCCCGGCGGACCTGATCAAAGCGTCTGACCACCTCCTCCATGCCCTGATGTTCCGGGCTCAGGCGCACGGTGCTTACCCCCATACGCTCCATATCCGGCAACTCCCGCATCAGGTCGTAACGGGAGCCAGACAAGGTGGAAATGCCGTTGATGCGGAACAGCTCCTGGCTTTCCCGGGAGCGCAACTCCATGCCGTCCGGGTGCTGCAGGCAGCGGAACTCGCAGTTGTCTTTGGGCAGGTTGTAATGGCGGGCGGTAAAGCAACGGGAGGACCAGGCCAGGGGCAGGAAGCCCCAGGAAAACACCTCAGCGGGCAAATCCAGTTCCTCGCCTTTCAGCTCCTTGATGAGTTGCTCGAGGGTTTCCTTGCCCAGCTCCACTGGCAGATTCCAGCCCTGCAAGCCCTGCTTTGCCAGGATTTTCAGGGTAGCGGTATTGTAGATGTTCATGGACGGGCCGGTGACAAACGGAATCCTGTTCCGGATGGCCACCTGCAGGGCGCTCTGATCGTTGGCCTCTACCAGGAATTCATTCTGCTCACAGAACCGGCGCAGGCGACGCAAATCGGCCTCCGACTCAATCAGCGTGAGCGTGGAGAGCACCACATTCTTGCCACAGGCTTTCAGATCACGGGCCAGATCCAGCCAGTCATCCGGTTTCAGTTCCCGCCGGCGGGAACACACCACTTCGCCCAGATAGATGGTATCCACCGGCCACTCGGCGGCATTGACATAGAAATCGAAAACGGTCTGCCTGGACCAGAACCACAGGATCGGCCCCAAGGATAACTTCAGCATGGATGGTGAAACCTTATTTCCATTTGCGATGGTAGGCGCCCAGTGTGGTCAGGCCGCCCTCGGAAAGCCCCGCCAGCGTCTGCTGCCACTGAGGCTCAACAGTAAAGCCGTCGGTGCCGGCCTCAAGATTGTCCAGGGCATGGCGCCAGGTTCTGGCTACGTCTGCGATGTAGGCCGGGCTACGCTGACGACCTTCAATCTTCACGGCACTGATACCCAGTGCCTGAAGCTCCGGCAACAGGTCCAGGGTGTTCAGGCTCACCGGCTCCTCAATGGCGTGATAAACATGACCCTCAACCTCAAAGCGGCCTTTGCACAGAGTCGGGTAGCCGGCGGATTCGCCCTGGCCATAACGGTCAATCAGGACATTGTTGAGGCGGGATTCAAGCCCGTTCGGAGTCTCCTGCCAGCGGACCGCCTTGGCGGGAGAGCAGGCGCCACGGGTATTGGGGGACTCATCGGTCAGATAGGAAGACAGGTAGCAGCGGCCCTCGGCCATGATGCACAGACTACCGAAGGCAAACACTTCCAGTTCCACCGGGCTGTGTTTTGCCACACCACGAACCTGGTCCAGCGACAGAACCCGGGGCAGCACGGCCCGGCGGATATCGAAGTTATCCTTGTAGAAGGAGAGCGCTTCGTGGCTGGTGGCAGACCCCTGAACCGACAGATGCCGGGGGATGTGCGGATATCGTGTGGCGGCATAATCCAGGAGGCCCATGTCGGCCAGGATAATAGCGTCGACGCCGAGATTTGCGGCGCGGTCTACCGCTCCTTTCCACTGCTCCCAGCCATCTGGCTGCGGGTAGGTATTGATGGCACAGAAAACTCGCGTGCCCCGGAGGTGCGCGTACTCGATACCCTCGGCAGCGCGTTTGTCGTTGAAGTTCAGGCCGGCAAACTGACGGGCGTTGGTGCTGTCTTTAAAACCGAAGTAGACAGCGTTGGCACCGTTATCAACGGCGGTTTTCAGGGCCGGGAGGCTGCCGGCCGGGCACACAAGTTCCATGGTTTTTTCCGCCTTGAAGTAACGGCATCGACCATATCGGACACGTCGCCCGGCTACCTTGACCTTTGTCAGCAGGATACTCCCAATCTGCTGAATACCTCTGTGGTAGTACTCTACGCGGTAGTACGGACCCTGTTTTTAATTGATATTTATCAGAAACTTAACAAGCAGAAACATAAGCTTACCTGCCCGTAACTACCTCCACTGCTACTCCTTCACGCTGATAGAGAGCGACCTTGCTATGCCGGGATAATAGCGGCATATCCGACACGGACAGCCAAGGCAGAACGCTATGAAATTTATCAACAATCTCTCCATGCGGGGCAAACTGATCACTCTGGTGGTGCCGGCCCTGCTTGTTATCCTGTTTTTCGCGGCAGAAAGCGTCGTTCTGAATCAAGGCAAACTGGACGACATGCAACAACTGCTCGCAAAGATCGAACTGGCTGAAGCCGGTGATCCTCTCACCGAAGCCCTTCAGAAAGAGCGTGGTCGCTCCGCGGTTTTCCTTGCCAGCAGCCCGGGAAGCGATGCCGCCCGGCAGGCCGAAAGAGATCTTGCGGAACAGCGGCGACAAACCGACACGCGGATTTCAGACTATCAGCGCCACATCAATGCCCTGATGACAGATGCATCGTTTGACAGGACGGTTGAAACAAGCATTCAGTCCGTTCGCCAGGAGCTCGACAACATCGACGCCCTGCGCCGCTCCGTTGACAACCGCAGCGACGTTGCTCCCCGCTACACCGCGATGATCATGGGATTAATCGACCGGATTGGCCTTATTGTCCGGCGCTCAACCGATCCGGAATTGACCCGCGAGGTTAACGGTTACTATGCCCTCGCCAAGGTTGCCGAGATGGCCGGCCGCGAAAGAGCCGCGGGCGCCTCCATGATTCGCGGCGGTGACTTCGATCTGCCCACCATGGCCCGAATTGCGGGTCTCGGCGGGCAGCAGGAAGCCTTTCTCAACGAAGCCATAACAATGCTGGCCGCTGACAATGAGATCCGGGCAACCCTGGAAAACCAGAGCCTCAGCGTTGCAAGCCAGGCGCTGGCGCAGCGTCGTGAAACGCTGTTCAGCAGCCCGTCAGGCATGTATGCACTGGACGCTTCTGACTGGTTCACAACCACCACCCAGCGAATCGGCAACCTCAATCAGGCGAGAAAGGAGATGTTATCCGACGTAATGAGCCTGGCATCAGAAGGCGTTGCCGACGCCCGGAACGACCTGAGGCTGGCCTCCGGCATTTCCACAGGTGCCGTTCTGGCTGTACTGGTGCTGATGCTGGTGATTATCCGTGCCATCAATCTCCAGGTCGGCCGCCTGCTTGATGGCGTTCGGTTTGCCATGGACAACAAGGACCTGACCCGCGAGATTGAAATCTCCAGCCATGATGAGGTGGGCACCATTGGCAAGGCCATTAACGACCTGTTCGGACGCTTTGGCAATGCCCTGCTCCACATCGACAAATCCAGCGTCCAGCTGGCCACTGCTACGGAAGAGACCAGCTCTACGGCCGGCCAGAACGCCAGCCAGGTGAAAAACCAGCAGCAACAGATTGAGCAGGTGGCTGCGGCCACCGAAGAAATGTCGGCCACCTCCGAGGAAATCTCCCGGAACACCCAGCAGGTGGCCGATGCCGCACGCAGCGCCATGGAGAAAAGCCGCAGTGGCGAGCAGGTGCTGCACGGCAGCGTGAAGAGTATTCGCTCCCTGGCGAAGTCGGTTCAGACGGTGAATGAGGTAATCGAAGAACTGGAGAACCGCAGCTCAACCATCGCCGACGTGGTGGACGTAATCCGGAAGGTTGCCGACCAGACCAACCTGCTGGCGTTGAACGCTGCGATTGAAGCCGCCCGCGCAGGCGAGCACGGCCGGGGGTTTGCCGTGGTTGCCGACGAAGTCCGGACCCTGGCACAACAGACTCACGAGTCTACGACCCAGATTGAGGACATTATCAACGGGTTCCAGAGCATTACCGACAGTGCCAGCCGTTCGATTGTGGAAAGCCACAAACTGGCGAACGCCACCAGCGAGCAGGCATCAGAACTGGAGCAGACCTTCGCCGATATCCTGACCGATGTGAACAGCATCTCCGATATGGCCAGCCAGATTGTCACCGCCTCCGAAGAGCAGGTCGCGGTTACCCGGGAACTGGCGGGCAATATGGAATCGGTCAGTGAAGCGGCGATCCTGACCCTCACCGGCTCCCAGGAAATCACCCAGGTGACCGGCGAGCAGGCACGGCTGGCCAGGGTCCTGCAGGACCTGGCCAACGAGTTCAAGGTGCCGGCCTACAGCTGAAACCTGCAAACGAAAAAAGGGGCTGTCCGGTAACGGGCAGCCCCTTTTTTTACTCTGGAAAATAACTGGGGGTCAGAAGAAAGCTTTCTTCTGACCCCCAGTTCGCTATTCCCGTCAGATAATCCGGGAGAACCGCTGGCTGGCACCTTCTTTGCGGTACAGGTCAAAGATCTGGCAGATGGCCCGGATTAGCAGCCGGCCGGCGGGCTGAACCTGAAGGGCATTGCCATCATCAGCAATCAACTCATCCTGAACCATGGGCTTCAGACGGCTGAGCTCATCGGCAAAATAACGGTTCAGATCTTCGTTCCAGACGTCTGCGAACAGCTGGCGATCCAGACGGAACTGGCAGATCAGCTGGCCGATCACCCAGCGGCGGATGCGGTCATCCCGGGTCAGGTTCACGCCTTTGGTGATCGCCAGTTGGCCGGCATCGATGGCCGCTTCCCAGGAAGGCAGGTCGTGATTGTTCTGGAAATAGGCGTCGTCGGTCTGACCAATGGCGGAAACACCCAGGGACACAAGATCGCACTCGGAGTGGGTGGTGTAGCCCTGGAAATTCCGGTGCAGGCGTCCCTCCCGTTGCGCAACGGCCAGGCTGTCATCCGGCTTGGCGAAGTGGTCCATACCGATGTATTCGTAGCCGGCCTCCAGAAGGCGGTTGATGGTGTTGTGCAGGATGGCCAGCTTCTGCTGGGGGCTGGGCAGGGTGTCGCCCTGAATCCGGGTCTGCGGATAGAAACGCTCCGGCAGGTGGGCATAGCTGAACACAGAGAGCCGGTCCGGCGACATCTCGATCACCGCCTCCAGCGTCTCCGCAAAGCTCTCCGGCGTCTGGTACGGCAGGCCGTAGATCAGGTCCAGGTTAATAGAACGGAAGCCGATGCGCCGCGCCTCATTGAGCACGGCTTCGGTCATGGCCCGGGGCTGGATGCGGTTGACCGCTTTCTGAACCTCCGGGTTTACATCCTGTACCCCCAGACTGATCCGGTTAAAGCCGAGGTTCCAAAGGGTTGGCAGGGTATCCTGATCCACTTCCCGCGGGTCAATCTCCACACTGTAATCCCGCTCTTCACCGGTTTGCAGGTTGAACAGCTCCCCGTAACCCGCCATCAGGTGTTCCATCACATCTTTTGGCAGGAACGTGGGAGTACCGCCGCCCCAGTGCAGCTGGGTAACTGGCCGGTCGGCCCCGAACAGTTTTGACTGAATGGCCGCCTCTTTCAGCACCCGCTCTACGTAAGGCATGGCTTTGTCACGCTTTTTGGTGATGACCTTGTTGCAGGCGCAGTAGTAGCAGAGGTGCGCGCAGAACGGCAGGTGGGTGTACAGCGACAGCGGCCGGCCACTGGCCTTGCTGCGAGCTGCGGCTTTGACCATGTCCTCAATCGGGTAGTTCTGGTTGAATTCGACGGCCGTGGGATAGGAGGTGTATCTCGGGCCGCTGAGGTCGTAGCGGCGAATCAGGGCGTCATCCCAGATGAATTCTGGCAGTGTTGAGTCTTGGGCTTTGAGTGCGGGTGTGGAGGTCATAATAGGCGCTCTGGGGTAAAACGGGGGCATCCAGGATTTGCCGGCATTTTAGGGCAATCCTTTGACTGGTTTTTTGATTCGGGTCAGGTGACTGATGGTTTCAGTTTACCAGTCCGGTTACTGAACCACCCTTGGGCTCTTGGCGTACTTGGTTTACCCCTTTGTGGGCATAGCCCGCAGCATACTGACTGGAGAACTCCTCACCATGGCCAACCTGATTCTGATCCTCGGCGACCAATTAACGAGAGACATCAACGCACTCGAAAACGCCGACCGGGACCGGGATCTGGTGGTAATGGCGGAGGTACACGACGAGGCCAGCTACACCAACCACCACAAGAAGAAAATCGTGCTGCTGTTCAGTGCCATGCGTCACTTTGCCCGGCAACTGGAGAGCGATGGCTGGCAGGTTCATTACCAGGCCTATCATCCGGACAACCAACACCAGAGCCTTGAGGCCGTGGTTGGCGAACAGGTGAAGCGGCTCAATGCGGAAAAAGTAATCACCACCGAGTGTGGCGAATGGCGACTGCATGAGCAGATCAGTGGCTGGCACGAACGCCTCGGGGTGCCGGTGGAGATCCGGCCGGATACACGGTTTATTGCATCCAAACAGGAGTTTGCCGACTGGGCAGAGGGCCGCAAGCAGCTGCGGATGGAATTCTTCTACCGGGAGATGCGGCGCAAGACCGGGTTGTTGATGACATCTGAGGGTGAGCCCGAGGGCGGGCAGTGGAACTTCGATGCGGACAACCGGAAGAAATGGACCGGCAAACCGCCGGCGCCGGCGCCATTCCGGATAGAGCCGGATGCCATTACCCGGGATGTGATCGGTCTGGTGGACGAGCATTTCGGCGATCATTTCGGCACCACCGGCGATTTCCATTTTGCTGTAACGGCCGAGGACGCAGAAGCTGCGCTTGAGCACTTCATCGATTTCGCTCTGCCCTGTTTCGGGGATTATCAGGACGCGATTTCCGATACCGAGGACTGGCTGTTTCACTCCATCCTGTCGCCCTATATCAATTCCGGGCTTCTGGACCCTTTGGCCATTTGCGAAGCGGCAGCTCAGGCGTGGTATTCGGGGCGGGCGCCGATCAACGCGGTGGAGGGCTTTATACGGCAGATCCTTGGATGGCGCGAATTCGTGCGGGGCATTTACTGGATGAACATGCCGGGATATGCCAAAGAAAACCGTCTGGGCAACACCCGCGCCCTGCCCTGGTTCTACTGGACCGGGGACACGAAAATGCGGTGCATGCACAAGGCCATTGATGCCACCCGCCGCAACGCGTACGCCCACCATATTCAGCGGCTGATGGTTACCGGCAACTTCGCGCTGCTGGCCGGCATCAAGCCGGAGGAGATCTGCGACTGGTACCTTGCGGTATACGCCGATGCCTACGACTGGGTGGAACTGCCCAACGTGCTTGGCATGGTGATGCACGCCGATGGCGGCTACCTGGGCTCAAAGCCCTATGCCGCCAGCGGCAAGTACATCCAGCGCATGTCGGACCACTGCGCCAACTGTCATTATAAGGTGAACAAGGCCACCGAAGATGACGCCTGCCCGTTCAACGCCCTGTACTGGCATTTCATCGATCGCCATCGGGACGACTTTGCCAAAAACCCGCGTATGGGCATGATGTACCGGAACTGGGACAAGCAGAAGCCCGAGAAACGGGAAGCGCTGCTCAAGCGTGCGGAGAATCTGATCGCCAATATTGAAAAGCTCTAGGTCAGAACTTTGGCGTCCTGATCTTTTGCTCAGGGCGGTCCGACTTCACAGGCCAACACCAGGGCCCAGAACTCCGAGAAGTCATTGACCACCACATCCGGCTTATCCGGGTGTTTGTGGGTACCCGGAAAAATCTTGTTCAGCCAGGGCAGATCCCACTGGGCCCCGTTGAAGAATACCGAGGTCAGGCCCGCGCGCTTGGCGGCAATAACGTCAGTCGTGCTATCGCCCACGTACCACACACTCGGGTCGGGCGGGTAATCCAGTTTCTGGACCGCCAGCAGCAGTTGATCCGGGTGGGGCTTGCGCAGGGGTGTATCGTCGCCGCAGACGTCGACATCAAACAGATGCGTCCAGCCGGTATCCTCCACCGCCGCCAGTTCGTGCTCGAAAAACTCGCGGTCCCGGTTGGTAATGACACCCACCTGGATGCCCAGCCGCCGTAACCCTTCCAGAACTTCGCGCACCTTCGGCTCAAACGCCTTCACGGTACCGTAGTGTTTCCGGTAGTGGTGGTTGAACGCCTGGTGGGCAATCTGCTTGGCTTCCTGGTCATCCCCGAACAACACCTCAAAGATATCGGTTCGGGAAATCTTGCGGTCTGCCTTCACCTTCGGATGCAGCTTCGCAAACTCCCGCACGTAGGCCACCAGCTTCACATCTTCCGGGGTTTTGCTGTCTTCCGGCGCCACCATACGGTCCATAAGCTGCAGCTTGTGGAAATCCGGCAGCATGTCGTCCACCGCGTGGTACATGGCGTCGAGGGTATCTACCAGGGTGGCGTGCCAGTCGAACAGGATGACTGCCGGACGGATGAGCTTGACCACCGCCGGGTGCCAGTCCGGCTCAATTCTTGGCTCGGGTCGCTGTGGCGGCGGAAACGGCCGGGGGCGAACCTCGGCAGGCGTTTGTTCGAAGGCCTCCGGCTGGCTCCGCTCAAGCAGGGCTAAAAGGTCCATGAGGTCCTCAAAGCTGTCCAGAATGGCCGCGGGCGCGTCCCGGTGCGAAAACCAGCTGTCGATCCGGCCGGATTCCCAGCAAGCGCCGTTGTAGAACACGCCCGAGACGCCGGCCTTGTTGGCGGTGAGCATGTCGACGTAGCTGTCGCCGACATACCAGGCCGTTTCATCCGCTGGCAGACCGAGCTTTTCAAGCGCTTTGAGAATCACCTCCGGATCGGGTTTATACTCGGTTACGTCGTCGGCACACACCGTGGCATCAAACAGGTTCCGCCATCGGCCTTCGTCCACCGTCTGTAATTCCCGATCCAGAAACTCCCGGTTCCGGTTGGTGGATACCGCCAGCCGGATACCCATGGCTTTCAGGGCGGAGAGATACTCATAGGCGCCGGGCTGGAACGGTTTTACCTGCCCGAAATAGCGGCGATAGGCCTCGTTGTAGGCCTTGTGAGCGATCAGCTTGGCTTCTTTGTCATCCCCGAAGATGGCGTTGAAAATATCGGTCCTCGACACCCGGCGCTCCGCCAGAATGCGCGGATGCAGGCGCCGGAAGATACGGATGTAACGCACCAGGCGGGCATCATCCGATGTTCGGCATTTATCCTCCGGCAGCAGCCGCTCCACCAGCCCCAGATCCTCCAACTGCGGCAACATGTCTTCCATAGCACTGAACATGGCATCGTGGGTGTCTACCAGGGTGCCGTGCCAGTCGAAAATCAGCACTGACGGCGCTGAAATGGAATCACAGAATCGGGCCATGCTCCGCCTCCATCAGAAGTTTCCTGAAGCCGGCCTTGAAATCCGCCGCCGGGCCGGCAAAACTCGGCGGTACTGACAAGAAAGATAAACCCGGTTTCCAATGCGTGCACGCATCGAGTCTGATCCATGCCAGTATCGAGCTACCTGCTGCCCTATGATTTTTCACCGCTGACCCTGCTCAGTTATATGCTGGTGCTCGGGTTTTATGGTGTCGGGCTACTGAGGATGCCGGAGCAGGACCGGCCGGGATCGGGCCGCATCATCACTTTCACGCTCGGGGTCATGCTCTGTTACGCGGTGATGCAGACCCGATTTGATTACTACTCCCAGTACATGTTTTTCGTCCATCGGGGCCAGCACCTGATTCTTCACCACTAGGGGCCGAGCCTGATTGCGCTGTCCAATCCACTGCCCGTGATGCGATTCTGGTACCAGAAGATCTCACTTTCTGTTCGCTACTGGCTGCAGCCGCTGGGCTGGATTTAGGCCGTCCATCCATTTTGACGCCATGCTCAGCCGGCAGCTGTACTGGATCATGAACTGGAGCATGCTGCTGGACGGCCTGCTGTTCTGGTGGCTGATCTTCGATCCCCGCTCCCCGGCCATCACCAGTGCCCTGGGCTACGGCAAACGTATACTCCTGCTGGCGCTGGTGGCGATCCCCCAGATGATTCTCGGGGCCTGGATCGTGTTTTCCCGCGGCATGGTTTATGACGTCTACGAAGTCTGCGGCCGGGCCTGGCCCATGCCCCCGGAAACCGACCAGTTACTGGGCGGTCTGCTGACCTGGATTCCCCCGGCCATGATGAGCATCATTGGCATCCTGATTGTGCTCCGCCGGGCCATGCATGAAGATGGCAAATTCCCCAAAAGCCGCTCGATGGCAGGAGGAAACGCATGAACAGAACGCTGCCACTATGGCCTGTTTTCGTTGCCCTGATGCTCGCCGGCTGTGCCGGGAATGAGGAAAGCTGGCATGGCAAGGACATCTCGGGCCTGATGCCCAGGCTCCAGTTCCAGCTCCAGGGCACCGACGGAAACACTGTCACTCCCGCAGACTCGCAGGGCAACATCCGCCTGGTGTATTTCGGCTTCACCTCCTGCCCGGATGTCTGCCCGACCACGCTGACTGATCTGCGCCGCTCGGTTCAGCAACTTCCCGAAAAGTATCGGGACGACGTCACCACCCTGTTCGTAAGCGTTGACCCGCGCAGGGATACCCCGGAACGCCTGGCCAGTTACGTGAATTTCTTCGGCGATCGGGTCGTTGGCCTGACTGCAGAAGAACCCGCGCTTCGAAAACTCGCCAAACGCTACCGGACCACCTTCGGTTACGACGAACCCGACGCCAGCGGCAACTACAACGTTTCACACAGCAGCGCCGTTTACGTTTTCGATCGCGACGGCAACGCCCGGCTGCTCCTGCGACCCGGACTGTCGCCAGAGCAGATCAGTGAAGATCTGGCCCAGCTGGCACAGGGATCACGCTCCTGATACCCATACCTGTCGCCGCCTCGGGCGCTGATCCCGCCCTGCGGAGCAGACGTAGAAAGCCCTACATCCCGAATGGAAGACACTGGTGCCCCATAAGAAACTCAATCTCCCGGAGAAAACCTGCCCGGTCTGCCAGCGCCCGTTTGCCTGGCGCAAAAAATGGGCGAAGGACTGGGAAAATGTTCGCTACTGCAGCGAACGTTGCCGGCGCGAGCGGAACGCACTCTCATGACCACCGTGGTGTGGTTCAAGCGCGACCTGCGTACCCGGGATCATGCCCCCCTGGTGGCAGCGGCCAGCCTGGGCGAACCGGTCATACCGCTGTATGTGATCGAGGACGAATACTGGCAACTGCCGGACACCAGCGGCCGTCAATGGGCGTTTATCAGAGACTCCCTGGACGATCTTGACCGGCAGTTGCGAAAGGCCGGCAGCCGGCTCCTGGTGATGAGAGGGTCGGTGATTGATACGCTGAAACAGCTTCAGGCCAGGCAAGACGTCAAACGCGTGTTCTGCCACCAGGAAACCGGCGGGCACTGGACCTTCGAGCGAGACAAGGCAGTCATTGGCTGGTGCTCGGAAAACCAGGTGGAATTCCGCGAGTGGAACCAGTTCGGTGTGGTTCGCCGCTTGGGCGACCGGAATGTCTGGGACAGAGCCTGGACCGAGCTGATGCGTCAGCCGTTGCTAGAGGCCCCAGCAAGAATACCGGAAATGAAAGGCATCGAGGGCGATGCCAGTGGCTACGACAGCCGGGACTTCACACTGCCTGATAGCTGCCCGGACCGTCAGGCCGGAGGCAGCACCCGAGGAGAAAAACTGCTCGCTTCTTTCCTCGACCGCCGCTGCGTCGGCTACCAGTACAACATCTCCAGCCCGAATACTGCGGTCAGGGCCTGCTCGCGCCTCAGCCCGCACATTGCCTACGGCACCGTCAGCCTGCGGGAGATTTACCAGGAGGCCAAGGCCACCGGCAATCACCGCAACACCCTGCCCCGGAAAAAGAAAAGCCTGACCAGTTTCCGGTCGCGATTGCACTGGCACTGCCATTTCATCCAGAAACTGGAGGACGAACCGGAGCTGGAATTCCGGGCCATGCACCGGGAAATGGAGGCGCTAAAAACCGGGCCCAATGATACCGAACGCCTGCAGCGTTGGCAGGAAGGCCAGACGGGCTGGCCCCTGGTGGATGCCAGCATGCGTGCACTTAATCATTCGGGCTGGATCAACTTCCGGATGCGGGCCATGCTGATGGCAATCGCCAGTTATCAGCTGTGGCTGCACTGGCGCGATCCCGCCCTTCACCTGGCCCGGCTGTTTACCGATTTTGAGCCTGGCATTCACTACTCCCAGACCCAGATGCAGTCCGGCCTGACCGGCATCAATGCCCTACGAATCTACAACCCGGTGTTGCAAAGCCGGAAACTGGACCCCGATGGCGAGTTCATCCGGCGCTGGATACCCGAGCTGGCTGGCGTGCCCAGTGAAATGATCCACACCCCCTGGTTAATGACACCGGCCCAGAAAGAGCGTTACGGCGGCAACACCTACATCTCGCCGGTGTGCGATCATGAACAGGCGGCCCGGGTTGCCCGTAAGGCGGTTGGCGACTTTCGCAAGCAGCGTGTTAGCAAGACAGAAACAGATCGGGTGCTGCTACGACACGGCAGTCGCAAGGGACCTGTTCAGAAACGCCCCCGCGTGCCATCGAAGCAGCAATCCGATCAGCTGTCACTGTTCGACTAGACCGCTTACCCGCATCAGTTGCGGTTCAGTTGCCGCTGATGCTCCAGCATTTGCTCCATCATCATCTGCATCTGGTTCATCCGGTTTTCCATCATTTCCAGGCGCTGCTCGTTGTCCATCCCCGGACCACCAGAACGGTTGCCCTGGGCATGGCCAGACTGCTTTTTACCCTGGCCTTGATTGTTCATCATGCCCTGGTTGTTCATCATGCCCTGGCCATTACCCATCATTCCCTGACCATTGCCCATCATGCCCTGGCCCATCATCCCGGGGCCCATCATGCCGCCACGCATCATCTGCATGTGCTCCTGCATGTATTCCATGTGTTGCTCGCGCAGTCTCTGGCGTTCAGCGTTGGAGTCGGCGTTTCGCATTTCCTGCATCATGGCCTGCATGCGTGCCATGTTTTCATTCATCTGCTGCACTTGTTCCTGATTCATCATGCCAGCACCTGGCATTTGCCCGGAGTTGTCCTGAGCAAAAGCAAAGGCAGGCAAGGCGACGAACACGGAACACGCAACGAAACGACCTAATCTGTTCATGAGATCCTCCTTATTGGCTGCAACATTGTGCATCACCATCAGTAAGGACCATGAAACTGAATTGAGGCTGAAAAAGGACTGCGTAATCCGTTTAAGTCCACGCATGTTGATCTGTGTCATCTGAGGTGGGCAGCACATACCAGAAGGTATACCAGGCGTGATTACTGATTTTTTCTGGGGGTTGCTGCTCAACGTAAAGCCAGATCATCGCCAGCACGGTTACCAGGGGCAGGGCTGCAATCAATGCACCCAGTTTGTCACTGCGCTTGGCAACCTCAGAGATCAGGACCACCAGCGCGGCGGTTATCGCGTATTTGGTAATAAGCCATGTCATTTACACTTCCTCTGGCCAGGAAACATTTATTTGTTTTAATTCCTGCAAAACCGAACCGAAATGGTATTCTCTCTTCACAAACTATTCCAATACCCTCTTGCGGGTTAGTGCACGCGCAGAGCCTTTGTTCGAAAGCTGGTTTTTATGATTACGACCATCAAGACCGCCACTCTCATCATGACTCTGGCAACCACTCCCACGAGTCTGCAGACCGGTTGAAAATGCCGGTATTCTCCAACCTGACACCTTCACTCCGGCGCCCTGTTCCCTTTGCTGGAGAGAATCCCCGCAGTTTTCGTTACCGGCTCGACCGCCCGCCGAAGCTCTACAGGATTGTCTGAGCAATGCTGCCTTAGCAGCTGAACGAGAACCCATTCTACGGAGTTACTATGCTGTCAACTTTGCTTGGCAAACCTCGCCACTGGGCGCGGGTTGCTGCCGGCGGAAACCGTTTTTTCTGGATATTCCTGACACTGGGCCTGCTCGGTCTCAGCGCGGATGCGTTGGCCCATGCCGTCGCCCAGGGCGACAAGGGGCGCTGGTACTGCTGGTTACCGTTGTGATGCCCGCGGAGTACGCGCTCGATCCGACCGGAGCCGGTCGCTTGCTGGGATTGACCGAAATGGGTGAAATCAAGGAACAGCTGGCCGAGGAAGCCGCCGCCGACGCGGAGGCCGAGATGGTTGCCGCTCAATCTTCGAGCGCACAAGGGCCTCAGGAAGTCGCGGAGCCGAAATTTTCGTTGACGAACTTGAAGCGGACCCGCTCGCCATACTGCAGGACGATGGGATCGGCGTCCTCATACTTGATGCCGTTGATCAGCGCGGTGAAACCCTGCACATCTTCGATATCCGCTTTCATCATGCGCATATCGCCCCACATCATCCGATCCCGCAACGCTGCCATGAAACCTTTCTCGCCAGACTCCGCGAAGAAATCGCCCACGGTCTGCCATACCTGCAGCAAGGGGACACACATGCGTTTACTGCTCGTCGAAGATGACCGGCTGCTTGCGGACGGGCTGACCAGCCAACTGGAAAGGCGGGATTCAGCGTGGATACCACCTCCTCCGCCAGAGAAGCGTCGCCGCTGGCCCATCGAAGAGCACGACTTGAATGAGGTTCTGGGCAACCTTCTGGACAATGCCGGCAAGTGGTCCGCCAGGTTCGTGGAACTTGGTCTGCACGAGGATGGGAAAGGATTTGCCATCACCGTTGAGGACGATGGCCCCGGAATTCCTCCCGACGCGCTGGACACCCTCGGCACCCGCGGGCTGCGTCTGGATGAACAAACGCCGGGGCATGGCCTGGGGCTGGCCATCGTGCGGGAGATTACAGACCGCTATGGTGGTACCCTGAATTTCAGCTCCGGCTCGACCGGAGGATTCAAGGCAACGGTCCATTTTCCGGGTACTACCGGGGGTATCAGGCAGTGAAGATCGGTGAACTCGCAAAGACAACGGCCATTCCTGTTGAAACCATCCGCTACTATGAAAAAATCGGTTTGCTACCGGAACCGGACAGGGACGCCAGCGGCTACCGCTCGTATCGCAACGCCCATCTGGAACGCCTTCTCTTTATCAAACGCTGTCGCAACCTGGACATGGCCCAGGACGAGATCCGCGAGCTGATCCGGCTGGCCGAGCAACCGGAAGCGGATTGCAGCGAAGTCGATGCCTTGCTGGCTCGCCATCTGAATCACGTGCGCGAACGGCTGAAGGAGCTGGCGAGCCTTGAAGAAACTCTCGAGCAGCTTCAAAAAGCCTGTACCGATGGGCGCACTGTGCGCGAATGCGGCATTCTTGGCGGGCTTAGCACGGAGCTGGAGACTCCAGAGCCCGAAGACCGCCACAACCACGTTCCCCGCACCCATGGGACTCGCCAGAACTGACGAATCTCAAAAATTTCTGCAGCAACTGTTGACCCTGTAGCTACTACAGGGTTTTCAATAAGATCATCTGAACCAAGGAGGTCTTTATGGCGTGCAGTTGCTCCGCCCCCGAACCCAAATCCCCTGCCCCGGGCTTTCGTAAAGCGTTATGGATTGCCTTGTGGGTGAACCTGGCCATGTTCGTGGTGGAAGGCATCGCCAGCCTGTCATCCGGCTCGGTCTCTCTGATGGCGGATGCCATCGATTTCTTCGGCGACAGCGCCAACTACGTTCTGTCTCTCACGGTCCTCTCCATGGGTATGCTCTGGCGCGGTCGCGCAGCCATGGTCAAGGGCATCACCATGACAGTGTTTGGCCTGGTGGTATGGGCCCGTGCCGTCTGGGTGGTTCAGGCGGGCATTACCCCGGAGCCCCTGACCATGGGAGCCGTCGGCCTGCTGGCGCTTGCTGCCAACATGAGCGTGGCCGCCATGCTGTTCAAATTCCGTGAAGGCGATTCCGACATGCGGTCTGTCTGGCTATGCAGCCGCAACGATGCCATCAGCAACATCGCTGTTATGGTAGCCGCCCTTGGTGTGTTCGGCACCGGGACAGCCTGGCCAGACCTGATTGTAGCCGCCATCATGGGCACGCTGGCTATAACGGCCGGTATCAGTGTGGTGCGCCATGCCCGGAGCGATATCGCAGAAGCCAGGGCCAGCGAAGCGGAACCGACGGCGACGCCCTCGAGCAGCCGCTAGTAACCCGACACTAGAACGCCAGCGAAATCATCACCGGGATAAAAGCCAGGGCGAACAGCGTGGTCAGCAAAACGGTGCCCGCGGCCTGCCTTGGCGAAGTATCCAGCAACGTGGCGATAACCACGGTATTGGCGGCAATCGGGGTGATTGAGATCAGGAACATGGCCTTGTGTACCGCCGGTTCATATATGCCCAGAAGCGTTGCATCAACCCACCAGAACACGATGGCAACCAAGGGCCAGACAACGAACTTCCCGAAGAACGCCAGGGCGGTGAAACGGACATTGCCCGCCAGGCCACGAAAGCTGGTGATGCTCATACCGATAATCATCATGCCCAGAATGCTGTAGGCGCCGCGCAGGTTATCGAACAGTGGCACGAAGATATCCGGAATTCCGATGCCCGCGAGGTTCAGGAAAACCGCCGCCAGGAAGGCGTACACAGAGGGAAGCTTCAGCACCCGCCAGACCGAATCCTTGATGCTGTAGCGTCCTCTTGCCGCCAGATAGAAACCCACGGAGTTCTCAAACAGTGTGGTGCCCAGCATGCACACAATGTAGAGCCCAAGGCCTTCTTCCCCGAACAGCAACAAGGCTACTGGCACCCCGAAGTACCCGGTATTCCCGGAGCCCACACACAGGGGAATGATGTTGGCACTGCCGTCAGTGAGCACCCTCTTTGCCAGCTTTAACTGCACAATTCCCAGAACGGACGAGATGCCGAATACCAGAAAGGGCAACAGGATGACTTCCGGAGAAAGCGGTGCGGCCATCACCCCTGAGAACACCACCGATGGTGTCACGATATAAAGCATGATGCCGGCGATATGACGGCCGCTGGCCTCAAGATAGCGACCGGCAAACCAGCCCAGGGCGACCGTTACATAAAGTGGAATAAGCTTGAAGAAAAGGGCAAGGGCTGCGGCCATCGGGGCTCCATGAGGCAAGGGAAAACTTCCAGCGATAGGTGCGGGAGTCTATCACCTACCCCTCCGGAGGTAACTCCCTGGCGCAATGGTGAAATATCCGGCCATGCTTGACAATGATCAACAGTATTATGGATGAATCTTTATATCCTAGCAGGGCAGTCAGGTATTTCACAAAGACCAAGGAGAGAGACCCATGGCCGAGCGCTTTACCAAAAGCATGGCCAGGAACATTTATCTGGGGGGAAGTGCATTCTTCGTCCTGTTGTTTCTGGCACTGACTTTTGACACTCAGGTTCGGGCAATGCCCGAACGGGATAACCGCGACCAACTCACTGACCAGGTGGTGCGCGGCAAGCATGTCTGGGAGAACAACAACTGTGTGGGTTGCCACTCCCTGATGGGTGAAGGTGCGTACTTTGCACCGGAGCTTGCCAATGTATTCGACCGCCGCGGTGGTGGTGACAGCGAGACGTTCAGGGCGTATATGAACGCCTGGATGAACGCCATGCCCACCAATGTGCCGGGGCGCAGGCAAATGCCCAACTTCAATCTGACAGATAAAGAGATTGATGACCTCTCTGCCTTCCTGGAGTGGACATCGAAGATCGACGATAACGACTGGCCGCCCAACATCGAAGGCTGAGGGAACCTACATGAAATACGAATCGCAAAGGGTAGCAATGCCCTACTTCATTTTTGCCCTGATTCTTTTTGTCGGGCAGATAGTATTTGGCCTGATTTTGGGCCTTCAGTACGTGGTCGGTGATTTCCTGTTTCCGGAAATACCGTTCAACGTCGCGCGCATGGTTCATACCAACCTGCTGATCGTCTGGTTGCTGTTCGGCTTTATGGGAGCAACCTATTACATGGTACCGGAAGAGGCGCAAACCGAGCTACACAGCCCGCTGCTTGCGTGGATTCTGTTCTGGGTTTTCGCGGCGGCCGGCACCTTGACCATTCTGGGCTATCTGTTTGTGGACTACGCCACCCTGGCCGATGTCACACTGAATAAACTGCTGCCAACAATGGGTAGGGAGTTCCTTGAGCAGCCCACCATAACCAAGATCGGTATAGCGCTCGTGGTCGTCGGTTTTCTCTACAACATCATGATGACAGCCCTGAAGGGTCGTAAAACCGTCGTCAATATTGTATTGATTACCGGCCTTATCGGCCTGGCCGTGCTGTGGATGTTTTCTTTCTACAACCCGGGCAACCTGGCTCAGGACAAGTACTTCTGGTGGTTCGTGGTACACCTCTGGGTTGAAGGCGTCTGGGAACTGATTATGGGTGCCATCCTGGCCTACGTTCTGATCAAACTGACCGGTGTGGACCGGGAAGTTATCGAGAAGTGGCTGTACGTGATCATTGCCATGGCACTGATTACCGGCATCATCGGCACCGGCCACCACTTCTTCTGGATCGGGCCGCCGGAGTACTGGCTGTGGCTGGGTTCCGTATTCTCTGCCCTGGAGCCTCTGCCGTTCTTCATGATGGTGATCTTCGCCTTTAACATGATTAACCGGCGACGGCGCAATCACCCCAACAAGGCTGCCCTGCTGTGGGCAATGGGGACTGCCGTGATGGCGTTCCTGGGAGCTGGCGTGTGGGGCTTCCTGCACACCCTGGCACCGGTAAACTATTACACGCACGGCAGTCAGATTACCGCGGCCCACGGCCACATGGCCTTCTACGGCGCCTATGTAATGATTGTGCTGACCATTATTTCCTACGCTGTACCGATTCTTCGCGGCCGTCCCTACGGCAACAGCAATACCGCACAGATCGTCGAGATGTGGGGATTCTGGCTGATGACGGTTTCCATGGTGTTCATCACCCTGTTCCTGACAGCGGCCGGCGTACTGCAGGTGTGGCTGCAGCGAATTCCGGAAAGTGGAGAAGCACTGTCGTTCATGGCCACCCAGGACAACATTTCTCTGTTTTACTGGATGCGCACTGTCGCAGGTACCTTCTTCATGGCCGGCCTGATTGTTTACCTTGGTAGCTTCTTCATCAAGGGGCAGGCCGCCCCGGCCGAAGAAGTCCGCGGCCCTGCTCCGCAGGACGCGTAACACTCGCAGGCCGGGGCCATTCGCTCCGGCCTGCCTAACCCTTAACGGATGTTTACCGTGCATGAGCAGAAGCTCCCGAAAAAAGACACCCTTCAGACGAAACGATTGCTGACACGCACCGCTTTCTTCGCTCTGTTTCTGCTTGCGCCGGTCCTCAACATTTTCCGATATGATCTGACCGAAACCCATTTCGTACTTTTCGGATTTCCCCTGTCTTTCAATCTCGAACTGGCCTGGGTCACCCAGAGCTCACCGGCCGAAGTGGCCGGGCAGATCCTGTTCTGGTTCGTGCTGCCAATCACCCTGCTCGTTCCCCTTGTGCTCTGGATTGCCTGGAAGTGGGGACGAATATACTGCGGCTGGTTATGCCCGCATTTCTCTGTAGTGGAAACCATCAATCATCTGATGACCCGAATTACCGGCCGGCCGACTCTTTACGAAGCACTCCGGAAAGGCCGGAGGGGCAAAGCGCTGCACTGGGTCGGGCTGACACTGGCATGTGCGCTGATCGGTTTTTCCTGGGCACTGGCCATGCTGTCTTACCTGTTGCCACCGATCCCCCTGTATACCGATCTTGTCACTGGCAATCTGACCCTGTATCCGGCGATTTTCCTTGTGGTGGCTACATCACTGTTCACCCTGGACTTCCTGTTTGCCCGGCATCTGTTCTGCAAATACGGCTGTGCCTTCGGGGTTGTGCAAAGCATTGCCTGGATGACCAACGGTCGAGGCCGGGTGGTCACGTTTGACGCCAAGCGCGCCGCCGCCTGTCGCGACTGCACCAAAGCCTGCGACGAGGCGTGCCCCATGCGCCTGCCAACCCGAAGCCATAAACGGGCCAAGTTCACCTGTACCCAATGCCTGCAATGCGTCAGCGCTTGCCGGGAGGTACAGAAGGATAACCCGGAGGGCTCCCTGCTGAGCTGGGAACCGGGCGAGCCTGGCAAACAGACGGTGCTGATTCCGGTGCGCCAGGTTGACCCATCTCCACGACGCAAAAGCGCCTGAATCCGGGTGTCTGAAATGGAAAAAGAGTTGAAATGGAAGGAGAGCTAGAATGGAAGAGTGGGTAGGCTTCAAATGGCATGAATACATCACTCGCCAGGCTATGGGCGAGTTCCCGGAGCATGCGGTCCATCTCAAGGATGAAGCCCGCACCCTGGGTGTGTTGTTCCGTGCCATGGGTGGTGACCCGGCATTAAGCCTGGTGACCGCAGAGCCCCGCCATTTCCGTACACGGCGCCGGTTTTTGCAGAAACTGGCAGGTACCCACAAAAAATTCGAGCTGGCCTGGCGGGATGAACAGAGCCTGCGGTTGCCGGAACGCCTGGCGCTGTTTCCCTCGAAACAGGTCAATCGGGATCTGTACCTCTGGCTTGCAGCACTGGCCTCCCACGGCGAGCTCACCGACGCTGACTGGCTGACCGGCAACCAGGCCATGGTTCAGGCCCTGCTGGCCAAATGGCCTGGAATGGAACCGGTCTATCAGCGACTGGTGCGCCATACACTGCAATGGCGTCCGGATCCGGAGAGTTTACCCCCGGCGGAAAGTCACCGCGAGAAGGCCATTCGCCAGGCGCTGATCTTCCCCGGAAGCGTAGAGACACTGCCGCCGGCAGAATCAGACCCCTGGCCGGTTGTGATCTGGCTATATCCTACTGTCGCTTTGGGCAAGGTAACCGGCCAGATCATCGGCGACGATAACCTGACATCAACGCCTGGCGGCCTCGCGAAGAAGCGCAAGCGCCGCCGCGCCGAGCGGGTGGACGCATTCGATAAAGATCAGGGCCTGATGCTGTTTCGCCTGGAAAGCCTGTTCTCGTGGAGCGAATTCATTCCCGTGGACCGGGCCGGTGACGACACAGAGGAAGACGACGCCGACTCAGTGGCGGATGACATGGACATGATTTCTGTCTCCAAGGACCGCAGGGAAGCCTCTTCCGCCATCAAGTTCGACCTGGACCTGCCATCGGAAGAAAACGACGACCTGTATCTGGGCCCGGGCATTCACTTGCCGGAATGGGACTGGCGCAGCAGGAGTTACCGGGAAAAGTTCTGTTGTCTGCAACCCATGCTGAGCAAGGATTCGATGCCGACCGGGCTGCCAGACCACTTGTCCAGGTCTGCCATGCGGTTACGCCGCCAGTTCCACGCACTGAAACCCCTGCGACAATGGGAGCGCCGGCAGACCGAAGGCGAAGAACTGGACCTGGACGCCTGCATGGAGCGGGAAGTCCAGCATCGCAAAGGCACCGGCGAAATCAACCAGAAGCTGTTTCGCCGCTGCAAACAGAACCAGCGTGATCTGGCCTGCCTGATCCTGGCGGACATTTCCATGTCCACCGATACTTTTATCAACAACAGCCAGCGTGTGATCGATATTGCCCGGGATGGCTTACAGCTACTCAGCGAAGCACTCCAGGCCAGCCGCGATCCTTTTGCGATATTCGCATTCTCGTCACGTCGACGGGACCATATCCGGTTTCACCACATAAAATCGTTCGACGAGCCTTACAACGACGTCAGCCGTGGCCGCATACAGGCACTGGAACCGGGTTACTACACGCGCATGGGCGCCGCTATCCGCCAGGCAACAAACCTGCTGAAGGGGCGCCACGAACACCAGAAAATCCTGCTCCTGCTCACCGATGGCAAACCCAACGACCTGGATCTGTACGAAGGCCGCTACGGCGTGGAAGACACCCGCATGGCTGTCCAGGAAGCCCATAAGGCCGGACTGACGCCCTTTTGCGTCACCATTGACGACGACGCCAATGAGTACCTGCCCTATGTCTTTGGCAGCAACCATTTCGTGGTCATCAAGGACCCGACCCAGCTGCCCCTGCAACTACCCAAACTCTACATGAACCTGACCCGCTGACACTCATGGAGACATCAGCCCCGACACGCCATCACCTGCCCGGCGATCTCGCTGTCTGGTTCTTCATTTTCGCGGAACTGGCAGTATTCGGCATCCTGTTCATCGGCTTCGGCGTTGCCCGCAGCCTTGATCCGGATACCTTCAATACTGGCCGGCAGGTATTGCATCCCTGGACCGGCCTGATCAATACCATCGGTTTGATCACTGCCAGCTACCTGGTAGCCGTCGCCGTCCACCGCCTGCGCTACCGCCAGGCCGGTGTCGCACCGCTACTGTGGGCAGCAATTGCGGCTTCGTGCATCTACAGCTTCGGCAAGGTCTGGGAATACGTGGACCTTTATGGCAAAGGCTACAACCTGGGTACCGACACCTTTTTCATGTTCTATTTCTTCCTCACCTTCTTCCACTTCATGCACGTACTACTGGGCCAGATAATCCTGGTGGTTCTGGCGGTAAAGGTGAAAAACGGAGACTACAACGGTGACGACATGAACGGCATGGAGTCCGGTGCCTCCTATTGGCATATGGTCGATCTGGTGTGGCTGGTGTTGTTCCCGATGCTGTACGTTCTTGCCTGAGGAGGCCCGATGCTTGCTGTCTACATCGCATTGATGGTTTGCACCATGACGCCAGTGATTGCCATGCAGGCAGGCGCTGATGCTTCCGTTCTGGTGTGGCTGGCGTTTGCGCTGATACTCGTGAAAGCCGTGCTGCTGGTCGATCATTTCATGGAAATGCGACACGCACCTTGGGGCTGGAGACTAGCTTCGCAAGGCTGGGCCGCAGTCATTGTCGCTGCCTTGGCAGCAATCCGCGGAATCCACTGACAAGCCTGCCCCGACCACGACTTCCACCTAAGCTAACAAATTCAGCAAAAACGTCGCGGAAAGTACGGCGGCTTATCGCCGATCGCCTGGGCCAGCGCAATCATTCCCCAAAGTACAAACGAAGTGTGCAGAACGATGGACCAGACAATAGCACTGATCCAGAAGTTACCGGTGTTGCCGAATACCAGCCAGAACACAGCCACGCCGCCCCCTATAAGCGCCGCTCCCAGTAACGACATGCAGACCGCCGCTTTGGCATGCAGCTTCCGCAAGGAGGACGCATTCTCCGAACGGAGATAGACCCAGAGCAAAGCAGCAAACCCGACAAACGGCAGTAACAACAGATTCAACAGATACCAGGCGACAGGCACCACAGCACCGCTACTGGTTTTCATCTGACTTCCGGAATACGGCATACACCACCTCCATAAGTGCGCTGACGGTTGCTTCGTCATCGGTCAACGGCTCTATCATTCCGGCCCGACAAGCCTCAGTAACCGGCACACCGGCGCGAACCAGGTGAGCGGTGTGAATCAGAAGACGTGTCGATGCCGCCTCCTCCAGATCATGGTCCTTCAGGTTACGAATGGAGCGGGCGAGATTAACCAGTTGTTCCGCCATTTCCCGGTCGGAACCGGATTCCTCGATCACGATGGCCTGTTCGGCGGCCGCCTCGGGGTAATCGAAACTCAGAGATACAAAGCGCTGACGGGTGCTGGGTTTCATGCCCTTCAGAAGGCTCTGATAGCCGGGATTGTACGACACCACAAGCATGAACCCGGGCGCCGCTGTCAGCACCTCGCCGGTTCGCTCAATCGGCAATTCCCGACGATCGTCCGCCAGCGGGTGCAGAACCACGGTGGTGTCCTTGCGGGCTTCCACCACCTCATCAAGGTAGCAGATACCGCCTTCGCGAACCGCCCGTGTCAAAGGCCCGTCCTGCCAGTAGGTTCCATCAGGACCTATCAGGTGTCGGCCCACGAGGTCAGCAGCGGTAAGATCGTCATGGCAGGCTACGGTGTAAACCGGGCGCCCGAGTTTTTCCGCCATGAAACGGACAAAGCGGGTCTTGCCGCAGCCGGTCGGGCCCTTGATGAGAACGGGAAGGCCGTTATCTGCGGCGGCTTGAAACAATCCAATCTCGTTGCCAACCGGTTGGTAAAACGTCATTGAGTTACATCCTCTGAATACTGACTGTTGGGCACGGCAAAGCCATATACCCATTCGGGGAAGATCCTGAACATCTGGGGATCGTCTGCCCGCTGTGTTCTGACCAATGCCTTTTCACAGGCCGTGACTGCCCTGCCCCAGCCAGCCTGGCGGTACCAGCCGGCAGCGTTGACCGGCTCACCGTGCCAGCTCACCACCAGGCTGTTCCTGGCCAGAAAAGGCTTAATAAACCCCAGCTCCGAAACGGCAGCGTGGGTGTTGTTGTGCAGCAATAAACCCAGCGCTGAACTGAAGTCACCGGCTTCATAGAACTGCCCGGGCTCCGGCGTAACGCCTTCATTCTTCAGAGCGGCCAGTGGCAGATCCGCGCCCAAGGGGTCCCTGCCCGCAACCGTTGCGAGGTCACGCCCGTGCAGCTCACTAATGCTTCTCACACCCGCCGGTCTTCGCGTCACCCAAACCGGGACCGGAAGATGGCCATTACGGTTCACCGCTGCCAGCACCGGCGCCGCTGCGAAATCATCCGGAGTGCCCGTAACAAACGCCAGCGCCAGGTCCGATGCTGTGACGTCGAGCCGGATATCCGCATTGCATCCCTGAGCCCGGAGAAACTGCATCAACCGGTAGCGGGCTGCCACGCCGGTGACATTGGCCGCCGGCTCAATCCCGATCTGAACCGGGGTTTCGTCGGCACTGGCGTGCGCGCCTGACAGGATACCCGCCAGCACCACGATACAGAGCGCCAGCCCTGGCTTACAAACCGAGTGCATGAGCCCGGCTGGTGAAGAAAATACCACTGGGCTTTTCCGCGCTGATCTGTGCCACCGGCTCCAGTGTGCGGGTGTTATAAACAGTTACCCGGTTGCTGTCCCGGGCGGACACCCAAACCTCCTCGCCCCGGGGCGCGAACTCCATGTGCAATACTGCCTCGCCCGGCTCCAGAGTGCGGATAATTTCCCGGCTTTGTGAATCAATTACCTGTATCACATCGTTCTGGGGATGGGCAAAGCTTACCCAGATCCTGCGATTATCGGGGCTGGCCATCACGAACACCGGTTGGCCCTGCACAGGAATCCGGTCGGTCAGCGACCAATCGTTCATATCAGCCACGAGCACCTGATGGTGACCAACCGCGGGAACGAAAGCGCGTCCATCGGCGATGGCCCAGCCTTCCAGGTGAGGCATCTTATAAACTGGCAGTTGCTGCTCACCCCGGCCGTAATTTCCCAGAATTTCCGTCACTCCCTGGTCCGGATTCCAGAGATCCAGCAGTGACAGCCCGTCCTCACCGAACAGGCCGGCGATGTAGTAACGACCGTCCGGGGTGATCAGGGCGTCGTAGGGTGATTTGCCCGCCTGAAAACGAGTAATTTCCGCCGTGTCATTGCTCATGTCCAGAGTCCAGATCTCGCCGGCCTCGAACAGACTGAACACAAACAGGTTCCCCGGGGCATCCACCAGGCCGACGGTTTTGGACTGGCCCTGCTCGCCATCTCCGCTGGTGAAAATGGCGGGTACATCTGCCACCAGCTCCAGAGTCTGGCTGTCGAATACCTTCACTCCGCCCGGCTCATAATTGGACACTGCCACGTAGCGACCGTTTTGGGAGATGGCACCACCGATACTGTTACCGGACTGAATAACACGGGCAACAACGGATCGGGTCAAAAGGTCCACCTTGGTAAGGCCACCATCCCGACCGAACACGAAGCCGTAACGGGCATCCCGGGAATAGACTACTGAAGCATGGGAAAGGTCTCCCAGCCCCTCGATACGCCCCAGTACCTCATGACGGGTGGTATTGATAACCAGCACCGACCCGGTCGCCCGCTCGACGATCAGACCAAGGTCGCCGGTGCCCATGAGTTCAGGCCGGGCATCTGTTCCGGAAAGGCTCTGGCAGCCACTCAGGCCCACAACCAAAAGCACAGCAAGTATCAGATTAGCGGGCACCTTGAATGTCAGCTCCATGATTGATTATTCCTCCAGGTCGCCCCTCAGGGCGAAATCAGCGCTCCGGATTTCAGTTGCCGGCTGATCCAGTGAATTTCCTCAGGAGCCAGCAGGGGCTTCCAGGGCGGCATGGCGGAGCCCGGAACACCTTCGCGGATAATCGCTGCGATGGCGTCGACTGGCAGATGGTCGAGGTTCTCCGGCCGTAATGGCGGGCCGAGACCACCACGAAGAGTCAGGCCGTGGCAGGAACCGCAGTCCTGAACGACCAGGTTGGACAGATAGGGCTCATCAACAGGCTGGTCACTGCCGTCGCTGCCAAGAAGTGTTCCGGGGGCTGCGAGTAGCCCGAAAAACAGCGCAATGGCAACTAGCTTTCGCTTTTGTACTTCCAGCCAGAAAGTGTTCAAACGCCCCGTCCTCCCCAGTGTTACCGACATCGTGACGCCCCTTATAAACCCCATCCTTGATATTGGTTAAAAGGAAACTGTAATGCCAGAATTCTTTGTGCATACCCCTGTTTGGGTAGACGCCAGACAAAAATCATACATATGACATTAATCAATGTTCATCAGGTTAAAGAAGAGAAACCTAGAGGCACTCTTAAATCCAAGGAGAGAACCTGATGAGAGTAACCAACCTGTTTTTCAAACCTCTGGCACTGGCAGTGGTTGTTGCGTCCTTCGGCGCACTGACAGCTCATGCCGCCCCCAAGGATCCGGACCCCTCGTCCACAGCCTATAAAGGTACGGCCAGTGCCGTAGACCCCGAATCGGCAAAAGTGGTTCGCAGTCCCGGTGCACCGGACCTGACCGACGCGGAATTTCAAAAAGCCAAGCAGATCTACTTTGAGCGTTGTGCCGGATGCCACGGCGTCCTGCGCAAGGGCGCCACAGGAAAACCACTGACACCCGACATCACCCAGGAACGGGGCATCGACTACCTGAAGGCCTTTGTCAGTTATGGCTCGCCGGCAGGCATGCCCAACTGGCTGACCTCCGGCGACTTTACCGAGGACGAGGTGGAGCTGATGGCGAAGTACATCATGCACGAACCGCCACAGCCCCCGGAATACAGTCTTGAGGATATGAAGGCAACGTGGGAAGTGGTGGTTCCTCCTGAAGAGCGCCCCACCAAGCCGATGAACGACCTCAACCTCAAGAATCTGTTCAGTGTGACGCTGCGGGACGCCGGCCAGGTGGCCCTGATTGACGGCGAGACCCATGAAATCGCCCATATCATCGATACCGGTTACGCGGTGCATATCTCGCGCATGTCGGCTTCCGGCCGTTACGTCTTCGTTATTGGTCGGGACGCCCTGGTCAACATGATCGACCTGTGGATGGAAGAACCCGGCACTGTGGCCAAGATCAAGGTCGGAATGGAAGCCCGCTCGGTGGAAACCTCCAAGTACAAGGGCTGGGAAGACAAGCTCGCGATTGCCGGCACCTACTGGCCGCCACAGTTCGTGATCATGGACGGACAAACCCTGGAGCCAAAGAAAATTGTCGGCACCCGGGGCATGACCGTGGACACCCAGGAATATCACCCGGAGCCCAGGGTTGCCGCCATTGTGGCCTCCCACAAGCATCCGGAATTCATCGTCAACGTGAAGGAAACCGGCAAGATCATGCTGGTGAACTATGAGGATCTGGACAACCTCTCTATCACCAATATTGATGCAGCCCGCTTCCTGCACGATGGTGGCTGGGACAGCAGCATGCGCTACTTCCTGACGGCCGCAAACCAGTCAGACAAGATTGCCGTGGTGGATTCCCAGGACCGTAACCTCGAAGCCATGGTGGACGTGGGCAAGATTCCCCACCCCGGTCGCGGCGCTAACTTCGTGGATCCGGAGCATGGGCCGGTCTGGGCAACCAGCCATCTGGGCGACCCAACCATCCAGCTGATTGGCACCGACCCTGAAGGTCACCCGGACAAGGCCTGGAAAGTGGTCAGAACCCTGAATGGCCAGGGCGGCGGCTCACTGTTCATCAAAACCCACCCGAAATCCACCAACCTCTGGGTTGATACCGCCCTGAACCCTGCTGAAACAGTGAGCCAGAGCATTGCGGTATTCGACATCAACAACCTGGAAGCGGGATATGACGTGCTCCCGATCGCCGAATGGGCCGATCTGGGAGAGGGCCCGAAGCGGGTCGTGCAGCCGGAGTACAACGTTGAAGGCGACGAAGTGTGGTTCTCGGTCTGGAACAGCCAGGACAAGAAATCCGCCCTGGTGGTTGTCGACGACAAGACCCGGAAGCTGAAGAAAGTGATCAAGGACGAACGACTGGTAACACCTACCGGCAAGTTCAACGTCTACAACACCCAGTACGACGTGTACTGACCGGTTCCGGCCCGGGGGAGAGCACTGATGAGACTGGATACCACTGACAAACAACTGATCAACCTTTACCAGCGGGACCTGCCCGTCTGTGACAGGCCCTACCAGGCCATGTCCCGACAGCTGGGCATCGCCGAAGAGGAGGTCATTGAACGACTTCAGTCACTCCAGGACAGCCAGGTTCTCAGCCGGGTCGGACCGGTTTTTGAGCACAGCCGGGCAGGCGCGAGCCTGCTGGCTGCCCTGGCGGTGCCGGACGAACAGATCGATCTGGTGGCCGCCCGGGTGAATCTCGCTCCCGGGGTGAATCACAACTACGCCCGGGAGCACACCTACAACCTCTGGTTTGTCATGACCGCGCCCGATGAGGACACCCTGGAAGAGCGGCTTGATGAACTGGAACACCAGCTCAGGCTCCCCATGCTTCGACTGCCGATGGTGGAGGCCTACCACATTGACCTGGGCTTTGAGATTGACTGGGAGGCCCTGCCGTGAACCTTCGCCACGCCCCGGAATATCTGGCGGTGGTGCCGGAAATCGCCGGGGCCGGGCCGGTCAGTGCCTGGGGATTGCTTCGGCTTCGGCGCCAGCTGGAGCTTGGTCTTCCGCTAACACCACGGCCCTATGAGAAACTGGCTGAGATGACCGGGCTCTCCGAACAGGAAGTGATGACAGCCATCAGACAGTGGCAGGCCCAGGGGCTCATCAAACGACTCGGGCTGGTGGTCCGGCACCGGACGCTGGGTTACGCCGCCAATGCCATGGTGGTCTGGGATGTCCCGGACAGTCAGGTTCAGGATCTGGGCCGCACACTGGCCCGCAAACCCTTCATCACCCTCTGCTATCAGCGCCCTCGCCGACTCCCGGATTGGCCCTACAACCTGTTCTGCATGATTCACGGCGTTGACCGGCAACGGGTCATTGACCAACTGAACATGTTGATCGCAGAGCATGGCCTGGAACAGACACCCCATGCCGTACTGTTCAGCACCAGGGCCTATCTGCAACGGGGAGGCCGTTATGTCAGCAGCAACTGAGCAAACTCAGGCAACTGCCGAATTCACAGAGATGGAACGGGCGGTCATTAACCGTTTGCAAACGGGGCTACCACTGGTGCACCGACCCTATGCCGCGGTCGCCGGCGAACTGGGCATAACCGAGCAGGCGCTTCTGCACACCCTTGAGGACCTTCTGGACCGTCGAATTCTTACCCGTTTCGGTCCCATGTTTCACGCCGGAGAAATGGGCGGCGGCCTCACGTTGGCCGCCATGCGGGTCCCGGAGCAGGACTTTGAAGACGCCACCCGAAAGGTTAACGCCTTCGACGAAGTAGCCCACAACTACCGCCGGGAGCATGAACTGAACATGTGGTTTGTTGTGGCAACGGAGAATCCTGACGACATAGCCCGGGTCATTGCCGGGATCGAATCCGCAACCGGCTATGCCGTCTACAACATGCCGAAAGAGGAAGAGTTCCATGTCCATCTCCACTTCCCGGTCTGACCAGGAATACGTGCTCTGCGAGCTGGACCGGAAACTGATCCTGGCCACCCAGGGCGGTTTGCCCCTGGTGCCGGATCCCTGGGGCACCCTGGGCAAGGAACTGGGGCTGCCGGCCGACGAGGTTCTGGCCCGTTTTCAGCGCATGCAGGACGCCGGCGTTATCCGCCGGGTGGCGGCCGTGCCCGATCACTACCGCCTGGGTTATCGCTTCAATGGCATGACGGTCTGGGATGTCCGCGACGACGCCATCACCGACATGGGCCGGCAGGTGGGCGAGTTGCCCTTCGTCAGCCACTGTTACCGGCGCCCGCGCCACTTGCCCTACTGGCACTACAACCTGTTCGCCATGGTTCACGGCACCAGCCGTGACGAAGTCGAGGCCAAGGCTTCGCAGATTCAGTCAGTGCTCGGAGACACCTGCCGGGGGCACACCATTCTTTACAGCTCGGCCATCCTGAAAAAAACCGGTCTGCGGCTGCGGAAATCATGAGAGAGGAAGCACCATGTTCAGAATGACCCGCTACATCAAGAGCCTGATGAACCCGGCTCCCGTGCGCCCGGTCCCGAAACCGGCCGGGCCGGTGGTAATCTGGAACCTGATTCGACGCTGCAACCTGACCTGCAAACACTGCTATTCCATCTCCGCCGATGTGGATTTCAAGGGCGAACTGAGCACTGATGAGGTCTACACCGTGATGGACGACCTCAAGGCCTTCGGCGTGCCCGTGCTGATCCTGTCCGGCGGCGAGCCGCTGATGCGCCCGGATATCTTCGACATCTCCCACCGGGCCAAAGCTATGGGTTTCTATGTCGGTCTTTCCACCAATGGCACGCTGATCACCGAAGAGAATATCCGGCAAATCGCCGAGGCCGGCTACGACTACGTGGGTATCAGCATCGACGGACTGGAACAGACCCACGACGAGTTCCGCCAGAAAAAAGGCGCCTTCGCGGCCTCCATGAAAGCGGTTGAACTGTGCAAGCAGGCGGGTATCAAGGTCGGCCTGCGCTTCACCCTCACCCAGGACAACTTCCCCCAGCTACCGGACATGCTCAGGCTGCTGGACGACCACGACATCGACAAGTTCTACCTGTCGCACCTGAACTACTCCGGCCGGGGCGGCCGCAACCGTAAGCGGGATGCCTGGTACGAGATGACCCGGGAAGCCATGACCCTGCTGTTCGATCACTGCCACGACGAGCTCCGGCGCGGCATCGAACGGGAATACGTCACCGGCAACAACGATGCCGACGGCCCCTTCCTGCTGCAGTGGGCCGCGGAACACTACCCCGATCAGGTTCCGGCCCTGGAACAACGATTGACGTACTGGGGTGGCAATGCCTCTGGCGTGAATATTTCCAATATCGACAACCTCGGCGAGGTTCATCCGGATACCTTCTGGTGGGACTACAACCTGGGCAATGTCCGGAACCAACCTTTCTCCCGGATCTGGTCCGAAGCCAGCGACCCGCTGATGACGGGTTTCCGCCAGACACCAAGGCCGGTGAAAGGCCGCTGCGCCGACTGCCGTTACCTGGCCATCTGCAACGGCAACACCCGGGTACGGGCCTATAATATTTCCGGTGATTTCTGGGAAGAGGATCCCGGCTGTTACCTCACCAATGACGAAATCGGTGTCCTTGATATGCCCCGGCGCGTCGCCGCCCCGGTTACCGAGATTCCGGTTCACAACCTCTAAGGACAAGCATCATGACAACCAGTCAAAGGAAGAAGTGCCTGGTGGAGTTCCAACTGGCGGAACAACCCTTACGGGCCGGAGAGGTAGCCATCGTGGGAGCCGGCCCGGGAGACCCCGGCCTGCTGACCCTGCGGGCGCTGATGCTGATACAGCAGGCCGATGCCATCGTGTATGACCGCCTGGTGTCGCCCCAGATCATGGAACTGGTGAACCCGGCTGCCGAACGCATCCACGTGGGCAAAGCCAGCGGTTGCCACTATGTACCCCAGGAAGACACCAATGAACTGCTGGTGCAACTGGCCGTAAAACAGCGCCGGGTTGTGCGCCTCAAGGGCGGTGACCCATATATTTTTGGCCGTGGTGGCGAGGAAGCGGAGTTCCTGGTGGACAACCACATCGATTTTCAGGTGGTACCAGGCATCACCTCCGCCGCCGGCTGCGCCTCATACTGTGGCATCCCACTGACGCACCGGGATTACTCCCAGAGCGTGACCTTCGTAACCGGCCACCGCAAGGCCGACCAGTCCCTGGAACTGAACTGGCGTGTGTTGGCAGCGCCGGGCCAGACCCGGGTATTCTACATGGGGCTTCACAATGCCCCGACCATTGTCCGGGAACTCACTGCCCATGGCCTGCCGGGAGACTGCCCTGTGGCCCTGGTGGAGCGGGGAACCACGCCACAACAACACATGGCGGTCACCACCCTGGCAGACCTGGAAGCGACCATTCTCCGTGAAGGTTTCCAGCCCCCGACACTGATCATTGTCGGTGAGGTTGTCCGTCTTGCCGACAAACTGGCGCAACCCTCCACAGCAGGCTGGCATTGCTGCCAGAGTGAGGCCGCTGCAGCCAGTGCGGGGGCCGGCTGACATGATGAACCGAAAAAACGCCCTGCTGATTCTGGCCGCCAGCCTGTTGATGCCAGCCTTGTTACAAGCAGCGCCCTCACCGGAAACCGAGTTGCTGTATCAGCAACACTGCGCCAGTTGCCATGGCCAGGATCGTCTTGGTGGCATGGGCCCGGCCCTGCTGCCGGATAATCTGTCACGGCTGAAAAAGCCCCAGGCCGAAGACGCCATCCGTAACGGCCGGCCTGCCACCCAGATGCCAGCCTTTGCCGATGTTCTCGCCGGGGAATCCATAACGGCACTGGCCGACTTTATTTACCGACCTCTTGCCAGACCGCCGATCTGGGGCCGGTCCGAAATTGTGGGCAGCCATTTACTGCCCCACCCACAAGGCACACTGCCGGATGAGCCGGCTTACCAGGCCGACATGATGAACCTGTTTTTGGTGGTGGAAATCGGCGATCATCACGTCACCCTGCTCGACGGTGACAGGATGGAACCCATCCACCGTTTCCCGAGCCGCTACGCCCTTCATGGCGGACCGAAATACAGCCCTGACGGACGTTACGTCTACTTTGGCTCCCGGGACGGCTGGATAACCAAGTACGACTTGTTCAACCTGAAAGTGGTCGCGGAAGTGCGCGCTGGTATCAACATGCGCAACATCGCCATTTCGGCCGATGGCGACTACGTTATGGCAGCCAATTACCTGCCACACACCCTGGTTCTTTTCGACGCCGGCAATCTCGAACTCATGGACATCATCCCGGTAGAAAACAGCGCGGGCGAAAGCTCCCGGGTCAGCGCCGTGTATGCCGCTCCTCCCCGGAACAGCTTCATTGCCGCCCTGAAGGATATTCCCGAAGCATGGGAAATCAGCGTGCAGGACGGCAACGCAAACGTCCGCCGGATGCAAACCGACACCTGGCTGGATGACTTCTTCTTCGACCCTGGTTACGACCACCTGATCGGCGCTGCCCGCGACGGCAAGCACGGCGTGGTCATCAACCTGGACACCGGCAAAACCGTCGCCGACCTGCCCCTACCCGGCATGCCACACTTGGGCTCAGGTATAACCTGGGAGTATCAGGGCACAAGGGTAATGGCCACCCCACACTTCCGCACTGGTGCGGTTTCCATTATCGACATGGACAACTGGCAGGTGATCAAGACCCTTGAAACAGAAGGTCCCGGCTTCTTTATGCGAAGCCACGTAAACTCCCGCTATGCCTGGGTCGACGTTTTTTTCGGTCCCAACAAGGACAAGGTCCACATCATCGACAAACAGACCCTGGAAATCGTCAAAACGTTACAGCCGGAACCGGGTAAGGTTGCTGCCCATGTAGAATTCGACCGCTACGGTGAAAAACTCTTGCTGAGCATATGGGACAAGGAAGGTGCGGTAGTCGTCTACGACGCAGACACCCTGGAAGAAGAGAAACGGATTCCCATGAACAAACCCTCCGGCAAATATAACGTCTGGAACAAGATCAACTACGAAGAGGGAACCAGTCATTGAGCGTTATCGACTCAGTGAAAAAGCCTTAATGATTTAAGTCATTTCAAAAGATGCTTCTCTGATACCATAATTGACCCGACACTCATAACAGGGTCAATGCCATGAACAGCATCCTCAGGCCAGACGTTTCCTCCGCCCCATGCATGTTGGGGGAAGACAACCCGGAGATTATCCGGCAGGATGCCGCGCCCGAGTCGGCGGCCCTACTGAATGGTCTCAGCCGGGTCTTCGGTATTCGCCTGGCCGGGCACGAAAACGATCCGGACGCCCGGTTTCTTGCCGACCTGGCCCGACTGTTTCATCTTCGAAGGCTTGACCCCGAAACGGCCATGGAGAAGCACGACAAGCCCTGGGCAAACGCTTACCTGGTTCAGTACGGCATCCTGCGCCTGTTCCGGGAAGCCCCAAGCGGCAAGGTGTCGGTGCACCACTTCTTTTCCGAGGGCGATATGGTCTGGCCGGTTTTTGGCCGTAGCCGTACCGTTCGCAACACCCTGTGCCTCACGACAGTAACGCCGGTCACCGTCTGGGTGGCTGACTTCACCGCGTTCCGTTCTGCAATCCAGTCCCACGGGGAAGGGCTTTGGCCCAAGTTCGCCCTGGCCCTGACCGAGGAGCTCGCAGAGCTCACCAGCATGAGAGAGTTCCGCAAGCACACGATGCCAGCACGAGAGCGTTACAAGCTATTGCTTGAGGAATACCCGGAGCTGGTCAAACGGGTGCCGGACAATCAACTGGCATCATGGCTCGGTGTTGTGCCGGCAACCTTCTCCCGGCTGAAAACCGGAGCAGCGAATAACCAGCCGTAAGGCCTGGCAACTGAACATAAAAAAGGGCAGCAAGCTTTCGCCTGCTGCCCCGAAAAACGCTCAACGCTTCGTAACTACCTCAGGTTCAGCCGTGCAGCTTTACCGACAGCTTGGCCACGTGCCTGCCCTGATAGCGGGCAATCGCCAGCTCTTTCTTGCTGGGCTGCCGTGAACCATCACCACCGGCAATGGTCGACGCACCGTAAGGTGTTCCGCCGCTGACCTCAGAAATATCGAAAAACTCCGGAATGCCGTAGCCCAGAGGCACGATTACCATGCCGTGGTGGGCCAGTGTGGTCCAGAAGGAGCTGATGGTGTGCTCCTGTCCGCCACCAGTACCGGTGGAGGTGAACACGCTGGCGACTTTGCCGTGGAGCTTGCCTTCAAACCAGAGCTTTCCGGTCTGGTCGAGAAAATTACGCATCTGGCCGGCCATATTGCCGAAACGGGTCGGTGTGCCAAAGATGATGGCATCGTAATCTGCCAGCTCTGCCGGGTCGGCTACCGGCGCTTCCTGTTCGGCTTTGCCACCTGCGCTCAGGAACGCCTGATCCGCCATGGTTTCCGGAACCCGCTTGATGGTTACCTCGGCGCCGTCGACATCTTTGGCACCTTCTGCAACCGTGTTCGCCATCGTTTCAATATGGCCGTACATCGAATAATAAAGCACAAGTACTTTTGCCATCGGGAGAACCTCCTCTGTCTGTCATCTGATACCAATAGACTAACCAGCGAGGCAGAGAAGCGAAACCGGAAGATTTCAGAGAGGTTGTTCAGTATTTCTGAACAGGGTCACAGGATGTTCATGTCCTGCCATTGCGTACACCTGTACGCTGAAGTATTTTATGGGCATGACTGATACGGACGAACGCTCGATGACGCCAGCACCATCTCCCGCGCAAAACATGCACCATCGCATTGAAGAATGGCTTAACAGTGCCACCCATGGTCTCGCCGCGCTGCTCAGCGTTGTCGGAACCATCGCCCTGATCGTGGGTGCCAGTCAACATGGTGACGCCTGGAAAATTGTCAGTTTCAGTATTTTTGGCGCGTCACTGATTCTCCTGTACATGGCCTCTGCCCTCTATCACGGAGCCCGGCGACCGGAACTGAAGCGAGCCTTCAAAACCCTTGACCACTGCGCCATCTTCTTGCTGATTGCAGGCACCTACACGCCATTCCTTCTGGTGAACATGCGGGGATCCGTTGGCTGGACGCTGTTTGTGGTGATCTGGGCCCTGGCTATAACAGGCGTGGTGCTGAAGGTTATTTTCAAGAACCGCTTCAAGCTTGCCCGTGTCGGCATCTACGTTGCCATGGGCTGGCTGATCACCTTTGCATCTTCAGATCTGGTGGCCAGTCTGAGCGAAACCGCGCTGCATCTCACAATCGCCGGCGGCATCCTGTACACCGCCGGCGTCGCGTTTTATCTGGCGGATCGCATACCCTACATGCACGCTATCTGGCATCTGTTCGTAATCGGTGGCAGCGCGTGTCACTTCAGTGCCATCTATTTTGGCGTTCTGCCCTATACGGTCTGATCAGAACGCCCAAACCATCGCCATCAAGACGCCCCATGCCAGTAGGGAAGATGCCATCACCGTGTAAGTAGCAGACATGACCACCACATCGTTATCGCTTCGTTCGCAGAATGAGCGAACGCCCTGGTAGACCAGCGCACAGGACAGAAACAAGGCGGCAAACACCGCCACCCACGCCAGGAACGGAATGGACAGGTCAAGGCGCCGCAACTCCGACCAGGCTCCATTGCCGGAAAATGGTAGACGGGCAAGCTGTGTAATATTCATGATGCACCTTTAAATTGTTTCCCGCGTTATTTTTACTGATAGTTTCGGTGCGCCGAACGGTCAAGGACACGAGATGACTTCGGACAACTCGGGTAAATCCCGCAAAAACGTTCACGCGTTCTGGCTGTTCTTCCCGGCGGCTGCACTTCTGGCCGCAATAGTTGTCCCCCTCTCCGTTCACAGCGTTCTCTCAGGCTCAGGCTGGCCTCCGGGCTTTCTGGGAGCCGGACACGGACATGAACTGATTTTCGGCTTTGCCCTCGCCCTGATTGCCGGTTATACACTTGGCCCCCAGCCCCGACGTGTTCTGGTGACGTTATTCCTGCTGTGGCTCCTGGCCCGGGTCACCTGGATGCTGGCTCCGGGCAGTTTCGTGGCCCAACTGCTCAGCCCGGCTTTTGCGATTTTGCTTGCCCGCTATGCCGTACCCAGATTCCAGGCCGCCAAGAAATGGCGCAACCGCATGGCCGGCCCGCTTATCCTGGTTCTTTGCCTCCTGTCACTGGCTTTCTGGCTTGCCAATAGCTCCCTGACAGAAGGCCTTCAGCCAGTGCCGGAAACCCGCGTGGTGATGATGGCGGCCATTGTTGGCCTCCTGATGCTGATGACGTTCATCGGGGGCAGGCTCATTGCGCCGGCTGTGGCAGGAACACTGGAGAAACGAGGCATTCCCCTGGCAGCAAGGGTGCAACCGCAGATTGAAGGGGCGCTGCTGATCATTCTGCCGCTGGCACTGGTTTTGATAGTTTTGATGTTTGTGCCGTTCGCGGAACCGGCCGCAGGACTTCTGTTGCTGGTGTCGGCCATTCTGATCGTGGTTCGCACGACTCGCTGGAAACTGTGGCACTGCGCAAACCGGCCGGATCTGCTGGTTCTCGCCCTCGGGTATCTCTGGCTGGCGGTAGGCGCCGGTGCCACCGGTTTCAGTCTTTTGCAGGGAACTGACCCAATTCCCTCCATGCACCTGATCACCATCGGGGCTCTCGGAACGCTCTCCGCCAGCGTAATGCTCCGCCTGGCCTGGCAGCGCGCCAAGAAGACCACGCCACCCTCCTGGCAGGTTGTCGGGATCGCCATCGGCATGACCATCGCAGCGCTCGCCCGGTTTGCTGCAGGCCTTACCCCTTTCGCGAAACCCGGCCTGCTCTGGCTCTCAGCCGCAAGCTGGTCCTGTATCTATTTCATCGTCGCCTTCCAGCTCATCGCTCTATTCCGGCACAGCCAGAATCGCCGGAAATGAATGGCTACCTCCACTGCGCTGACGACCGAAATGCCTACCCATTCCGGGCTATCACCATCGCATCTTATTGAATTAAATACGTTTTAAGAACTGAAAACGCGAAGAAAAAACCACCCAAAAACCGGCCGGAGCGGGCGCCATTTTGTCCTTGAGAAATATCAAGAATGCTCGCCCACCTCGCTTAGCACAATAGTGTCGAGAAGCCCGAGCGCCACCAGAAACGGGGCCGGGGGTACGTTAACCGAGGGAGTCAAAAACATGGCCAAAACCAACGCAGACATCGAAAACTGGGATGTCGAGAGCGAAGAATTCTGGGAGCGGGAGGGCAAGCGAATTGCTTCCCGCAACCTGTGGATTTCCATCCCCAGCCTGCTGATGGGGTTTGCCGTCTGGCTGATGTGGGGAATGATCACCACCCAGATGAAGAACCTGGGTTTTCCTTTCACCATTGATCAGCTGTTTACCCTGTCTGCGATTGCAGGGTTGTCCGGCGCCACCCTGCGAATCCCGGCCTCGTTCATGATCAAAATTGCCGGCGGGCGCAACACGGTGTTCCTGACCACCGCCCTGCTGATGATTCCTGCTGCCGGTACCGGCATCGCCCTGATGAACCCCGACACGCCGTTTATCGTGTTCCAGGCCCTGGCGCTGCTCTCCGGTATCGGTGGCGGTAACTTTGCCTGCTCCATGAGCAACATCAGCACCTTCTACCCGAAAAGCAAACAGGGCTATGGCCTGGGCATGAACGCCGGTCTCGGTAACTTCGGCGTCACTACCATGCAGGTGGTCATCCCACTGGTCATGACCGTGGGTATCTTCGGCGCCCTGGCCGGTGACCCTATGCAGCTGCAGAGCCCCAGCGGCACGCTGATTGGCCGCATTGAGGCGGGTACCGATACCTGGATCCAGAACGCCGGGTTTATCTGGCTGGTGTTTCTGATTCCGCTGGCGTTTGCCGGCTGGTTTGGCATGAACAACCTGAAAGTGGTTACCCCGAATCCGGGCAACCCGCTTTCGGCCTTCGGCAAGATTCTGGGGCTCTATGGCGTGGGTATTCTCGCCTCCATCGCAGGCGTCTGGGCCCTCAGCGTGCTGAACATGTGGCTGGCCCTGCCCCTGACCATCGTGCTCACACTGATTCTTCTGCGGCTGATCCCCGGCGATATCAAGCCCAACATCCAGGCCCAGTTTGCAATCTTCAGCAACAAGCACACCTGGTCCATGACCGTGCTCTACATCCTTACCTTTGGATCATTCATCGGCTTCTCCGCTGCCCTGCCGCTGTCCATTACCGTTATCTTCGGCAACATGATGGAAGTGGCAGCCGATGGCACGGTAACCCGTGTGGTCAACCCTGATGCGCCGAGCGCACTGACCTGGGCCTGGATGGGGCCGTTTGTTGGCGCGCTCATTCGCCCGGTGGGCGGCTGGATTTCCGACAAGGTGGGTGGATCCATCGTTACCCAGATCATCTCGGTTGTGATGGTCGCAGCCTCCGTGGCCACCGGCTACGTGATGATGCTGGCCTACAACTCCACTGATCCGAACGCCTACTTTGCACCGTTCCTGATCCTGTTCATCATCATGTTTGCGGCCAGTGGTATCGGTAACGGCTCCACCTTCCGCAGCATCGGTTTCATCTTCAACCAGCAGCAGAAAGGCCCGGTTCTGGGCTGGACCTCCGCGGTTGCCGCCTACGGCGCGTTTATCGCCCCCAGGGTGATGGGCCAGGAAATCCAGGCCGGCACCCCAGAGGTGGCCATGTACGGCTTTGCGGTGTTCTACGCACTCTGTCTGGTGGTTAACTGGTGGTTCTACCTGCGCAAGGATGCGTACATCAAGAACCCCTGATACAGGGTTCAAGTAACAGCCGGCGTCCGTGAAGGGCGCCGGTTTTTTTATGCCTGCTTTCCATCAAAGGCTACCTCCTTACCTGCACAAAATGACGCGCACGCTGGCAAATGCTAGATTCAGGATATTGGATTTAATCCCAAGAGAACCAGGGAGCCTGCCATGTCCTTCGAAGAGCTATTCGACGCGAGCTACGAGCGTGTCCTACAGACCCCACCCGAGGTGCCTGACTTCTTTGAAGGCTTCTATCGCCGGTTCCTGATGTCTTCTCCCGAGGTCCGGGCACTGTTTCGCAATACCGATATGGCCGTTCAGCGGAGTATGCTGAAGAAATCCTTTTTCAGCCTCGTAGCCTTTTACGCCAGCGGCAACGTTGACGATGTCCTTCATCGAATTGCCTGCCTGCACAGCGCCCGCCATCTGAGCATCAAGCCCTACCTCTACGACCTCTGGCTCGACTGCCTGACGGACACCGTAAGAGCCTATGACCAGGAGTGCAGCGACGATATCGAACTGGCCTGGCGGTTGGTTCTGAGCCCTGGAATCACCTACATGAAATTCGGCTACGACCACTTCTGATCCGTGGTCATAGTAAGACAGGCCTGGCCCCCAAAATGATGTCCCTTCAAACGCAAAAAAGCCGCCGGGCAATGCCTCGGCGGCCTTTTCTTCAACCGTTCCGGGTTAGCTGGTAGCGGCAGCCTGCCGGCGACGCTCTTCCTCTTCGATCTGGAGATCCACAGAGGACACCTGGTATTCGTCGGCAAAGCCTGACTCCGGCTCTTTCAGCCACATGATGCACAGCAACCAACTGACAAACGCGCCACCGGCGATGATGTAGAAGAACTGGGTCGGGGTTACAAAGGTGAAGATAGTGAGGTAAACCACCGCACCCACGTTGCCATAAGCGCCCGCCATGCCGGAAATCTGGCCAGTCAGGCGCCGCTTGATGGAGGGTATGATGCCAAAGGTTGCGCCCTCGGCACCCTGCACGAAGAACGAGGTGAATACGGTAATGCCTACGGCGATAATCAGCGGCCAGTTGGAGTTCATCAGGCCCATCAGCGCGAAGCCCACGGAGATGCCAAACATGTAGCTGAGCATCACAAACCGGCGGTTGCCCATACGGTCTGAAACCAGGCCACCCATTGGGCGCGCCACCAGGTTCACGAAAGCAAAGGAGGCAGCGATAAGGCCGGCTGCGGTCGCACTCAGGCTCCAGGTTTCCTCGAAGAACATCGGCAGCATGGACACCACCGCCAGCTCGGCACCAAAGTTGGCGAAGTAGGTGCTGTTCAGAGCTGCAACGCTGTTGAACGGGTACTTGTCGTCCTCGGGCACACCCTGTTTCAGCAAGGGAATATTAACCCGGAGAATCTGGATAATCTGATAGCAGACAATGGCCACAATCACCGCGTAACAGATGGCGGCTCCGGTGGCACTCAGGTATCCCATGTTCTCGATGCGCCAGACCAGGATGCCAAGCACACCCACCAGGGGAATGGTCCAGAGGATCAGCTTGATCATGTCGCCCCAGCTGCTGACTTCCAGTGCCACGGCCTTGCGCGGCTTGCGATGAACGGTGCCAACAGGGCCGTCGGTAATCGCGAACCAGTAGTAAACGCCGTAAGCCGCCATCACGATCGCGCTTTGGGCGATGGCCCAGCGCCAGCCATCTTCACCGCCATACATTTGCAGGGCGATGGTCGGCAAGGTGATTGCCGCGGCAGCGGAACCGAAATTGCCCCAGCCAGCATAGAAGCCTTCGGCAAAGCCGATGTCTTTCGGTTTGAACCACATGGCGGTCATGTGGATACCCACCACAAAGCTGGCACCAATGGAGCTGAGCACCAGGCGGCTGACCAGGAGCTGGGTCATGGTGTTGCCGAACGCAAATACCAGGGCAGGGATGGCCATCAATACCATTAGTACCGAAAACACCCGGCGGGGGCCGAAGCGGTCCAGGGCCATGCCCACGATAATCCGGGCAGGTATGGTCAGCGCTACGTTGGCGATGGCAAACAGGCGAAGATCATCCGCGGTGAGCCAGTTGACGCTTTTGAGCATACTGGATGCCAGCGGCGCCATGTTGAACCACACGTAGAAAGTTATAAAGAATGCGATCCAGGTCAGGTGCAGAGCCCTGACTTCCGGATTTTTGACGTGGAAAACGTCTGCGACTTTCATGTCAGCCTCCCTGGGCTTTCAGATACAGAAACGGTTATGGCCAGACTCAACGGCTGGGCAGAATAAGAAGCGGGCACTGGATGCGGCGGGCGAGGAAGGAACTCACGCTGCCGAAGGTCATGTAATCCAGTTCGTCCACGAAATAGGTCAGTGAGCGGGCAATGAAGCCACCGTCGGGCTCGTGGCTGTGGCGTGCGATAACCAGCATGTCCGGGTGGACCTTCTTTTCCGCGGCGAATAGCAGCATCTTTCTCGGGTCACCCTCCAGAAGCATGCTTTCGGCGGAGACCTGTTCCTGTTCACACACCTCCATCGCCTCGGCGATGTGCTTTTTCAGATCGGCCACTTCTTCCTGGAACATGTCCTCGTTTCCCGAGGTGATGTCCCGCGGATTCTCGGCAACGGCAACCAGGGTGATCACAGGCTTGAGATCGCGAAACATGGTGATGGTCTGAGCCAGGGCCAACCTGGCATTTCGCGAGCCGTCGTAGGCAATCATGATTTTCATTTTGGGTTCTCCCAGGGCGTTTCGGGCGCCCTTTCAAAGGCCATTTCAAGGGGCATCCATTGATATCTGTCAGCATTAGCCCACACTCCGGTGCCGCCCATAATTGACGTAAATCAACCCTGGCAACGCGTACCCCACGAGAGAAATCAAGGGTCTATCCCCTGCGCCTTAAAAGCCTCGGATTGCCTACCACCACTGCACCCAGCAGGAGGTACCTCCAATGCCCCGCATGGAAAAACCCTGTTTTTGGTATGGTTTAAGAGGTGCTTTCAGACAGCACTCGATGGATATCTGAAAGGAGGGGAAACATGGCTATTAGCCCATCAAAACCCGAGCAATATCGCGCGCTGGGTTTATCCACTTTCGCCTTCACCCTGTGCTTTGCGGTGTGGACCATTTTCTCCATCATCGGGATTCGCATCAGCGAGGATCTCGGGCTGTCGGATACCCAGTTGGGTCTGCTGATGGCCACCCCCATTCTTACCGGCTCGATAAGTCGACTCTTCCTGGGCATATGGACAGACCGGTACGGCGGCCGCTGGGTGTTCGGCATTCTGATGCTCACTACCGCCGCCTGCGTGTACCTGCTCACCTTCGCGACCACGTACCTCATGCTGTTGGCAGGCGCTCTGGGCGTTGGCCTGGCAGGTGGTGCCTTTATCGTGGGGGTGGCTTACACGGCGGCCTGGTTTGAACCGGAGCGGCAGGGCACAGCCCTGGGCATTTTCGGTGCGGGCAACGTGGGCGCGGCAGTAACCAATTTCGGGGCCCCGTTCCTGCTGGTGGCATTCGGCTGGGAAAGCACCGCGCAGATCTACGCCACGGTGCTGGCGATCATGGGTGTTGTTTTCATTCTGCTGGCCAAGGAAGATCCCCTGGCGGCAGAGCGGGCTGGCAGCAAGTCCAAAACCTTCCTGGAGCAGATGGAACCCCTACGGGAGCTGAGGGTCTGGCGCTTTGCCCTGTACTACTTCTTTGTGTTCGGCGCCTTTGTGGCTTTGGCCCTCTGGCTGCCGCACTTCCTGATTGGCGTCTACGGCCTGGACATCAAAACCGCCGGCATCATTGCCGCGCTCTACACCATCCCTGCTTCCCTGTTCCGGATTCTGGGCGGCTGGATGTCAGACCGTTTCGGCGCCCGCCGGGTGATGTACTGGACCTTCGGAGCGTCGGTTCTGTGCACATTTCTGCTGAGCTATCCGCCCACCGATTACGTGGTTCAGGGAATTGATGGTGATATCCGCTTTACCCTGGCCATGAACCTGCCCATGTTCGTGGCGCTGATCTTTATCCTCGGATTCTTTATGTCCCTGGGCAAGGCAGCGGTGTACAAACACATTCCGGTTTACTACCCCATGCATGTCGGCGCCGTAGGCGGTGTAGTTGGCATGATCGGCGGGCTTGGAGGATTTATCCTGCCACTGACCTTCGGCGTACTGAACGACCTTACGGGCATCTGGCAGAGCTGCTTTATGCTGATGTTTGTGATCGTCGCAGCTGCCCTGGCGTGGATGCACTACGCGATCCGCTCTGCCGAGCGGGTGGAGTGGGCCGCCAACGAGGAAAGAACGGATTTGCCGGAACTGGCCTCGCCACAGCTGTTTTATCCACTGAACCGCAAAAAACCCAAAGAACCTCTGGCGCCACCGCCAACAGCCGGCCAATCCTGACGCCGCTTGATTGATTGCCCCTCGTTGCCCCGCACTGCGGGGCTTTTTCGTATAATCGCGGGGACTGGAATGAGGCTGATTCGGTAAATGGGAGAAACATCATGGCCAAGTGGCTGGTTAAATCAGAACCTGCAGAATGCGGCATAGAAGATTTTGCGAAAGCCCCGGACGGTGTGATCCCGTGGGACGGAGTGCGTAACTACCAGGCCCGGAATTTCCTGGCCCAAATGGCGGAGGGCGACGAGGTTTTCCTCTACCACTCCAGCTGCAAGCACATCGGGATTGCCGGCATCGTGACGGTTATTCGCAGCGCCTATCCGGACCCAACCCAGTTTGACCCGGAATCGCCCTACTACGATGGCAAGAGCACCAGGGAAAAGCCTCGCTGGCAGGCTGTCGACATGAAGTATGTCCGCACCCTGCCAAGTTTGATCCCGCTAGAGGAGCTGAAATCCATGGCCGGGCTCGAAAACCTGCCTCTGGTCCGGAAGGGTTACCGGCTCTCTGTGATGCCCGTGGGCGAGGAGGAATGGCAGATCATCCTGAGCCAGGCGGGCTGACACCAGGGATCTGCCATCGGCGCGTCACTCGTCGTGGGGAATTGGATCCGGGCTCCGGTCCCAGCCCACCAGTGCCAGGGTAGCCACCACGCCAATCAACAGCCCCATCCACGGCTCAAAGAACGCCAGCGCGGCGCCAATCAGAACCACCGTACCCCGGGACGCGTTATCCCTCGGAATCGACATGGCGATGTAGGCGCAGGCAAGACCCGTGGCAATTGGCTGCTCAAGCAGAAAGCGTTCGGCGTCATCCACGAAGACCCGCTTGAGCGCCGCAATCGAGGCAATCAGGGAGGCGTGAATCATTGAGAGTGCAACGGCTTCTTCAAAACTCAGGCCAAAGAAGGCGGTCATCACGGGGATCAATGCCAGGCCTGTGGCGGCAGAAACAAACAGCCCCTGCAGGAACTCGGACCAGCACAGGCGCGTGTGGTAAAACGGCACGCGGAAGGTGAACAGCCCCAGCGCCAGCCGGCTAACTCCGGTCTGTCTTCCATGGAATGTCACTCGCTTTTGGTATTGTTGTTTGTGACCTGATTGTGGGAAGGGTTTGCCCATCGCACGAATGAATATTTCTGATCAAGCCGAATAAATCATGCTTATTACTTACGGCCGCTTCGCTGTCAGGGGCGTCCGACCATCATTCAGGCTATCCAATTCCGTCGCAGCCCTTTAGAATTCCGCCCTCCCCCCGAATTATCTGGAGCCGAAGTCTGCCATGTCGTCCCAAATAAGCCCCGCCTCCGGTTTCGAGAAACTCCGCCGCATTGAGTCCAGCAAGGTTTTCCAGGGCGCAGTCATCACCATCATCATCCTGTCGGCACTGACCATTGGCGCCAAAACCTATGATCTGCCGCCCCTGGTGGAGAAGTCGCTCATCGTGATGGACAACGCCATCACCCTGTTTTTCCTGCTGGAAATCCTGTTCCGATTCGGTGTGTGCGCCAACAAGAAACGTTTTCTGTTCGACGGATGGAACCTGTTCGATACCCTGGTGGTCATCGGCAGCCTGATTCCTCTGGATAACTCCGAAGCGGTTCTGCTGGGACGTCTGTTGCGGGTTTTCCGGGTGTTGCGCCTGGTGTCGGTGGTTCCGGAGCTCCGGTTCCTGATCAACTCGCTGCTAAAAGCGATTCCGCGCATGGGCTACATCGCCCTGCTGATGTTCATCATTTTCTATATCTACGCGGCCATGGGGTCGATGTTCTTCGCCAGCGTGGATGAGGAGCTCTGGGGAGATGTGGCCATTGCCATGCTGACCCTGTTCCGGGTGGCTACCTTCGAAGACTGGACCGATGTGATGTACGCCACCATGGAGCAATACCCGCTGAGCTGGGTTTTCTACATCACCTTTATTTTCCTGACTGCGTTTGTTTTCCTGAACATGATGATCGGGGCAATCCTGGAGGTCATGAGCGAGGAGCAGAACGCCAAGCAGGCCCAGAAAGCCCACGATGAGCGGGATGAGATCGCCCGCCAGCTCCAGGCCGTTCAAGTGCAACTGGCGGAGCTGACGAAGCAGATCAGCAATAAGCGCTGACTCAGAATGGCTTGGTCATGGCCAGATGCAGGATGGCGCTCACCTGCACCAGGGCAAGGACCGCCGCGGAAATTCGAACGGGCTTTCCGAGGGTGGTTTTCAGAGCGAACACGCCAGCAATAATGTAGCCGACCAGTAAGACAATTTTGGCAATCAGCCAACCCGGCATGGCCGAAGCGTACCCGGCCACAAAAACCAGAGAGATCGCCGCCACCAGCAAAATGGTGTCGTTGATGTGGGGAATAAACCGCAGCGGTGTCTGTCGCCACCCAGGTCTTCCGACGGCGTCCAGGAGCAGACGCAGGGCAAAGAGTGTGATGGTGAGGTACGCGGTGGTCACGTGCAGGTGTTTCAGAATCATGTACGCGGTCATGAAAGTTCCTTAGTTAACAGGCGTTTTGCCGCATTGTACGCAATCTACCTACAAGCAGGTATGGTTAACGCGGTTGTCAGGGTTTAACATATACACAGAATACATGTATATGGGAGACATCTATGCGGGCCATTCCTACTTCCCCTGAACGGGCGCCGGTCAGCGTCAGCCAATTATTTTCCTACCCCTTTCGGATTTTCTTTCTGTCCATGACCGTTCTGGCCCTTGCCGTCATTCCCCTCTGGGTGATGCAGGTCAATGGTGTTATCAGTCTTCCACTGGCCATGCCCGGGTTATTCTGGCACCAGCACGAGATGTTGTTTGGCTTTCTGTCGGGAGCGATCGCGGGGTTCCTGTTAACCGCAGTGTGTGTTTGGACCCAGACAGAACGAACTCATGGATTCAGATTGGTGCTGCTCTGGGGCATCTGGCTGGCCGGCCGTGTACTGCTGGCAACCGGTGCTGACCTGCCCTTTTGGCTGGTTCAGGGAGTAAACCTGGCATTCCTGCCCCTGGTGATGGTGGATGCCGGCTGGCGTATCTGGCACGCCCGGCAAAAACGACAACTGATGATCATGGTGGTACTCGGCCTGCTTTGGCTGATGCAGATCGGCTTTGTCACCCGCCTCGACATGGCCTTCAGCTATGGTGCCCTGATCATGGCCATGGCACTGATCAGTATTGTCGGTGGCCGCATCACTCCGGCGTTTTCCACCGGCTGGTTGCGCCAGAGGGGACTCGACAGCAACGCTGTAAAGACCATTCCCGCGCTGGACATGGCAACTGTATTCAGCCTGATTCTGCTGATGGCATCCCTGGTGACTGGCTGGCAAACCGTTACTGGTTTGCTGGCGCTGCTGTCCGGTGGGCTTATGCTGGTGCGTCTGGCGGGATGGAAGGGCTGGCTCGTACGCCAGGAGCCCCTGCTCTGGATTCTGCACCTGTCCATCCTGTGGGTGCCGGTGTCCCTGTTCCTGCTCGCGGGCACACTGTTCGCGGGCTGGCCGTCCAACGCGTGGAGTCACGCCGCCGGAACCGGCGCGGTCGCGTGCCTGATTCTCGGGGTCATTGCCCGGGTCGCCCTCGGCCACAGCGGCAGACCATTGGTGCTGCCCAAAGGCATGGTGCTTGCGTTCGTTGCAATTCATCTGGCCGCACTGATACGGGTGCTTACCGCCTTCGAAATCATTCCCTGGCACCCCGGCATTGGCAGCAGCACCCTGCTCTGGTTGTTTGCCTTCGGTATGTTCCTGTACCGCTACACCGGCATCCTCGCCAGCCCCAGACCCGATGGTCGTGAAGGCTGAACCGCTGGTCAGGCAGCCAACTCCTGCCTGACCAGCAACTCGAACCTTGCCCTTGCCTGGCGGAACCGGCTGGCAGGGAAGTGAATACTGATTCCTTCCAATGCCGCCAGAAGCATCTCAAGATGAGCATCCCAGCCCGCACAGGCAATCGGCACCACCTCATCATCAGGCAGTAATAATGTCAGCGACAGGCGGGTTCCCTCGTCGATGGGATCAAGGTCCCATATCAACGGACGCTCAGGGGAATCACCCGAACTCCAGGAATAGGCCAAGCGACGATTCGGCTGGCAATCCGTGACCCGACAATCGATCGGCATACCACTGTTACCGAAATCCAGCTGAACCCGACCGCCGAGCCTGGCATCCAGCTTTCCAGGCGCCAGCCACTCCGCCAGACACACCGAGTCTGTCAGCATTTTCCAGACTCGTTCAGGCAAGTGCCCGGTTTCTCTTTCAAGACGTACCAAAACCCGGTCACCCTCGCGCCGAACCTTGCCTGCGATAATTTCCTCATTCCCGGACATACGCCCTCCTTGCCAGTCTCGAATCTCCGGATGTCACAGAACGGACTTCTGATAGATGATTGTATTCGCGGGGTCGCACAAGCACCTTGATGACCATCAAACGGGATTAACAGACGAGTTCGGGGAACTTCAAACCGGCAATCATCCACTAAAGGTCAATAGCAGCTCCCGAAATTCGAGCTAAAGTATGAGGAAATCATTTTGTAACAGAGACACTGGCACTATGAACCCGGATCATTTTGATAAAGAAGACCTGATCAAATGCGGCCATGGCGAGCTCTTCCCCGGCTCCATGCGCCTGCCCATCAACGAGATGCTGATGTTTGACCGCGTCACGCACATTGCGGACGACGACGGCCTCTACGGCAAGGGCAGCCTGGTAGCGGAGCTCGACATCAATCCGGACCTGTGGTTCTTCAAGGTGCACTTCGTTGATGATCCCGTGATGCCGGGCTGCCTCGGCCTCGATGCCATGTGGCAGCTGGTAGGCTTCTTCCTCGCCTGGGGTGGCGGTGAAGGGAAAGGCCGCGCATTGGGCGCCGGTGAAGTGAAGTTCACTGGCCAGGTCTTGCCGACGGCCAAGAAAGTCACCTACCGTCTGGATCTCAAACGCGTGATCAGGCGCAAACTGACCATGGCAATTGCCGATGGCCGGATGGAAGTAGATGGCCGGGAAATCTACACAGCCAAAGACCTGCGGGTCGGCATGTTCACCTCGACCGATGATTTTTAGGAGTTAACAGGATGCGTCGTGTTGTAATCACCGGTATGGGCATTGTTTCCAGCCTTGGTACCAACCAGAAGGAAGTCGCACAGTCACTCAGGGAATCCCGTTCTGGCATCGGCTTTAGCGAAGAAGCCCGGGACAATGGTCTGCGCAGCCACATCTGCGGCCAGATCAACCTGAACCTGCCCGAATTGATTGACCGGAAACTGTGGCGTTTCATGTGCCCCGCTTCCGGTTACACCTATCTGGCGATGCTTGAGGCTATCGAGCAGGCCGGGCTGACCGATGAGCACATCAAGGCCGACACCACTGGTATCATCTTTGGCCAGGGCGGCGCCTCGACGGTTGAGCTGCTGGATTCCATCGATACCCATCGCGACCGCGGTATCCGCCGTGTCGGGCCCTATCGCGTGCCGCGCACCATGGGCAGTGCGATCAATGCGTCACTGGCAACCGGATTTGGCATTCGCGGCATCAACTACGGCATCACCTCTGCCTGCGCTACCAGCGCGCATTCGATCGGCCATGCCGCCGATCTGATCGCTCTCGGGCGCCAGGATGTCATGTTTGCCGGCGGTGGCGAAGATATCCACTGGACCCTGAGCCTGCTGTTCGATGCCATGGGCGCCCTGTCGACGAAATACAACGACACGCCTGAACTGGCGTCACGCACCTATGACGCGAATCGGGACGGCTTCGTGATTTCTGGTGGTGGCGGTGTGCTGGCCCTTGAAGCGCTGGAGCACGCGGAAGCGCGGGGCGCAAACATCCTGGCAGAGCTCGTCGGCTTCGGTGCAACTTCCGATGGCGCAGATATGGTTGCCCCGAGTGGCGAGGGCGCAGTGCGCTGCATGAAGCAGGCAATGAAGAACCTGGATGGCGAAATCAGCTACGTGAATACTCACGGCACCAGCACCCCGGCCGGAGACATCACCGAGCTGAAAGCATTGAAAGAGACGTTTGGCGACAAGATCCCGCCGCTGAGCTCCACCAAACCCCTATGCGGCCACGCTCTTGGCGCGGCGGGCGTACATGAGGCTATTTACAGCCTGATCATGCTGCGTGAAGGCTTTATTGCTCCATCGGCAAATATCCAGGACCTTGATGAAGGGGCCGAAGGCTACCCGATCGTTCGGGAACGCATGGATAACCAGAAACTGGACCTGGTGATGAGCAACAGCTTTGGCTTTGGTGGTACCAATGCCTCACTGGTGTTCAAAAAAGTCTAATCCGGATCAGGATAGCCTGACAGAGCGGTATTCAGCCGGGGATGTCCCCATCCAGCGCTTGAAAGCCCGGCTGAATGCGCTCAACTCCGAAAAACCGAGCTGCTCGGCAATCTCCACCAGCGGTTTGGTCCTGTCCTGCATGTAGGTCAGCGCCTGCCTGCGGCGAACATCCTCCAGCAAACGGGCAAACGTCAGCCCTTCCCGCTTCAGTTTCTTGTGCAGCGTGTAACGGCTCATATGCAGCTGCGACGCCACGACTTCCACACCAACCTTGCCACGGGCAAGCTGTACACTGATCAGGGAACTCACCCTGAGACTCAGCGAAGCCCGCGCCACCTCTGGCGTCAGAGGCTTTGATCCCATCTGGAACTCCTCTTTTCCGATTCTGTGGCCATATTGGCCGACGCTGTGAGCGTACACTTGTTAGCTGAAAACAATCAATACTACCTTTGAGCAGGATCAAGGGAGCCTCCGGCAGCATACGGCAAAATGCCCCGCTTTCAGAATCGCCCGGAGCCACTATGAACACCCCGGAACTGCTTGCCCCCGCGGGCACCCCCGAACACCTGGAAACCGCCTTCGCCTATGGCGCCGATGCGGTTTACGCCGGCCAGCCCCGCTACTCACTCAGAGTAAGAAACAACAGTTTCAAAGACGTTGCAGCCCTCGGCGCGGGCATTGAACGGGCCCACGAACTGGGTAAACAGTTCTACCTTGTCTCCAACATAGCACCTCACAACGACAAGGTGCGGTCCTATCTGAGGGATCTGGCGCCAGTACTGGAACAAAAACCCGACGCGCTGATCATGTCGGATCCCGGCCTGATCATGCTGGTGCGGGAAAAATGGCCAGACCAACCCATCCATCTTTCAGTACAGGCCAACGCGGTGAACTGGGCCACGGTAGAGTTCTGGCGGCGTCAGGGAATCAGCCGAGTCATCCTCTCCCGTGAACTGGCCCTGAATGAAATTCGCGAGATCCGCGAACGGGTCCCGGAGATGGAGCTCGAAGTCTTCGTTCACGGCGCCCTGTGCATGGCTTATTCTGGCCGCTGCCTGCTCTCGGGTTACATGAACCACCGGGACGCCAACCAGGGCGCCTGCACCAACGCCTGCCGCTGGAACTACAAACAGGTCCAGCACGGCCACGACCAGACCGGCGACCTGATCGCCACCTGCGGCGGCGGCGATGTACAGGAGGTGGCACCGAAAGAAATCCTGCTGGAAGAGCCCAACCGCCCGGGCGGATTCATACCCGCCTATGAAGACGAGCACGGCACCTACATCATGAACTCAAAGGATTTGAGAGCCGTTCAACACGTCGCTGAACTGGCAAAGATGGGCGTTCATTCCCTGAAAATTGAGGGCCGCACGAAGAGCACCTACTACGTGGCCCGCACCACCCAAGTCTACCGTCGCGCCATCGACGAGGCGGTGCAGGGCAAGCCGTTCGACATGAACCTGATGGACGAATTGGAAGCCCTCTCCAACCGGGGCTATACCGAAGGCTTCCTGCGCCGCCATATGCCCCGGGAATACCAGACCTACGAACAGGGCTCCTCATTCCTTGGCACCCAGCAGGTGGTTGGCACCATTACCGGCAAGGATGACCAGTGGCTGACCATAGACGTGAAGAACAAATTCGCCCCCGGCGACCAACTGGAACTGATCAGCCCGGCCGGCAACATCCGGTTCTCGGCTAATGTCATGGAGAACCGAAACGGCCAGGCCATGGACTATGCGCCGGGCAGCGGGCATATCGTGCGGATTCCAAAACCGGCTAATCTTCCACAAACTCTGGAGCACAGCTACCTCACCAGACTCCTGGCTACCGGCGACTAGCAATTAGTCTGAGGCGCCAAGCGGGATTGCCTCCCAAAACCGTGCATTGCCATGGATGGCAATGCCGAGCCCCCAGGGATGGGTTCACGGCGTGTTTTGGGAGGCAATCCCGCTTGGCGTCCTTCTCAAAAACTCCAGTCCTGCAAGAACCTGACTATCAGCCTCATTACCACCCTCTTAGTGCCCCAAAGGCCGATTAAGGTATAATCACCCCACGTTCAAATTAATACCTGACTATTTTACTCTGGTATTGTATAATCGCTGCCCAGAAGCGATGGATTCAAGCTGCTTTTCTGCTTAATTATCAGCATCAGCTTTGGAAATCCGTCATCCAAAAAGCGATTGCAGGGCGTACTCACAGGATGAGCGATCACTGCAACACCCAAACTGATGACATCCGATCGACAGCCCATTCATGAGGCTGCCGGCGACACCAAGGGCACAAGCCCGCGATGAGAGAATACGGAGCGACGATCATGGCGACCACCGACACCGAGGTGAACGAGCTGATCAAACGGGAATACGAATACGGATTTGTAACAGACATTGAATCCGACACATTCGAACCCGGCCTTAATGAAGACGTTATCGCCCGCCTTTCCGGCCTCAAGAAAGAACCGGAATGGATGCTGGAGTGGCGTCTGAAAGCCTACCGTCGCTGGCTCGAGATGGACGAGCCGGACTGGGCCCACGTGGGCTACCCGAAAATCGACTACAACTCGATTTCGTACTATTCCGCGCCCAAGCGGCCGGAAGACATGCCCCAGAGCCTGGACGAAGTGGATCCGGAGCTTCTGAAAACCTACGAAAAGCTGGGCATTCCCCTGCACGAACGTGAGAAGCTCGCGGGCGTGGCGGTTGATGCAGTATTCGATTCGGTTTCCGTAGCAACCACGTTCAAGGAACCACTGGCCAAAGCCGGCGTGATCTTCTGCTCTATCTCCGAAGCAATTCAGGATTACCCGGAGCTGGTCAAAAAATACCTGGGCTCGGTAGTGCCGGCCGGTGACAACTTTTTCGCCGGGCTGAACTCCGCGGTCTTCTCCGACGGTACGTTTGTCTATGTACCCAAGGGCGTTCGCTGCCCCATGGAGTTGTCCACCTATTTCCGCATCAACGCAGCCAACACCGGACAGTTCGAGCGTACTCTCATTATTGCCGAAGACAGCAGCTACGTGAGTTACCTTGAAGGTTGCACCGCGCCCATGCGGGACGAGAACCAGCTGCACGCTGCGGTTGTTGAACTGGTGGCCCTGGACGACGCCCAGATCAAATACTCCACCGTGCAGAACTGGTACCCGGGTGATGAAGAAGGTAAAGGCGGCATCTTCAACTTCGTCACCAAGCGTGGCGCCGCCATCGGCAAGAACTCCAAGATTTCCTGGACCCAGGTCGAAACCGGCTCCGCGGTCACCTGGAAGTATCCGAGCTGTGTCCTGCGTGGCGAAAACAGCGTTGGTGAGTTCTATTCCGTGGCACTGACCAACAACTACCAGCAGGCCGACACCGGCACCAAGATGATTCACCTGGGCAAGAACACCTCCAGCACAATCATCTCCAAGGGTATTTCCGCCGGCAAGAGCTCCAACGCTTACCGCGGCCTGGTGAAATTCGGCCCCGGGGCGGAAGGTGCACGTAACTTTACCCAGTGCGATTCGCTCCTGATCGGCGACCGCTGCGGCGCCCACACGTTCCCTTACATTGAAAGCAAGAACAAGTCGGCCATCGTAGAGCACGAGGCAACCACCTCGAAGGTCAGCGACGAGCAGATGTTCCTTTGCCGCCAACGCGGTATCGACCCGGAACAGGCGGTCTCCATGATCGTGAACGGCTTCTGTAAGGAAGTGTTCAAAGAGCTGCCCATGGAGTTCGCTGTCGAGGCCGGCAAGCTACTTGAAGTTAGCCTCGAAGGGTCCGTTGGTTAACAGGACGGCAAGCACAAAAGTATCGCAGAAGCCGTCGGGCAGGCCCTTCCGGGATCGTCGAAATCAGGGATGATTTCGTCGAGCGTACAGGGATGTATTTACAGCGTATCCCGGAAGGGCCTGCCCGATGGCTGACTCCGCCCAGTTAGGGGCAGGCAACAGAATTCAGACGGTTAAATGAGAGAGACGCTACAAATGCTGAGCATCAAGAACCTGCACGCATCCGTTGAGGGCAAAGAAATCCTCAAGGGCATCAACCTGGAAATCAAGGCCGGGGAAGTTCACGCCATCATGGGCCCCAACGGCTCTGGTAAGAGCACCCTGTCGCAGGTGCTGGCAGGCAACGAAGCATTTGAAGTTACCGAGGGTGAAATCACCCTGAACGGCGACAACCTGCTGGAACTTGAAACTGAAGAGCGTGCCCGCGAAGGCATTTTCCTGGCGTTCCAGTACCCGGTGGAGATCCCCGGGGTGAGCAACCTGCAGTTCCTGCGCACCGCCGTGAATGCCATGCGCCAGCACAAGGGCCAAGACGAGATGAACGCGGCGGAGTTCATGAAGCTCGCCAAAGAAATTTCCAAGCAGGTGGATCTGGATCCGGCGTTCCTGAAGCGGGGCGTCAACGAAGGCTTCTCCGGTGGTGAGAAGAAGCGTAATGAGATCATGCAGGCCCTGCTGCTGCAGCCGAAGCTGGCAATTCTCGACGAGACCGACTCCGGGCTCGATATCGACGCCCTGAAGGTTGTTTCTGACGGCGTGAATGCTCTGCGCGCGGAAGACCGCGCCATCCTGATGGTGACCCACTACCAGCGTCTGCTGAACCACATTGTGCCGGACTACGTGCACGTTCTGGCGGGCGGCAAGATCATCAAATCCGGTGGCCGCGAGCTGGCGCTGGAGCTGGAAGAACGCGGCTACGGCTGGCTGGGCATCAAGGATGAAGAAACTGCCGACAGTTCAGCCAACTAAGGAGGTCGCGGAATGAAACCAGCACCCACTCTTTCCACCGCGTTCCTGCACCCGGCCGGGCAGTCCCTGCCGGAGCCCCTGCTCGCCCTGCGCAAGCAGCGTGGAACCGCTCTGGTCGACATGCCCTTGCCGACCCGGAAAACCGAAAACTGGAAATACTCCAGCAAGTACCTGAAGCTGACCGACGACATGGCCATCTCCCTGCCGGCGGATGGCAAGACCGGCAGCGGCCTGGCAGTGCCCGGCTACAAGGTTGCGTTCCTTAACGGTGTAATGATGCCAGAGGCCTGCGAATATCCGGATCTGGACGGCATCAGCATCAAGAGCTTCGGCGATCTGAGCGATGAGGAAGCCAGCGATCTGGCGGATCGCCTGGACAGCACCCTGGACAACAAGGCGGTTCAGATGGCCCGGCTGAATTCAGCCCGTTTTGAAGACGGCCTGCTGATTCGCCTGAAGCCGGACGCAGTGCTCGACCAGCCGCTGTTCATTGTTCACGAGGTAACGGCCGAGGCCAGCGGTTCGGCTTTCCCGCGCATTTTCGTGGATGCCGGCCGTCATAGCCAGATTACGCTGGTGGAGGAGTACATCTCCAGCGGCTCGGCCCAGGTCATGGTCAATACCGTCACTGAATTCAATGTGGCCGACGGCGCCAACATCACCAGCATTCGCCTGAACATGGAAGGCGAGAACGTCCAGCACATTGGCTCCACCGGCGTCCTGCAACAGCGCAGCTCGCGGTTTGAAAGCCATACCGTTGGGTTTGGTGGCCCCCTGCGCCGGCACGATCTGCAGGTTCGGCTTGAAGGTGAAGGCGCTGAGTGCAAGCTCAACGGGGTAGTTGTTACCCAGGGCAAACAGCACTACGACAACCACACCACCATCGAGCACGTGGCTGCCCACTGCAACAGCGAAGAAACCTATCGGAATATCGCAGCGGACCAGTCCCACGCCGTGTTCAATGGCCGGATTCATATCCATCAGGACGCCCAGAAGTCCAATGCGGATATGAACAACAAGAACCTGCTGCTGTCCAACGGGGCAGAGATTGACACCAAGCCGGAACTGGAAATCTATGCCGATGACGTGAAATGTGCCCATGGCGCGACCATCGGCCAGCTTGACGAAATCTCGCTGTTTTACCTGGTTTCACGGGGTATCGGCCGGCGTCAGGCGAACGTTCTGCTCACCATGGCCTTTATCAACGAGCTGGTCGAGCAGATTCCGGTTGAAGCAGTGCGGGAGACGGTCCAGGGCCGTCTGAACCACTTCTTCGAACAGACATTTCAGGAGGCGTAACCGGTTATGACCGATCTGTCCGTGGCAAGCACCGCCAAGCGCACCACCTTCGACGTGGACGCGATTCGCCGGGATTTCCCGATCCTGTCCCAGCAGGTAAACGGAAAGCCCCTGGTGTATCTGGACAACGGTGCGTCGGCCCAGAAGCCGGAGGCTGTGCTGGATGCCATGGATCGGTATTACCGTGAGATGCACTCCAACGTCCATCGGGGCGCCCATACGCTGGGAGACCGTGCGACCTCCGCCTTCGAGGGTGCCCGCGAGACGGTTCGAAACTTCCTGAACGCCGAAAGCACCCGGGAAATTATCTGGACCCGCGGCACGACCGAGGCCATCAACCTAGTTGCCAATGGGCTCGCCCCGCGCCTGAAGGCTGGTGACGAGATCCTGGTGAGCCACATGGAACACCACGCCAACATCGTGCCCTGGCAGATGATTGCCGAGCGCACGGGTGCGAAAGTGGTGCCTGTTCAGGTGACACCGGAAGGCGAGCTGGACCTCGAGTCCTTCACCAGCCTGCTCAATGAGAAGACCCGGGTGCTGGCAATCACCCACGTTTCCAACGTGCTTGGCACGGTGAACCCGGTGGCGGCCCTGATTGAACAGGCCAAGGCCCACGGCATCATCACCCTGGTGGACGGGGCCCAGGCGGTACCTCATTACCAGCCGGACGTTCAGGCGCTGGGCTGCGACTTTTACGTGTTCTCATCGCACAAGCTGTTTGGCCCCACTGGTATTGGCGTGCTTTACGGTAAGGCCCAGTTGCTGGAGGAAATGCCTCCCTACCAGGGCGGCGGCGAGATGATCGAACGAGTGTCCTTTGAACGGACCACCTGGAATACCCTGCCCTACAAATTCGAGGCAGGCACCCCGGCCATTGCCGAGGCAGTCGGACTGGGAGCCGCCATCGACTACCTGAACGGCCTGGATCGTTCCGCCATGGAAGCGGCCGAGACCGGCCTCCTTGAGCGGGCCAACCAGCTGGTGGAAACCGTACCCGGCATGGAGATTATCGGTACGGCAAAAAACAAAGTGCCGGTTATATCCTTTAAAATTGCCGGCCTGCACCCCAGTGATATAGGCACGCTGCTGGATCAGCAGGGAATCGCAATCCGCACGGGTCACCATTGCGCCATGCCGCTGATGGATTTCTATGGAGTTCCCGGTACAGCCAGGGCTTCATTCGCGTTCTACAACACTCTGGACGAGGTGGATACATTGTTTACCGCCCTGCAGAAAGTCCAGCGTCTGTTTGCCTGATGGAGGTGGAATTATGACAGCCGAAGTCTTCACCCCGACCGTCGCCGTCACCATGACGCCCAGCGCGGTCAAGCACGTGCGCAAACAGCTGGAGAAAAAGCCGGACGCCAAGGGCATTCGGCTGGCCATCAAGAAAAGTGGCTGCTCCGGCTTCAAATACGAAACCCAATGGGTGGAAGACACCGCCGCCGACGACAAGGTGTTTCACATTGATGGCGTCGATGTTTTCGTGAAAGAAGAGCATCTGCCGCTGGTGAACGGCATCGAGATCGATTTTGTGACGGAGGGCGTGAACTCCATGTTCCAGTTCCGCAATCCGAACGCCACCGCAGAGTGCGGTTGCGGCGAGAGTTTTACCGTCGCGTAATCCGATATAAAGATTGAAAAAAGCGAGGCCCGAACAGGCATGCAAGAACGGGAAGTGGTCCTGACCAAACGCGAGGTGGAAGCCCGCCTTGTTCCTTCCGGAACCGAAATCATGATTCCGTCGGACACCTTTGTGACCATCACGCAGTCGCTGGGTGGCACCTTTACGGTCGCTGTTAACGGTAACCTTGCCCGGATTGAAGGCCACAATGCCGACGCGCTCGGCAAGAAACCCCTGGAAAGCAGCTTTGAAACCCCGGAAGACGGCACCGTCAACGAAAACCAGGTCTGGGAAGCCATGCAGAACTGCTACGATCCGGAAATTCCGGTGAACGTAGTGGATCTGGGCCTGATTTACGAGTGCAGGATTGAAAATGGCACCGAAGACGGCAACCATGTGTACGTGCTGATGACGCTGACTGCCGCCGGCTGCGGCATGGGCCCGGTGATAACCGAAGATGTGAAAACCAAGCTCGAGCATGTGCCCAATGTGGACAAGGTGACCGTTGAACTGACCTTCGATCCGCCCTGGAGCAACGAAATGCTCACCGACGAAGCCAAACTCGAACTGGGAATGCTGTAAATGACTGCCAGTGAACAGGACTTTCTGAACAACCCCTTGGGTAAAGACACCACCCTGGATGACGTTCTCGATGGCTTCGAGCTGCTGGACGACTGGGAAGAGCGCTACGCTTTTATCATTGATCTGGGCAAGCAGCTTCCTGCGTTTCCCGAGGAATCCCGGGTTGAAGAAAACTATGTTCATGGCTGCCAGAGCCAGGTCTGGCTGATTCATCATTACGATGAAGACAGTGGCCGGCTGTACCTGTTGATTGACTCCGACGCCATGATTGTTCGTGGACTGGCTGCCATCATCCTGGTCGCCCTTAACGGCAAAACCCCGAGGGACCTGCTGGCCACGGACATTGATGAGTTATTCGAGCAGCTGGACCTGTTCCGGCACATTTCCCCGACCCGCGGCAACGGGCTCAGGGCGATGGTTGGCAAGATCCGCGACATTGCGGCCGCCGAGGTGGCCAACGCCAGCAATTGATGCCCGTCAGCCCTACCAGATAATCGCTATATCATCTCTCTGGATATTCACGATGCCGCCCAGTTGCGGCATGGTACCCCGGCTAAAATGCGGCTGAACTTTTTCGAGCGTCACTGACAAGTCGCTGTCCTGCAATTCTGGTGAGTCATCTGGTGATTCCAGGTAGCGCTTGCTGCGATAGATCTTCAACTCATCACCCGGCCTGAGGCCTGCTGTAGCCCCGGATTCCAGCGTTACAGAAAAGTCGTCTACCCGCGCAATTCTGGTCATGAAGGGCTGACACGCCAATGCATCCGTTACTGCCATCGCCATGTCTGCGATAACATCCTCGACAGCCTGACCGTAGGCGGTTTTCTGGAAGCCGGCAGAGCCGAACCCTGCTGAACTGCCAGGCCCGGCATCCCAATCGGCCGCGGCTTCAAATCTCTGACGATAGACCGGCGCGCCACTGAAGCCGTCGAAGATAACGAGATCAGCCGCAAACCGGCGCCGTTGATCTACCGCCCCGATGCCCCGCTGCATTTTATCCAGCACGGAGGTGCCCCACGCTGACGGATCCGCAACGCCAAGATCCCGGATAACGCCTGTCACTACGAACTGAACGCCCATTTCACGGGCCAGTTCCAGTACATTGGTCAATCGATTGTCGCCCTGTTGTACCGTAGGCGCGTTCAGCAGATCCGTGAACATCCGTGAGGTTGTCGCACCAAAGACCTGCAATCCGCCCTGAGCCACCAAACGCTGCTGGAGTTGTTGCGGCAAGATTTCGCCGGCGTCATCAATCCGCCCGACTCTGGCCTGGTCCGGATACAGGACAGGAAACCCGGTCACTGCGACGCGCTTTTTCAGGCGTCCGGAATCTCCAGATCCACACTGGCTGCGACTCTCGCTGATATCGCCCCGGACAATCACCCGCAACAGATTGCCACTCTGGTACTCATCAATTACCCGCACATTCCGGGCTCTGGCGCTTGACGCCAGATCCATCCGTGACTCAGTGATCACGCCGTTTTTCATGGTGTCGTGCGTGCTAACCCTGGCTTCATACTGCAGGGAAAGGTCCCGGATTGCGGCCTTGCGGGCCTCAGCCCGGGCGGCTTCCAGGTTGCCATTGTGGATATTGGCATGGCCCACGCCTTCCAGAACCACCGCATGGGCGGCAGAAACCACGAAGAGCGCCAGAGCTCCGAGCACAGCCAGTGACAGCAAGCGTTTCATAATTCTCGATACTCCCTACACTCTCTATACTCTCGATCAATCAAGGTAATACAGGGAATCCACGCCTTTGCTCTGCACATCGCCCACGCTGTCATTTTCCTGCGGCATGGGAATCGGGCAGAGATCCTGCACCTGATCATCAGCAACCTTGGCCACACAGGCCCGGAAACGTGGCTCGAGCTTCAGTTCCATCACCGTTTCGAAGACACCGTCGCTGTGCTCGTTGACCGCGACCAACTTCGCGCCGCGAATGTAGCTGTCCACATAGGTTCTGAAGGTGTCGTTGCGCAGCACAAAATCATTAACGGTGGAACTGCCGTACACGACAGTACCGTAGACCCGTTCAACGAGATTCCGGTAGGCGTCCAGCTGGGAGGCCCGCCGGGCCATCAGACGTTTGCGGATATTTGAACGGTCGGCCGCAACATCCTCATAGGTCCCCAGACCGCTCACCCGCACAGTAATTGGCTCCAGCATCGTATCCTGGCGGGACTGGTTGCCGTTATCCCCCTGATAACTGCCAACCGGCGCACAAGCAGCCACCGTTGTTGCCAGCAGAGGCATAAGTATCCAGCGAAGGTTCATTGCGTGTCTCCAGAAAACGTCATTTCCGGTTTCCCATGAAAAAACTACGCCAGTTTTTCTAACTGCCTGATATTCCGATCAACAACTCCCAACCGTATTGTTTTGCAATCCCTATGCGGCAAAAAACTGCCTCTGTTTACACATCAAAAACAAACCGTTACCCCATGCGTCATGAGCTGGATAAGGTTCTGCCTTACCCTTTCAGGTACGTAACATCTATTTTGCCTTTTTACCTGACAGGATTCTTCATGACCGGATATCGCCTGACCAAACTTTCTCTGGCTATTGGTCTTTCCATTGCCACCAGTTCTGCACTGGCCAGCCCGCAGTCGTTTATGTCTGCCCGCTCTTTTGCCATGGGTGGCACTGGCGTCGCTGTAGCAACACCATCATCAGCGCCGATGGATAACCCAGCGATGATGGCCTCCGATCACCACAGCTGGAACGATGATTTTGGGTTGATGCTGCCCTCGGTGAATGCTCGCGCAGCGGATGAGGAAGAAACAGTTGACCAGGTGGATGATATCCAGGATGTAATCACTGATCTTGAATCGCTGGTTTCCGGTTTTGATCCCAATACCGACGACCCACAAAGTATTCAGGACGGCGCCGCCGATCTCAGCGACCGTTTGACCGAATTCGACAGGGACACCATGCGAGTGAACGCCGGTCTAGGGCTGGGCCTGGCTGTGCCGGGACAATCTCTGGCTGTCGGCGTGTTTACCAATGCAAACCTGACAGCAACCGTTCGTGGTGACGTGTCCGATCAGGATATTACCGCACTGAATGCGATTGCCACTGCAGCAACGGCCCAGGACGTTCAGAATGCCGTCGACCAGATCAGTACGAATGGCACCCTGAACCTGACATCACAAGGAAAAATACTGGCATCCGCCGTCGGGGAAGTGGGCATCAGCTTCGCACGGGCTTTTGAGCTACAGGATGGCAACAGCTTCCAGCTTGGCCTGTCGCCGAAATACGTGGAGCTACGCACCTTCCAGTACACGGAAGCGGTTTCCGGTTTCGAAGATGACGAATTCGACGATGACCAGTATCAGACTGAAAAGAGCGGCTTCAACCTCGACGTGGGCGCAGCCTACAGCTTTGGTGATTCCAACCAGTGGAACACCGGAATTGTCGTTAAAAACCTGATCCCCATGGAGCTCGACTCCGCTGCGAGCCGGCCTTTGCTCGGAGAGGAAGTTCGCACATTAAAGCTGGACCCGATGGTTACAGCGGGCATCGCGCACAAGAGCGAATACCACGTTATCACCGCGGAAGTGGACCTGACCAAAAAGGAAGCCTTTGGCTTTGAGGACGACACCCAGTGGGCAGCCCTTGGCGCCGAATTCGACGCCTTCCGTTACGCCCAGTTGCGGGTGGGTGTTCGCCACAACCTGGCCAGCAACGATGACAACGACGGCATTGAAGAGAAAACCCAGTTCACGGCAGGTCTCGGACTGAACATTGTCGGCGTCCGCCTCGATATCGGCGCCCTGTACAGCGATGCAGATGCCGGTGCCGCCCTGGAGCTTGGCACCGCGTTCTGATGGAAAGCTGAAAGTGGGGTCAGATGAAGATTTCATCTGACCCCAAGCTCCAATCAAAGCCCGCCCGGGCAATCCGGGCGGGCTTTTTTATGGCCCTCATGCGTCACAGGTTTGCCTGCCCTGCCCGGGAACCGGATAATCCACCGACACACTCCCGAAAGGAATCAGCGATTTCATGCAGGCCTATCTGGTTGGCGGTGCCGTTCGTGACGAATTACTCGGCCTTGAGGTCAAGGACCGGGATTGGGTGGTGGTCGGCGCAACTCCAAAGGAAATGCTAGCCAACGGCTTCAAGCAGGTGGGCGCGGACTTCCCGGTATTTCTGCATCCCCGAACCCGGGAAGAATATGCCCTGGCTCGCACCGAGCGGAAACAGGGGCGCGGCTACCACGGCTTCACTGTTTACAGCGCGCCCGACGTCACCCTTGAGCAGGATTTGAAGCGCCGGGACCTGACCATCAATGCGATGGCAAAAGCTGAAAACGGCGATCTGGTCGACCCCTTTGAAGGCCGCAGAGATATTGAAGATCGCAAGCTTCGGCATGTCTCGGAGGCCTTCGCCGAGGACCCCCTGAGAATTCTTCGCACAGCCCGGTTCGCAGCCCGCTTTCACCCGCTGGGATTTTCCGTGTGCGACCAGACCATGGCCCTGATGAAGCGCATGGTGGATAGCGGAGAAGTAGACCACCTGGTGCCCGAACGGGTCTGGCAAGAATTCCAGCGGGCGCTGCATGAACAGGCGCCCGAGGCCTTTTTCGAAGTTCTTCGTGACTGCGGCGCCCTTGAGGTTCTTGTTCCGGAATTAGCTTCGGAAAAAGTCTTTCAACTCGCGATGGCGGCACTTGGCTGCGTCCACCGCCGCTTGCACGCCGAGACGGAGGAGCGTTTTGCGGCCCTGCTCTCCCCCCTGGATGCCCCTGTTGCAAAGGACAGGGGCAAAGCCCTGAAGGCACCCAATGACTGTCAGAATCTGGCGCGACTGGTTACTGCCTTCACACCCCAGATCCGGGACATTGATGCGCAAAGCCCGGAAGCCGAAACGCTTCTGGACCTGCTCGACCAGGCGGACGTCTGGCGCCGCCCGGAACGTTTTTCGCAACTCACGAAGGTGCTCGAGTGCGCCTTGCCGGGCGATTCCCTCACACTGGACCTGCTGCGAACCGCCTCGGAAGCGGCGACCGGCGTTGAGCCGAGAACCCTCCTGGCGCAAGGGTATAAAGGCAAGGAACTGGGCAGCGCAATCCGGACTGAACGCCTGAAACGCATCGGCGACGCCGTCGCCCCGACCAACCACTGAGGAGGCACCATGCCGTCCACAACGCCTGTTGCCCTGATCACCGGCGCAGCCCACCGTCTTGGCGCACAGACTGCCCGGACACTTCACGAAAGAGGGTGGAACCTGGTGATTCACTACCGGACCCGGGAAGAGCAGGCGAACTCACTGATTGCGCAGATGAACCGCCAACGGCCCGACTCCGCCTGCGCCCTGCAGGCGGATTTGAGCCAGTTAACTGGAGTGGACCGGCTGGCCAGTGACGCCATCGCACAGTGGGGCCGACTGGACGCGCTGGTGAACAATGCATCGGTCTTCTACCCCACCCCGACCGCAGACGCCACCGAAGACGACTGGAACACAATCCTGAACACCAACCTACGGGCCCCATTTTTCCTGCTTCAGGGATGCCTGGCCGAACTTCGGCGAAACCGCGGCAGCGTCGTAAATCTGATCGATATTTACAGTGAAAGGCCTATCGATGATCACCCGCTGTACTGCGCCACCAAGGCCGGCCTGGCTGCCCTGACGCGCTCCTGGGCAAAAGACCTGGCGCCGGACGTGCGCGTGAACGGCGTATCGCCAGGCGCAATCCTCTGGCCAGAGGGCGAAGCCGAGATGGATCAATCCGCCCAACAGGCAATCCTTCAGAAGACGCCACTGGCCCGCACCGGCAACCCTGACGATATTTCCGAAACCATTGCGTTCCTGATCTGCGATGCGCCCTTTATCACCGGGCAAATCGTCTCTGTTGATGGCGGCCGAAGCCTGAACATGTAGTACAACCCGCGCATGACGGACCTGATCTTTGGCCGGTGACCGCTTTCCGGATACAATGCCAGCAGTTTTCAATCCTGTTCGCGCCGGCCCCAATCCCGCGCGCGCCACTGATCCGGAGAATTCCCATGCGTGATGTCGTTATTGTTGCCGCCCGCCGTACTGCTATCGGAACCTTTGGCGGAGGTCTTTCCAGCCTGAGCGCAGACCAGCTGGGAACCGCCGTCATCAAGGCACTAATGGAAGAAACCGGCGTTGCCGGTGACCAGATCAACGAGGTGGTACTGGGTCAGGTTCTTACCGCCGGTGTTGGCCAGAACCCGGCTCGCCAGTCTGCCATTAACGCCGGCATTCCAGCGTCGGTGCCCGCCATGACCATCAACAAGGTCTGCGGCTCAGGGCTGAAAGCGGTTCACATGGCGGTACAGGCCATCCGCTGTGGCGACGCCGAGATGATGATCGCCGGTGGCCAGGAGAGCATGAGCCAGGCGCCCCATGTGCTGCCCAACAGCCGGAATGGCCAGCGGATGGGCAACTGGTCCATGGTGGATACCATGATCAAGGACGGCCTGTGGGACGCCTTCAACGATTACCACATGGGCATCACGGCCGAGAACATCGTCGAGAAATACGGCATCAGCCGGGACGAGCAGGACGAGTTTGCAGCGGCGTCCCAGCAGAAGGCCGCCGCCGCTCGCGAAGCCGGCTATTTCGATGGGCAGATTGTTCCGGTCTCCATTCCCCAGCGTAAGGGCGACCCGATTGTCGTTGACCGCGATGAAGGCCCCCGTGACGGCGTGACTGCCGAGGGACTGGGCAACCTGCGTGCGGCCTTCAAGAAAGACGGCACCGTTACCGCCGGCAACGCCTCATCCCTCAACGATGGCGCCGCAGCCGTGATGGTCTGCAGTGCCGAGAAAGCGAAAGAACTGGGGCTGACTCCGATCGCCACCATCAAGGCCTACGCCAACGCAGGCGTGGACCCGACGATTATGGGCACCGGCCCGATCCCGGCCAGCCAGCGGTGTCTGAAGCTTGCCGGCTGGAGCACGGAAGATCTGGACCTGGTGGAAGCCAACGAAGCCTTCGCAGCCCAGGCTATTTCTGTAAATCGCGACATGGGCTGGGACACCGGCAAGGTTAACGTGAACGGCGGCGCCATTGCCCTGGGCCACCCCATCGGCGCATCCGGCTGCCGCATTCTGGTCTCCCTGCTGCATGAAATGGTTCGCCGCGATGTTCACAAGGGCCTGGCCACACTGTGCATCGGTGGCGGCATGGGCGTTGCCCTGGCCGTCGAGCGCTAAGCTTCATGCTCCACGTTGTGCTGTACGAGCCGGAGATACCGCCGAACACCGGCAACATCATCCGGCTCTGCGCCAACACCGGTTGCCAGCTGCATCTGATTGAACCGCTGGGTTTTAACCTGGAAGACAAACAGATGCGGCGGGCCGGGCTGGATTACAGCGAGTACGCAACGGTCAGGATCCACAAGAGTTACCAGGACTTCCTGGCCAGCGAGCAACCCGGACGCCTGTTCGGGTTCACCACCAAAGGCAGCGCCCATTACCACGAAGTGAGCTACCAGGATGGCGACTACCTGATGTTCGGCCCGGAAACCCGCGGCCTTCCCGCTGATGTCCGCGAGGGGTTGCTGCCTGAGCATCGCCTGCGGGTTCCCATGCAACCGCATAGCCGCAGCCTGAATCTCTCCAATACCGCAGCCCTGGCGGTTTACGAGGCCTGGCGGCAGCTGGGGTTTAACGGAGCGACATAAAAAAACCGGCCTGAGCCGGTTTTTTTATATCTGATCACAGTGGTTCGGATCAGTGAGTCTGCTGCTCTTCGCTTGCCTCGCCAGCAGCTTCTTCCTGCTTGCGCTTGAGCGCCTGGGCATAGATGGCGTCGAAGTTCACCGGCGCCAGCATCAGGGCCGGGAAGCTGCCCTTGCTCACAATACCGTCGATCGCTTCGCGCGCATACGGGAACAGGATGGTCGGGCAGTAGGCGCCCAGCATCTGGCCCAGCTGCTGGCCTTCGATGCCCTGCACCAGGAACACGCCGCCCTGCTGGATCTCGACGATGTAAGCTACCTTCTCACCCACTTTCGCGGTGACGGTCAGGGAAAGCACAACCTCGTACTGGTTGTCGCTGACCTTGTTGTGAGACGTATTCAGATCCAGATTCACCTGCGGCTTCCACTGCTCCTGAAATACCAGCGGAGAGTTGGGTGACTCAAAAGACAGGTCCTTCACATAGATGCGCTGAAGGGCAAACTGGGGTTGGTTCTGGTTGTCACTGCCTGCTGCGGCTTGCTGATTCTCAGCCATTTTCAATCCTTTCGTTCTCGATCATGGGCTCGGGGCCCGCTGTTATGGGATGTTATGAAGTGTGCTGCCGGGACATTTTACGTTGGCGCCGGGCCGGCTTATGTGAAACAGTGCGGCAGAATGATCTTCAGATCAAGGGCCGCTCTATTTCTTCACCAGCGGAAGATTGCTGGCTTTCCAGTCGGCAACGCCGCCGTTCAGGCGAACCACATTGCTGAAGCCTTCCGCGTTCAGCTGTTTAACCGCCATGGCAGAATGCTGGCCCATCTTGTCGGCAACGATGATCTGTTTGTCCTTGAACTTGCTCAGCTCACCAACCCGGCTCTTCAGGCTGTTCAGGGGAATGTTGATCGAGCCGGTAATGCGGCCCTCACCAAACTCCTTGCGGTCCCGGATGTCGACTACAACGGCTTCATCCTTGTTGATCAGATTGACCGCACCCTGGGCCGAGATCTTGGCACCGCCACGACGGGACTCCAGAATGAGAATGGCAACCAGGAATGCCACGAACAGCGACACAAGAATGTAGTGGTTAACGACAAATTCAAACAACCGGTCCATGAATTTACCCTGATAATGAGTTTGGCGGGATTATACACAGCCTGCTCCCCGGACAGAAGGTGACGAAAGTGGCCAGTAAATGCGAAAATAGATAAACTTGGTTTTCGTTTTAGTAAATTTACTAACATTTTACTTCCGGACTTAATGATGACTGCAATGCGCAAGCCGACTGCACTGATTATCCTGGACGGCTGGGGCCATCGCGACCCGGCTGAAGACAATGCCATCAGCAATGCCAGCACCCCGTTCTGGGACAAACTCTGGCAAAACCAGCCCAAAACCCTGATCAATACATCGGGTATGTTTGTTGGGCTGCCGCAAGGGCAAATGGGTAACTCGGAAGTTGGCCACATGAACCTGGGCGCAGGGCGCGTGGTCTATCAAAGCCTTACTCGTATCGACAAAGATCTGGAAGAAGGCACTTTCCAGCAGAACGAAGTGCTCTGCTCAGCGATCGACAAGGCTGTCCAAAGCGGCCGAGCCGTTCATCTCATGGGTCTGATGTCGCCCGGTGGTGTACACAGCCACGAAGACCACATTATTGCCGCTGCCGAACTTGCCGCCGCACGTGGCGCGAAGGAAGTTTACATCCACGCCTTCCTCGATGGCCGTGACATGCCGCCCCGCAGCGCAAAACCATCCCTGGAGAAGGCCGCGGCCAAATTGAAGAGCCTCGGCGTCGGCCGCGTTGCCTCGATCGTGGGCCGCTACTATGCCATGGATCGCGACAACCGCTGGGACCGCGTGGAAGCGGCCTACAACCTGATGACCCAGGGCACCGCGGAGTTCACTGCGGCCGATCCGGTATCCGGGCTGGAACAGGCTTATGAGCGCGGGGAAAACGACGAGTTTGTAACGCCAACCCGGATCCACGCTCCGGGCGAGCCCGAGGGAACGATCAACGATGGTGACACGGTGCTGTTCATGAATTTCCGTGCCGACCGTGCCCGGGAAATGACCCGCACCTTTGTGGAGAAGGACTTCGACGGATTCGAGCGCAAGAAGCACCCCGAACTGGCCGACTTCGTGATGCTGACCGAGTATGCGGCGGACATCAAAACTTCCTGCGCCTACCCGCCCGAACAGCTTACCAATGGCCTTGGCGAATACATGGCGAAGCAGGGCAAGACCCAGTTGCGCATCGCCGAAACAGAGAAATACGCCCACGTAACCTTCTTTTTCAATGGCGGCCTGGAAACACCGTTCGACGGTGAAGAGCGCATTCTTGTGCCCTCCCCCAAGGTGGCGACCTACGATCTGCAGCCCGAAATGAGCGCACCAGAGGTAACCGACAAGCTGGTGGAAGCGATCAAGAGCGGCAAGTACGATCTGGTTGTTTGCAATTATGCCAACGGCGACATGGTTGGTCACACCGGCAAGCTGGACGCTGCAATCAAGGCGGCCGAATGCCTGGACGAATGCGTGAAACGCGTTGTCGAGGCCCTGGATGAGGTAGGCGGCGAAGCTCTGATCACGGCTGACCACGGCAACTGCGAACAGATGACCGATCCGAATTCAGGCCAGGTTCACACTGCCCACACCATCGGCCCGGTGCCACTGGTATACACCGGCCACCGCAAAGTTGTGTTGAAGAACGACGGCAGCCTGAGCGACGTTGCGCCCTCTCTCCTAGCCCTGATGGGAATGGAGCAACCAAAGGAAATGACCGGGCACAGCCTGGTCGAGATCGGCTGATCCGGGAACGGAACCAACCTTTGCGATTTACCGCAACTCTGGCGCTCACCCTTCTACTGGGTGCAGCGCCGGCACTCGCCCAGCAGGAGGTCACCCCGGCCCAGATCGAGGAACTCAAGGAACGCATTGAGGACATCGACGACTGGCTGGAGGATGCCGAAGAAGACCGCTCCGCCCTGGAGCGGCAGCTTGCTGCGACCGAAAAGAACATCAGCCGCCTGACCCTTGAACGCCGCTCCCTGCGCCAGCAGGCAGAGCGACAGCAGCAAAGACTCCGGGAGCTGGAGAAAGAAGCCCAGGAGCTCACCCGCACACTCAACCGCCAGCGGGACAGCCTCAAGACGCAGATCCGCGCCGCCTGGATGGAAGGGGATGCACCAGCCGTAAAGGTTCTGCTCAATGAAATTGATCCGGACAAGATTGCCCGGACCATGACCTACTACGAATACCTTAGCAAGGACACAGTCGACCGCCTGGAGGCATTCAGGCAAAGCCTGCAGGAACTCAGGAGCACCCAGGCTGCGGTTCAGTCGACCAGGGTTGAACTGGCAAGAACCGAGGAAAACGTAGCCAAACGCCAACAGGACCTGACAGCGTCCAGACAGGAACGCCAGCAGACGCTGGCCGCCCTGAATGCCGATATCCAGAACCGTCGCAGCGAACGGGAAGAGCTGGAATCGGATCGCAAACGGCTGGAAAACCTGCTTGAGGAAGTCCAGCAGGCGATCAACAACATCCCCTCGCCCAATGAATCCCAGCCCTTCGCGTCATTGCGCAACAAGCTGCCCTGGCCAGTGAAGGGCCAGGTGTTGAGCCGCTATGGCGAGCGCTATGCCGACGGCAAACTCCGGCGCAACGGCCTGCTTATAGCCACCGGAGACGACGCGGAAATTCGCGCCATACACTACGGTCGGGTCGTGTTTGCCAACTGGCTGAGGGGATTTGGCCTGATCACCATCATTGATCACGGCGACGGCTACATGACACTGTATGGCCACAGCAGCAGCCTGTTCACCAGCCCGGGAGACTGGGTGGCCGCTGGTGAGCCCATCGCCCAGGCCGGCCGCACCGGCGGCACCGATTCCCCGGCGCTGTATTTTGAAGTCCGGCACAATGGCAAGCCCGACAATCCGGGCCGGTGGCTGGCAAACTGAGAAGCCCCGGGAGGGCTGACAAACGCCGCAGGTAACGCCATACTGTTCGGAGTCAGGGAAACCAGTCCAACTATCGGAATAAAAACGGGATATGTGAATGAAACGGGTCAGAAGTACACTCCACGCCTTGCCATTACGCAGCATTGCTCTCGCTACCTGTTTCGCAACCGCTTCCGGACTGGCCTGGGCCCAGGATAAAGACGCCGCCACCGAGCAGCTGCTGGAAGGCATCCAGAACGGCGAACGCGTGGAAATAAGCCTGCCGGATCCGGAGAAGCAGCTGCCACTGGAAGACCTCCGCAAGTTCACCGAGGTATTCAGCCGCATCAAAGATGCGTACGTCGAGGAAGTAAGCGATCGCAAACTCCTCGAAAGCGCCATTAAAGGCATGCTGTCAGACCTCGATCCTCACTCCACCTACCTGGCACCCAAGGACTACGAAGAGCTCGAAGAGAGCACCTCCGGCGAGTTCGGCGGGCTGGGCATTGAAGTGGGCATGGAAAACGGCTTTGTGAAAGTGATTGCCCCCATCGACGACACGCCAGCGCAGAAGGCAGGGGTTCAGGCGGGGGACCTGATCATCAAGCTGGATGAAAAACCGGTTAAAGGCATGAGCCTGGAAGAGGCTGTCCAGCTAATGCGGGGCAAACCCGGCTCGATCCTGACGCTCACCATTATGCGTGAGGGGGAAAGCGCTCCCATCGAAATCGAAGTGGAACGGGACGTTATCAAGGTCACCAGCGTGAAATCCCGAATGCTGGAAAATGGTTACGGTTATGTTCGCATTACCCAGTTCCAGGCGGATACCGGCTCGCAGTTCAAGGATGCCCTCAACGGACTGGAAGACGAACTCGGACGCGATCTTGACGGCCTTGTTATCGACCTGCGCAACAACCCGGGCGGGGTGCTGCAGGCGGCCGTAGAGACCGCAGATGCCCTGCTTGATGACGGACTGATCGTCTACACCGAGGGCCGCATCCAGAGTTCCCGCCTGCGCTTCAGCGCGCGATCGGGCGACATCATGGAAGGCACGCCTATTGTCGTGCTGATCAACGGCGGCTCCGCCTCTGCTTCAGAAATCCTCGCCGGCGCGCTTCAGGACCATGAGCGCGCTGTGGTGATGGGCACAAAGTCCTTTGGCAAGGGCAGCGTCCAGACGGTCATTCCGCTGGATGAGACCCACGCCATCAAGATGACTACCGCGCGCTATTACACACCGGATGGCCGCTCCATCCAGGCCACCGGCATCAAACCCGATATTGAAGTACGGCCGGCGGAACTCAAGGAGCTCGACAGCAAGCCGTTCTTCACCGAAGCGGATCTGAGCGGGCACCTTGAAGGGCAGAACGAGGGGCAGGACCAGGATGGAAACGATGATGCCCAGAACGCAACCGGTTCTCTTGCCGACCGGGATTATCAGCTACGCTCGGCACTGAACCTGCTCAAGGGAATCAGGATTCTGAACCCGAACAAGAGCGCCAAGGCAGAAGGAAGCGATCAGTGAGAGTAGTCAGTACTCTGCTGGCCGTAGCATTCTGTTTTACCGCCGGCACGGTGTCCGCGGAGCCGGCCCGAAAAGCACTGCCGCCCACCATTGCCATCATTATTGATGACATGGGCCACAGCCTTGTTGAAGGTGAGCGACTGGCAAACCTGGATCAGCCGCTCACGCTGGCTTTTCTACCGTACCGTCCACACACGGACAGCCTGGCCCGGCTCGCCTATAAGCAGCACAAGGAAATCATGCTGCACGCCCCCATGGCCAACACCCGCAACTATGGCCTGGGCCCGGGCGGCCTGACCCCCGAGATGGACGAACAGAGCATGGTGACCACCCTTCGCCGTGCCTTGCAGTCGATTCCCCATGTCCAGGGCGTGAACAACCACATGGGCAGCCTGCTGACCCAGCAGCTGCAGCCCATGGACTGGGTCATGAAAGAGCTGTTCCGCTACCCCGTGTACTTTATCGACAGCCGCACCATCGCCTCATCCGTGGCCGGTGATGTCGCAGCGGCGTACCGCATTCCGACCATGACCCGGGACGTGTTTCTCGACCACGAACAGACCGAAGAGTTTGTGGACCGCCAGTTCAAACTGCTGATCAAGCGCGCCAAAGAAAACGGTAGCGCCATCGGCATTGGCCATCCTCACAAAGTCACCGTGGATTACCTGGAGAAGCACCTACCCAAACTGGATGAGCAAGGCATCGCCATTGCCACGGTCAGCGGCCTTTGGGCCATGCGCAACGGCAATCGGGAGATGTTTGCGGAAGGAGAAAAGCAGGCCATTCGACCTGCTTTTGCAAAGAAGGATTAATCGCGGACTTCTATGCCCTGAGCCTTCATGAAGGCCTTCGCTTCAGGAATGGTGTGCTGTCCGAAGTGAAAGATTGACGCCGCCAATACCGCATCGGCACCGCCCTGAGTCACGCCATCAGCCAGGTGCTGCAGCTCTCCGACACCGCCTGAGGCAATCACCGGCACAATCACAGCATCGCTGATGGCTTTGGTCAGCCCGAGATCAAATCCGATCTTGGTGCCGTCCCGGTCCATGCTGGTCAGCAGTAACTCACCAGCGCCCATTTCCACCATCTTGCGGGCCCATTCCACGGCATCCAGCCCTGTGGGCTTGCGGCCACCGTGGGTAAAGATTTCCCACCGGGGCTCCTCGCCCTGTTCACTCACCCGCTTGGCATCAATGGCCACCACGATGCACTGGCTGCCAAAGCGGTCCGCCGCTTCCCGGACAAACTCCGGGTTGAACACGGCTGCGGTATTGATCGACACCTTGTCTGCGCCGGCATTCAGGAGCTTGCGTATGTCATCCACGGTACGCACACCACCGCCGACAGTCAGCGGAATGAAGACTTCCGCCGCCATTCGTTCAACGGTCTCGTAGGTGGTGTCACGGCTCTCATGGCTGGCCGTGATGTCGAGGAAGGTGATTTCATCGGCACCCTGCTCATTGTAACGACGGGCCACTTCCACCGGGTCGCCGGCATCGCGGATATCAACGAAATTGACGCCCTTCACCACGCGGCCTTTATCGACATCGAGGCAGGGAATGATGCGTTTCGCCAGAGCCATAAGCCGCCCTTACCCCTTCAGACCGTCGCAGAAAGCCTGCGCTTCAGCGACATCCAGGGTGCCTTCATAGATCGCACGGCCCGTGATGGCACCAAGGATGCCCTTGTCCGCCACGGTAGCCAGGCGTTTCAGATCATCCATATTGGTCACGCCACCAGACGCGATAACCGGAATACCACCCTCTTCTGCCAGTGCAGCAGTCGCCTCCACATTGACGCCCTGCATCATGCCGTCTCGGCTGATATCGGTGTACACAATCGCGTCCACGCCATCGTTGGCAAAGCGCTTGGCAAGATCGGTAGCCATCACTTCCGAGACCTCCGCCCAGCCATCGGTGGCTACGCGGCCGTCTTTGGCGTCCAGGCCGACGATGATGTGACCCGGGAATTTTTTGCACATCTCAGTGACAAATTCCGGCTCTTTCACGGCCTTGGTGCCAATGATGACCCACTGCACACCGGCCTTCAGGTAGGCTTCGATGGTTTCTGCCGACCGGATACCGCCACCGATCTGGATGGGAAGATCCGGGTATTTACGGGCAATGGCCTGGACAATCTCGCCGTTGACCGGCTCACCGGCAAACGCGCCGTTCAGGTCAACCAGGTGCAGCCGGCGGGCGCCGGCTTCCACCCAGCGAGTGGCCATATTGACAGGATCGTCACCAAACACCGTGGAGTCGTCCATCCGGCCCTGACGCAGGCGTACACATTTACCGTCTTTCAGATCGATTGCAGGAATTATCAGCATTTTCCAGTCCAGTTTGTAAAATTCTCGAGCAACTGCAGGCCCGCCCGGGCACTTTTCTCCGGGTGGAATTGCACTGCAAAAATATTGTCTCGCGCGACTGCTGCCGCAAGGTCCACCCCATAGCGGGTGCGGCCTGCCATATCGGCGTTGCCCTCGGCTTCTGCGTAGAAGCTGTGCACGAAGTAGAAACGGTCACCCTCGGGAATGTTATGCCAAAGGGGGTGATCAATGGTCTGCTGCACCTGGTTCCAGCCCATGTGGGGCACTTTCAGGCGCTCGCCGTTTTCCGTGAGGTGGTCACCGAAATAGCGTACTTGCGAAGGAAACAGGCCGATGCAGTCAACGCCGCCGTTCTCTTCACTGCGGGACATCAGGGCCTGCATGCCCACGCAGATGCCAAGAAACGGGCGATCCTGAGAGACCTCACGAACCAGATCCACTACCCCGACACGATGCATTTCGGCCATACAGTCGCGAATGGCACCAACGCCAGGGAGGATGACACGATCGGCTTCACGGATTTTTTCGGCGTTGTCGGTGACCAGCACGGTGGTGTCCGGGGCAACGTGCTCAACTGCTTTTTTGGCAGAGTGAAGATTGCCCATGCCGTAGTCGATAATGGCAACGGTTTTCATGGTTGTTGCGGTGTCCTTGATTGACCGGTCAAACATGACCGGTTAAAGCGAGCCTTCTGACGACGAGGCGTTTACAGCGAACCCTTGGTAGACGGTGTAATACCGGCCATCCGCTCGTCCATTTCAATCGCCATACGCAGGGCACGGCCGAAGGCCTTGAACACGGTTTCAATCTGATGGTGGGTGTTTTTACCCTTCAGATTGTCGATGTGCAGGGTCACCATGGAATGGTTCACGAAGCCGTGGAAAAACTCCTCGAACAGGTCGACGTCAAAGCCACCCACGGCACCGCGAGTGTACGGCACATCCATCATCAGGCCCGGGCGACCGGACAGATCGATAACGACTCGGGAGAGCGCCTCATCCAGCGGGACATAAGCGTGGCCGTAGCGGCGAATGCCCTTTTTGTCGCCAACCGCCTGTTTGAAGGCCTGGCCAAGGGTTATGCCGATGTCTTCCACGGTGTGGTGGTCATCAATGTGCAGGTCGCCCTTCGAAACGATATTCAGATCCACCAGACCGTGGCGGGCGATCTGGTCCATCATGTGCTCCAGAAACGGCACGCCGGTATCGAAACTGGATTTGCCGGTTCCGTCGAGATCAATCTCAACGGTGATCTGGGTTTCAAGGGTATTTCTCTCTACCCGAGCCTTGCGTTCGGCCATGGGGACTCCGTGACAATTGAGCGGCATAAAGCCGGAAAAATTCGATCCGGCGATTATACCTTTTATGTCGGCTGGAGTCCCACAACCGGTTTAATCGCTACGATAGCGAAGTGCAGGTATATGGCAGAAAGGGCTGCGTCAGAACGCCTTCTTCAGATTGTTCATGTAAGTGTCTACGAGGCTGTTGAACTCGTGCTTGATAACCGGGCTGATGGCCAGCTTGAGCAGGCTGGGCAGGGGCACAGTCAACTCTGCGCTGGTCTGGAACTTCACGGCGGTGGCATTATCGCCCTTGGACTTGATGGTCCAGGAACCACTCACGACGCCATTGCCCTCGCCCTTCACCGGCTCCCAGGTAATCTTGCCGGCGTCTTTGTCCGAGTGATATTTGCAAGCGTACACCGACTGGATGGCATGTTTGTCGACGCCCACTTTTTCCATTTCCCAACGGTAGGCGTTATCGCCAAGGTCGGTAAGTTTGTGGACTTTCGGGAAGTGACTGGCTGAACGTGGCACATCCGCCAGCAAATCGAACACTTCATCATAGCTGCCCGGAATCTCAAGTTCGCGGTTCAGCTCAATCGAAACGGTAATAGCCACGGCCAACTCCTTCTTGTGTTTATAGGTATCAATGTAGTCCGAAAATCAGGGTCGTGTATTTTGGCCCAACACTACCGCATTGTCATACTCCCGCGCTGTTAATTTGTTAACCCTGCGTTATCCTTTGGGTCATTAGCGTCGGTATTCACAGCGAATACTGCAAGCTCCTAAAAATAGGAAGGAAGCCTGAATCATGAAAGCCGTCCGTTATGTGCTGATTGCCATCGTTGCACTGATCGTTCTTGCCGTGGCTGCCGTTGCCATCGCCATGGCCGTGATCAACCCCAACGATTACAAACCGCAGATTGAACAGGCCGTTGAGGATGCCACGAACCTGGATCTGGTCCTTGAAGGCGACATCGGCTGGTCTTTTATTCCACTTGGCCTTGAGCTGAATTCCGTAGAGGCCACCCTGGAAGGTGACCGCTTTGTTGCCCTTGAGCAACTGGTGGCCCAGATTGATTTCTGGTCACTGATTGCCATGTCCCCGAGGGTGAATACCTTCGTACTGGACGGGCTGGACGCCCGACTCGAAGTGGACGAACAGGGCAACGGCAACTGGACCCGCATTATGCCCGAGAAGGCGGCGGGAGCGGCAACCGAGGAAACGGCCGGAACCCAGGATGAACAGGCACAAGAGAGCGAGGGCGCCGGCGGCGAGCCTCTGAACTTCAACGTTGAAAACGTTCAGATCAGCAACGCCCAGGTGCACTACACCGACAAGAGCACCGGCCAGTCGGTCACGCTGGAGAACTTCACCGTCAACGCCAGCAACATTACTCTGGGCTCCGAGTTCCCGCTGGAAATCGGGTTCCGGGTAGCCACCACCCAGCCCACGTTTGAAGTGGATGGCAATATCAGCGCCCGCCTCGCCGCCAACGAGGCTCTCAACGAGTTCGCCGTATCCGGTCTGAATGCCGTGTTTGACATGACCGGAGAGCCGTTCGGTGGCAAAGAGGTCACGGCTGAACTGGCGGGCTCTGCCAGGGCGAACCTGGAAAACGAGACCGCTAACCTGAGCGGCTTTACCGCCAGCCTGGCCAACCTGAACTTGTCGACCGATCTTGACGTTACCGGATTCGGCGACAAGCCAACCCTGAGCGGCGAGATCTCCATCGCCGAGTTCTCGCTGAAGGATCTTCTGAACAACCTCGGCCAGCCCCCGGTGGAAACCAGCGATCCGGACGTACTTGAAGCCATCGCCTTCTCCACCGGTATTGGCGGTCCGGCCGGCAAGGTGGAGCTCACCGACCTGACCATCAAACTGGATGACACCACCTTCACTGGTTCCGGCAGTTACAACCTTGCCGACACAGGCGTTGTCTTCCAGCTCCAGGGCGACCAGTTGAATGCCGACCGATACCTGCCACCAAAAGCGGAAGGAGAGGCGGAGGAAGCACCCGCATCCCAGGAAACCGCTGCAGCCGGACCCGAAGGCGACCTTCTGCCCCTGGAGACCATTCGCAGCCTGCTGCTGGATATTGATCTGGGACTCGGCCAGCTGATCGTCAGCAACCTGACTATCAACGAAATCAAAGCCAGCACCACCGCGAAAAACGGCCTGCTCAAGGTTGATGAGTTCAGCGGCAAACTGTACGAGGGCAGCTTTGGTGCCAACGTGACCATCGACGCCCGCAGCGACAATCCGAAATGGACCGTTGGCTCAGACGTAACCAATGTACAGACCCTGCCTTTGCTCACCGATCTGGCAGAAGTGGATATGCTCGCCGGCGGGGCAAATCTCAAAGTGAACGCCAACACCTCTGGCAACCGGATCTCGGCACTGCGCAGCAATGCTGACGGACAGATCAGCTTCAACCTCGCAGAGGGCGAGTTCCGCCGAATGAACCTCACACGCATGGCCTGCCAGGGCATCGCTCTGGTCAACCAGGATGAGCTGACGACCACCGATTGGGGCACTACCACGCCGTTCAACGACATGCGCGGCACCCTGGAAATCAACGGCAACAGCCTCAACAACACAGATCTCGTGGCGGCGCTGGCCGGCATGCGCCTCGAGGGCAATGGCACGGTGGATCTGACCCAGAGCGAACTGGATTATGAGGTTGGGCTAAGAGTCGTTGGTGAAATCCACCGGGACAACGCCTGCCGCGTTACCGAATATGTAGAAAACGCGGTTATTCCCGTGGAGTGCCGTGGCAACTTCGCCGAGGATCCGGCAGGACTTTGCTCCTTTGACGGCTCCCGCTTCCGGGACACCCTGAAGACCATCGCCGAAAATGCCGCCAAGGCGAAAGCCCGTGAGGAAGTGGACAAGGCAAAAGCCAAGGCGGAAGAGAAGGTTAAAGAAAAGGTGCAGGAACAGATCGGCGACAAACTCAAAGGACTGTTCAACTGATGCCGGACAGCTTCGCCAACAAACTGCTCCAATGGTACGACTGCCACGGCCGGCATGACCTGCCGTGGCATCACAACCGGAATGCCTACCGTGTGTGGGTTTCCGAAATCATGCTGCAGCAGACACAGGTAACCACGGTTATCCCCTACTTCGAAGCGTTCATGGAACGCTTCCCGGACGTTCATGCCCTGGCCGAAGCGCCGGTGGATGATGTGCTCAGCCACTGGTCCGGCCTTGGTTACTACGCCAGGGCCCGCAACCTGCAGAAAGCCGCCCAGACGGTGGTGCGCGAGTTCGATGGTGAGTTCCCGCAAACCCAGGAGGAGCTTGAATCCCTGACCGGCATTGGCCGCTCCACAGCCGCCGCCATATTGGCCCAGGCCTTCGGCATTCGCGCCGCCATACTGGATGGCAATGTGAAACGGGTGCTGGCACGCTACCATGCCATCCCCGGCTGGCCCGGCCAGACAGCCGTGCTTAACCAGCTGTGGCAACGGGCCGAAGAGCACACTCCGGAACAGCGGGTGCGCGACTACACCCAGGGCATTATGGATCTCGGCGCCATGGTGTGTACCCGCAGCCGCCCGGCCTGCGAGAGCTGCCCGCTGCAAGAGGGCTGCAGAGCCTACGCCCAGGGTGAAACCTCACTCTACCCCGGCTCCAAACCGAAAAAGGCCAAGCCGGAGAAATCCACCTGGATGGTGATTCTTGAGGATGGCGAGGGGCGCATTCTGCTTGAGCGTCGCCCGCCCAGTGGCATCTGGGGCGGCCTCTGGAGCCTGCCGGAACTAGACCCGGCCTACGGAGCCGATGAGCTTCAGGAAGCCTGCGAACAGAGCCTGGGGCTGGATTGCGCAGAACCAGAGCTTATCAACGGCTTTCGACATACCTTTTCCCATTACCACCTGCACATACAGCCCGCCCGACTAAACGTCACCGGCGGCGCCAACACCGTTGCAGACAAGGATCATCTGAAATGGCTACACCGCCATGAAGCCCTGAACCTCGGCCTGCCTGCTCCAATCCGGTCGCTGCTTACCGAACCGGAGCAAGCAGCTCTGCTTTGATCCAGTGCGCTGGCCCCCTCAGCCGCAACGATCTGTTATCATCACCGCCAGCAACATTTGCCAACAGGAGCCATCATGAGCCGTACTGTTTTCTGCCGCAAATACCAGAAAGAACTGGAAGGCCTGGACTTCCCGCCCATGCCCGGCGCCAAGGGCCAGGACATTTTCGAGAACATCTCGAAGCAGGCCTGGGAAGAATGGCAGGCCCAGCAGACCATGCTGATCAACGAAAAACACCTGAGCCTGATGGACCCCAACACCCGCAAGTACCTGCAGGCGCAGATGGAACATTTTTTCAACAACGAACCGTTCGACAAGGCCGAGGGCTACGTTCCACCGGAACAATAACCCCGGATTGATCAAAGCCTGAGCATGCCTGAAAAGATTCAGAAATTTTTCCGGCCTAGCCTTGACTCAAAACATCGAAACCGGTTTAATAGCGCCCCGTTGCACAGCAGTAGCGCAACATGCCCGGATAGCTCAGTTGGTAGAGCAGGGGATTGAAAATCCCCGTGTCGGTGGTTCGATTCCGCCTCCGGGCACCATAAGATTCAATGACTTAGCCCGCTTTTAAGCGGGCTTTGTTGTTTTTGGGGAATACTGCGGGACACTCATGGGGCATTTAGGCAAAAACTTTCTCGCAGAAGCGATTCCAGCCCATGCCAGAAACAATTCACCAGCTCACAGAGAACCTTTGAACCGGAAAGCTACATTCGACGCTTTTTGGAAACAGTTGCCTTTAGGGCAACAGCGCTCCATTTCTCAAAAAGATCAATCGACCCTTGCTACCCACCCCTTCAATTGAAACTCCGCTGGCGAGCCAGTAAATCGATCATGCACCTCTTGATGGACAGCTAAAGCTTTTTTGCGCATTTCTTCGAGCTCAGAGAGATACTCAGGTTTAGCACCCAGACCTTCATAGATTCGCGCCACTTCGCCTAAGCTACCAAACAGCCTGGGAGGGCTCTCTCTAATTCTGAACATTTCCTGCTCCATGAGTTTATCCATTACGAGCTTCAAATCCTCCCGACCTTTTTCTCCGACTTCGTCCTCTATCATTCCTTTAACATCAAGGAGTCTTCTGGCGCGAATGACCGCATTAATGTCCATCGGCAAAAGGCCAAGAAGTTTTTCGCTGTATCGCCCCTTTCCGAGCCAGAGAATTATGTCACGAGGCTCTTCGAGGATACCTTCAAGCAGCTCATTTATTCTCAAGAAAAAATCATCCAACCGCTGTAGCGTCTCAGCCCTCTCAAATACCTTCTGCCAAGCCTGCCCCCGCCAATCCCCAACTCGTGAAATCTTAAAATCTAACAGTTTCTCGAACGCACTCTCCAAGCTTGCGTCGGGAAGTTCTTCGACGACTTTCGCCAGCTCATTCTCTTTGTCAAGGTTTGCGACTTCATAGAATGCAGCCGGATGCAAGGGATGCTCTGGCTCTCTAGCCAACTCTCGAATTAGCCTCTCCCAATGAGGATTACCCGAATGGTGAGTTCCATACCACCAGAGCGGTTGAGGCCATCCCAAATACACATGAACGCAAGCACTCAGCAATTCTTCGCCTAATATTTTCTCTATCTCATCAAGCGGAAAATCAAGTAAGTTACCCGGATAATCAAACTCTTCGAGTATTTCGGCAGGTATAACTCGCCTGGTCAGTACCGACGCCAACAACCAATTTCTATCCTCACCAGCGTTTCTTAGCTTTTCTTTCAGAAGCTCCCGCTCTGGATTTTCAAGGTCGTCCCAGCTCATCACTAGCCATTTAATAAAAACAACTTTCGCTCCAGTGTCTCGGACCTTTAGGAGCTTCCCAAGAATTGGCAGCCGAAACTCAATACCCCCGCTTTTCATAAGTGGTTCGATAATACTCAGCTCAAACTCATCCAACGTATAGCTATCAATGCGCTGCAGTAGCCGATCAGCCCATGCTTCGATTACAGGAAGGAGCTGTTCAGCTGAGACTTCCTGACTAGCATCATCAATAACGGAATTTAATCGCCCATCATGAAAGGAAACACTAATCGGGAGATGAGCTATTACGATTGGCATTAGTTTGCTGAAAATTTCCCAGGGCGGGTTCTCACCGTAGCTTTCCGAACGATTGAAAAGCACCAGACGGCTAAACAGAATAGTTGCAGAGCTCAGAGAGTTGCTTTGTTTAGCCAAAATGCCCAGAACCCTTTTTCTTCTCGAAAGAGATATTTCGCCCCAACATCGGACAAGACCGTACAGAAGAGCTTTGGCCATGCCTGGAGCAGAGTCATTGCTAAGCAGTTCTAAGATATCGTCGTCTTTTTCTCTCGGAAGCATTGTCCAAAGCTCAGCGGCCTCTGCACGAACTAGCGCCTCATCAGCACGCATAAAACGTTGCATCGCAGAGCTCGTCAAAGCCCCAGGATCCCTCCTAAGGCTCTGCAAGAGACGACGGGATAGTGCAAGATCGAGAGCCAAATCGTCTCCCCTTTCAATGGCGTCAAGGTAGGGCTGCACTTCCTCTATTGACGAGACTTCACCCAGCCAATCATAGGTACCAGAGATGAATCCAACACCATGAGATGTATTGATGCGGCCTAGCTCCATCACCATGTTTTCAGACAAACCCGGCAACTTTTCTTTGAGCTCTTTTGGCAATGAGTTTGCGAACTCCACCAGAAACTCGAAGCAGCAATCTCTCGTTGCTGGGAACAAAGATCGCAGCCCCAGGTGAGCAATTCCAAAAACAGTGCTAGTGTCGGTATCTCGAAGAGCGTGTCGCGCCCAGCGCAGGTTTCTGGATGCAGCAAGCGATGTCACTGGAGAAGGACAAGCAATGGCACGCTTAAGCTGCCGTAAAACTCGCTTCAAGTCTGATGGGATATCCGGCGTGGTTAAAGTTTGTGCTCCAGCACGCAAATATGGATGGGTGAAATTGAAAAGAGAGCCTTGCTCAGCTATGACGCGACGCCGCTGAAGCACCTCAAGCCCATGTTCTTGGGCGCTATCAAAACATGGCTCGATTTCGTAAATTGGCGGCAATTCTGAAGACGTATCACCAAACAGCTCTACCACTTGGAGCTCTGGAGCGAGCCCGGGCAACTCTTCGTCGCCGTTTATAATGAAGGCCAGCTCAGCTGCAGCTGCAGCTTCTGACTCTGTAGTAGCCAATGAACAGGCCATTAATAGCTCCCGCACCCGTGGCACTCGCTCGGCAAGCGCTTGAGCAAAGCTTGATGCGTCACTTCTTGCCTGCAAAATAATTTCTTCGTCTAAAGGCTCCCGATGCAGCTCTGTCCATGTTTGAGCAAGATATGCGATGGCCCCAGGTTCTCGCAGCCCTTTCTCTTTCTCTAGCAACCCTACAACCCGATCAATTGAGGATTTAGAGATGTTCTGAGCTCTTGCAGCAGAGTTCCAGATGTCTTTAGCCACGTCGACTGTTAATGGTTCAATGCGCTGCCAACTTTTGCTTCCCACCCTAGCCCTTCTGACGTCAGGCACGGCCCTCACTTGCAACATTACCTGCTCAGATTGCGCAACAATTAGTCGCCGATTTGGGGGGATCAACTCGCAAAGTCCGCTCAAAGCAGCTAGCCGGGCACTCGCATCGATATGAGGCTCACGTGAACCTAACGGATCATCCAGCACATATAAACGTTCACCTCCGACGGGCTCCGTCAAAAAGCGTTGAGCTTCTTCGACAAACGCACCTCGGCGGATCTCGAACCCCCGCACCTGAAAACGGCCCGCTATGGCTCGCGCTGTCCAACTTTTTCCCGAACGAGGCGGCCCTGTAATCAACAGAACTGAGTCTTTTGACAGCAAGTTTTCGAAGCGATCTTCCAAGTTGCGCTCATGATAACCTTGTGGCCGAACTGCTGTAGGAGCACGCTCCCGAAGTTCCTTTAATATCGGGAAAAGGGCATCAGACTGGCCTCGCTTTGCCGCGGCCAGAATATCACTGAAGTGAGCAAGAACACCGCGTATAGATAGACTGTCAAAGCGCTCCGCGCGCAATATTGAGTGCAGATTGACTTCAATGGATTCGGCGGTTTTTTGATCTAGGATGCTGACCTTTTTAAGCGCCTTTTCGAAGTCATTAACCGAGCGTTTCGACAATCTCTCTATATCGCGCCACCTATTCAAGGAAAGCTTACTTGGGGACTCTGGAGGATGTGCTACCCTCCTGCCCAGTTCTTCTTTAAGCGATTTCGATAAATCTTCGGAAATGACTCGCGAGGAATCAAAAACATCACTCGGGTGATCAATCGTAATTGGCAATAGCTGGTCGGCACACCTTGCAGTCAATACAAAAAGTGCACATCGACTATTTTCATCCATGAGCCTTTGGAGGAGCGACCCTTCGTGCTTTCTTGAGGGATAATGAAGTAGATACTCCGCCAATGACCGTACATCAGCTATCCCTTTTGCCCCTTTAACCTGAACTTCAAGCAATAAATCTCTTGGGCTTGTCCATTTGATTGAGGCATCCTCGCCTCCGGCAGGCTCAGGGACCAACGACAGGATTTCAGTGGATCGGTAACTCAGCGCTAGATCAATACAGACCATATCCTGAAATGCGAACTTCTCAGGCCCGATAATCGCAATATCCAACTATTTATCTCCTAAAGTTTTCTTATCGTCCTTTTCTATTTTTGGACTCTAACGATCCCAGTACGACGGCTTTATTTCACGAGGCCTAACTGGAGATAGCACAAAATCCTTCCCCCAAAGAGTTATTGTCAAATCTGGTGTATGACCATCAGGCAGCGCTCCTGTCAGATTGATCCTCCACCGGTATTCCATCCTGAAACTGCACGTTGTCCACGACCAGCTTCAGTTGGTTGAACCCCTTGATCCGCTTCCAGCGTTT
>NZ_JBSXOI010000057.1:0-7928 GCF_056859395.1 Marinobacter sp. L-80
CCACCATGTGCTGGAACGAATTGCTAAGGCCGACACGCTGGAGAAGCTTGAAGCCTTGCTGCCCTGGAATGCCGAGTTGTTGGCTTTGAAAAAAGTGGCTCAATACGATTAGGGCAAGTGGGTCGATTTAACGGCGCTTACTTCAGATCCACCATTGGACCATTGAGCCGCCACCTAATGACATTTCCCCGTCCACTGTATTTTCTGAACAAACGAGACTCTCTCCCAAAAATGTGGTTGAGAGTCTGCGACTGATGGCACTTGGCTACGACACGAACCGAATTGAACACTGCTTGCGGCTTGAAACCGGAGAGCTTGCTGACGTTGAAACTTTTGTGGACCGAATCAATGCGAGTATCCGCTTTAAAGTCTTCGACCCTCAAAAGGGTAAAAAGACCTACCTTTATGGGCGATCATTACCCAAGTACTTATTGAAGTCTCGCCCACCTGGGGTTTGGCCAAGATTACTCGAACTCACTGAAAGGCTGCCGTCGAGAGACCAGCTGAGCGATAGCGGGTTTCTACCTTCGTTGGACCAAGCCTCAAACCTCATCGGCAGAAACGGCCATCTGCTGACAAACCTGCCAGAAGAGTCACGCCTACTTCGGCTTGTTGTTGACTGTTTCGGGCTGCCAGAGACCAGTTACGTGGCTTTGATAAAAAGTCGGCCAGAAGAATCCCAGCGTGCCGACAATTTATTGCTCGACGGCGGATTCTCACGGGCAAACGATGTGACGATTTCACTAGATACCTTCAACGAAGACTATGGCAGGCCCTTTGGGCGAGCAAGATCCTATGCGGGCTTGGTGCTAAGGAAACCTGCCGTAGGGCCACTCCATGACGGCCTTGAGCTGGTATTAGCCTATATTTCAGTGGCTGCTGCTTATTGTCCACGAACAAGACCCCTTTCACCTCAACCGACAACCCGGCCAATTCACTCGAGGTGAAATTGATCCGGGTCGCCGAGCGGTACCTCTTTTAACTCCAAAATTGTGATAACGGGCTTTTTGTTGCTGGCGTCTTGCTGAACCAGTGCCTTGAACTCAATTTCGTTGCGGTTTGCATAAGCTTGCGCCAGCACGCGGAGAGCCTCTAAATCATGGCATTGTGCTTGTACCCGGCTACTACCTGGCAGTTGAAGGTCTTCTGAGACAGACTTGCTGATCCACATCGTTACCGAACCTTTGACTTCATCGAATCCAAGCGGCCCCCCAACTCCGAGAACAGTGGCTTGCGCGGCTTGGTCAATCGTCAAAGAAGGCATTACGCCTTGTATGACCAACCCTCCCAGGTCATCCATGCCAAACCGAACAACAAACCCTCGGCTAATTGACCTACCTGCAAAGTTGGCAGCAATGCCCTCACCGACTTCTTTCAAAAAAGCTTTCTCGGCTTCTGAGAGCAGATGCTCTGTCTCTTGTTCATCAAGCGACCTCTGCTTCACCCATTGGGCCAGTATAAAGCGGGCTGCCGCCCTGTATAACGACACATCTGATGAAACCACTTCCGGACCGATGAGCCGGACCACATGAGTGGCAGGGAATTCAATTCCGTTTTGCGATTCGACCCTAAGCCTGAACTCAAGAGCGACGTCCGGTGTTTTCCGAAACTTTGCAAAGTCACTCAGCGCAACCACCATCGCATCCTTTAACTTCTTCTGCATCGGAAGCGCGATGGAGCTCTCTTCTTCGAATTCAAGAGCACCATCGGCGGCAAATACACTCGGCGCGCTTGAGGGGTGGAGCACCAGAACTGAGGTATCGAAAAATTCACCAACGTTCGAAGTCGTCATGACAACAATTCCCGAACCGATTTGAACACATTCCAACCACCGGACGATCTGTTAAACTCTGGCACTTGTGGCGCCAAGCCATCCGGCACCGCTGACGTAAATAAAAGCCGACAGAGAAATCTCTTTGTTTCCATATGCCTTCGGTTTGCAACAAGCAATTCATTCAATTTTGAAAGGCCTTAGTGTGGGCTGACTCTTTAGAGAGTAAAATTTTCGTTTAGTTATGTTTAACGGAATGAAATATACCCATCGAAACAAAAGCAATCCATAGTGCGTAACGAAATTAAACGCATAGAACTTTAACTCGTCAACAAAGCAAGCAAATCATCTGAATTGTTAATCTTACTTCGCTCATCAGGCAAGTAAATCGGCTGACTTGAAATTTGACTCAGTAAAAATGCCATTTGATAATTTAATAATGAAGTTCAGGCAAGTTGCTTGGTTATGTTTTTTAGGATACAAATTTAAGACATAGCGTTGGCCGAAAAGTAACTGTTATACAGATACCATGGGCAGAACATGAAAGCAAATTGTTCCACGACGATACAGAGTCTCTAAGTCGGCAGAACAACTCTGCCCACACGAACTACCTCTTCCATACGAACTTGTTTCAGGGTTCTTGAAAAATTTCCATGTGGGCAATCATGGCGAGCAGTTTAAAGGTCGCATAAACTACCATTGAGGAAAAATCATCGATCACTGTCGAGTCTCATATATGTAAGACTTGTTTTACATATATGTAACTCACTTCTGAAAATCACTATTCCACGCGCGTATGTCGCTCGTAGCTGCTTGCAAGTGCGGCTGAAGAGCACTTCGGATAGCACTTCAAATACTTGAAGGTTTTTATAGACAAAACGACGACGACAATATTAGTGTAAGGTAAAACCACCCATCGTTAGCAGTGCTTATGTAGCGAGGCAGGCAGGCTCAAAGTGTGAACAGAATTCAAGGCTCGCTGTTGGCTATAAATGTCGTTAAAGGATCTGCACAATGTCATCAGAATCGACCGATCGAACGTTGACCCAAAATGATCAAATAGGCCTACGTACGGTAATCAGAATTATGGATAAGTGGGGACTAGATACGGCGTGTCAGGCGCAGCTAATCCACGTTGATAGTGAAACACTGAGCTCACCCCAGTCATTGCCGTGCTTCAACAATGAGCAACGCTCGAGGGTTTCGTATCTGCTGAACATTCACGCCTCGCTTCGAGACCTTTTCCAGAATCCTGAAAATCAGTACGGATTCATGAGCGCAGTTAACCACAACCCGCCGTTTTATGGCCAATCGCCTTTGGATTTGATTCTCTCCGGTGAACCATCTGCCCTCAAGGAAGTTTTCTACCACCTAGAGCGCGTGAAATATGGTCAGTGATAAAAGCGAGGCCCTGAATGCACTCGCCGATCAACTGGGACTGAATCGTCATGAGCTGGAAAAGGTTGCCGTCTTCACCCATTTTTCGGAAGCCGAAGTCAGGGAATTAATGAAGCTATTGAGATTGCGGCTTAATGCATTGGTAGGAAATGACCGAGAGAACATGGCGCATTGGATGCGCACTTACAATTCAGGTTTGGGTGCGATGCCATTGGAGCTGATCCGGACGCCCGAAGGTGTAAGGGCAGTTCTCAATTATTTGGATTTTTTCGTTACTCGGTAGCCCTAGTAAATTAGAGGCTTTCACAGGTCTAGAAATTTTACCGTATGTAGTGGTCAACTAATCCAAGAAGCTCTTAGCGAGTTTTGTCTCTAAACCATCGAATCAAACTGTCCGTGTAGCCTCTGGTCATATCGCTTAAACCATCAATGGTTTCTCGATCGAGAAACTCACGGAGTCCTGGCCGCTCACCCAAACAATGGGTTACAGCGCGCATTTCTGTTGGGTAAAGAGATGGGTGGACACTGCAACTGGCGATTGATCGCAACAGCTCAGAGGCGCGCCTTTCAGGAGTTGGCATTGAAATCTCAGACAAAGACGCGATTCGCATATCGCACTCAAGGGCATATCGAATGTCTTCTTCAAAACGCCACTTCAGATAATTACCGGCTTCATTCTTTGGCGCTTCAGCTATCTTGCTGTTAATCAGCTCCCTTTTATTTTTTAAAGCTCTTCGAACCGCACTTTGAAGATCGTCAATTCGCGCATGAGCCAGTCGTTCCCAAAGTCGCTGTTGCTCACTCCTCACAAGCCCCTTGACCCACATCGTCGCGTTACTGGTTTGCATTGCGGCGAGAATGGGTGCGCCTGTCCCAAAGACCCAGGCGCCTGCAGGGCCGAAAGTGACTAAGCCTACAGCCGACCCAATCGCAGCTCCACTTCCCGCCAGACCGACCCTCACCATACCGTCCAGTAGCACCTGCTCGACCAACTGGTGCCGCGTCAGAGAGCCATCTCGATAAGCGATGAGACCTCGAGCAATACTGATGGCTCCGGCTGAAGCCATACTCGAGGAGTTCAGCATCTGATCGGCTGCATTTAACGACGACTCTGCCACTTCTGTTATTACCTCACTGCTTAACCCCTCGATAAAAAAAACGTGATCGACCAAGTCGTCTGGAATCTTTCCGGCTAGGTCGGAGTTGGCAAAAACCGGGTAATCGTATCTGTCAAAATGTTCACGAATTCCCTGAAGGGATTCATGAAACTTCACCTGAAAAGGCTGCCCATCAACAATCAAGTCGAACCCCGGTGTATTTGATGCCTCAGGAAAGCTCACAGTGTGGCCCGACGAGACCAGGTCGGCCGCTACAGCTCTTTCTGCCACATAGCCTTTTAACTGACTAATGCCACCCAACACCGCGCTATCTGACCCGCTCAGAATCTCGGAAGCCACCTGGGCAAACTCCACATATCCGTCAATCTCTGCGACCCTTGAAAAATCAACCGCTTTGATTACCTCCGGATCTATTGCTGCTGCGCTATATAGCATTTCACCCACGGTTAAGGCGCTAAAGACACCAGCGTTTACGCGTTCCTTTTCCGACTCAGAATGACCAGCTTTTCGCTTCCTGGGTTCAGAAACATCATCCTTAACGGCGGCTTCCATAAGATGCATTACTTTCTCTGCCGGCTTTTCTGGGCTTGCCCCCCATAACGCTCGCAATAATTGCCATTCGTCATACCAGGCATCTCGGTGCTTATCGCTCAGTAGATCATTCAGCTTGTCACTGCTGATCAGTCCAGGAACACGACGAAAACTAGCGCAGATTCTCTCCAAGCCAGATGAGCCTGTTTGCAAACCTTGGATTACCAGCATGGCAACAACGCGCGAGGCAATAGAAAAATTGGCTTTCTGGCGAGCAGATCGAGCCAGCCACCACGCACCCCCGCCGGTTGCAGCAATAATCGAGATGGGGTTCGATATTACGGAGACAAACGAAACGAGCCCTGGCCCTGTAACCATCGGTATAAAAGCCGAAACCTGTGCCGCAAGAATATAAGCAGAAAAACCCGCTGAGCTGACTCCAATACCAAAAAGGCTCAAACTTCCCCCGAGGAGCAGCGAATTTTGAATGGTTTTATCATTCGCATCGTTAGCGCCTGTATCCTCCAACAAAGCTTCACGGTCTTTCTTTGAGAGAGTTCTGAGTGAGATGAGCGCCTCGGCCAGCCGTTCTCGGCGATTCTCGCGGCCGACCGATGAGCCCTCTTTCGGCTGAGAGCATTCAAGCAACTCATCTAAGACAGGGAGCACAATATCGGAGAGTCTCGTCGCCGGCTGGCCAGCGCTCAGCCAACCTTTTTCACAAAGCCAACGCTTGCCTGACTTAATTGCGCCTGGTGGGTCTAGATAACTAATAAGTTTTGCGGTGACATCATCACCCAACAGAGCACAGCCTCGATGAGTTGCGCTCAATCGCGCAGGTAACTCAAGTGCACTGCGGAGATGGATCCAGAGTATGAGCCGCAAATCATCATCACTGAAATCGGACGAGAGCCACTTTGCCTGTGTATCCTGCACACCTCCGAAGTCCTCCTCCCTGCTGTCATTCAATGCTCGTCTCCAGCGATTCCACTCGAGATTCTCGAACTTTTTATACCAATGCTCAAGCCGGCGAGTAAGTGTGCTGTCTTCAAAGAGCGCAATGCAGGTTGCAAGTAGGTTTCGGTCGGCGCCACCAAGACCTGCAAGGATGTCGGCGGGCTTCAAAATAGGCTGCACGTTCACTAATTCCTGACTCAACAAGCTCTCCTTGCTATGCGGAATTCAAATGTGTCCGGCTTCTACCCCGTTTCCACGGACTATTTTTTTCATGGTTTTTCTAACGAGCCAATCATTTCTTGCAAATGCCACTTTCTCAACACTATAGATGATTGGTATCAATTACACTAAAGCGCTCTCGTTTCAGAAACCACTGGGTAACATGCATCACCCCACAGCGTACCGGGGTGATCCATCATGATCGTTAGGATGATGGGAACAAGCTTCGACATCAGCGCAACACAGTCACGCAACTGCTCGCGATTCACCGAGCTATTCCAGGTGGCCCCACCGTGAATGAGTTGATTACGGAGCGTGTAAAGGCGGCTGAGCGCAATACCAATCGACGTAGCCGTGTCCTGATGGCCAAGCGCCGCTTGCGCAGCTCTTCGAGCAGCATCAAATTGATCCCGCCATTCCTGCTCAGTCAGCTTTCCATTATGAAAGTCCCAGAAGGGCTGAAAAACATATTGATTGCTCAGCAAAAGCCGGATGCTTCTCGGAAACTCTGACCACGCCAGACCTTCAAGCTGCTTTTTATCGTCCAGATCGCAGAGTTTCTGCAGGAACTCCCGAAATGCAGACTGCTCGGATCGACGATAGTTCTCGTCAATCTCCGTTGCATATGCGGCGTTAAAGGAAATCCAGAGAAAGATAAACCGGCCATCCAGATCTTCGGCCTGCTCGGCTCGTTGCAACCAGCTAAGGGAACGGTGGACACGAAGAGAGAGATTGCTGTGAAAGCCCTCCCTCTCTGCTCGATGCCGCTGTTTCAGATCGTGGTAGTCCATTGGACTTCACCTCCTTGTGATTTAAGCGTCTCATCCACAGGCCGGGTATCTGATTTCGGAGCCTTAGAACGTAAACTCTGGCCCTACAGTAAAGACGTTTATATCGGTTTCGCCAAGCTCGTCTTCATCGCCAATGTTGACCAGGAAATCCCAGTCTGCCCTGAGACGTACATCTTCGGACAGTTCATAAGAAGCCCCCAGCCCCGTTCGGAACCCGACACCCGAATCGCTATCACTGGCTGAGAATGTCTGAAATCCATTGCTGGCAGCCACGTCATAGTTCAATCGCCACAAGAGTAAACCCGCCTTGGTGAAGACTTTGAAAGGCCCCGTTTCGGGCATACCTAACTGGAGAGTCGTATCCACGAAATGCCCGTTCACGGCGGCCGCCACGCCAATACCGTTGATAACGCCAGAGGCCTCGACCTCATCGATATACCTGTAACCGAATTCAAGGTTGGCAAAGGAACTCAGCTGACTGCCGCCGTGCACGCGAAGGCTCAGGGCACTGTCGTCGCAAGTACTTTCGCCACCACCACAGAAGTCATCAACTGTTGCCTGGCCTACAGACACCCCGAAATAGCCACCATCGCCTTCAGCTGCATGGGCTGCCGTTATCGAAAGAACAGAGGCAAAAATCAAAAACCACAGGGAAACTCTCATAAACCAATCCTTCTAGAGAAAATGATTGAGTCACCGAAAGCCTTGTTGGGATGACTCCGAGTGCACTCTACAAGCAGCTTCCGACAGACGGTGTCGCTGTACCAGATTTAGGCGAGAGAGGTGGAAAAATTGGATTTGATGAGCATTAGCAAGATGCCAGGAACCAATCGAGGAAGCGCCGCTCCTCCTCGGAGAACTCTAACCTATAGATGAGCACCATGCGCTTGAACCTTGCTAAATAGCCGCACCGACCCTGTGGTGGCAGCCACTCATTCGGAGGTCGGGCGCCTTTACCAGCTATAACAATATAAAATATCCCAAATGATCGTATGAGTGAGTCGGAGTCTGTCAACGTAGATGTCGCGTTTAAGTCATCAGCTCTTTAACAATTGGCCGCCTTTTCCGGGTTCAGAGTGACTGATTCCGGCAAGCTGAAGTTTCGGATATCACCAGACCAGCGACGCGGGTTCTCGGCTTTCG
>NZ_JBSXOI010000058.1:0-22272 GCF_056859395.1 Marinobacter sp. L-80
ATGAGCGAATAGCAGGTGGCGCTGGCTTTCGCCCCTTGTGAGGTATCGGCGAAGAGCCAGGCCTTTCTGCCGAGGGCAAACGGGCGAATAGCGTTCTCGGCACCGGCATTGCTGATGTTCAGGTCACCGCGTTCGCAGTAACCAACCAGATAGTCCCACTGGTTCAGGGTGTAATCCATGGCCTTACGGGTGAGCAGGCCTTTCATCACCTTGGCGGCATTTTTCTCCAGCCAGGCTTTGAAGGTGTTGAGCAATGGCAGACTCTTTTCCTGACGTAACTGATAGCGCTCTTCATCGCTCAGATCTCGGGCGGCCTTTTCAATGGCGTACAGTTTGCGGATGTGGCTCAGGGCCACATCCGCTTTTGAGGGTGGGCCTTTTTTGCCTTTGGCCGGCGCAGCCCGGGCCGCTTCCACGTATTTACGTCTCGCGTGGTCCCAACATCCGATTCGGGTCAGCTTGTTCGCGGCACAGACCTGACCGTAGCCGGAATAGCCATCGGCTTGCAGAATGCCCTGGAAGTCATCCAGCAGGCGCACCGGCACTTTGCCACCTCGCGATGGGTCGTACTCGAACAGAACCGAGGGTTGTCCCGGTGGGCCACCCCGGGTGACCCACATCCATTTGTCGGAGTGGACCGATTTGCCGTCTTCCTTGAGCACCTGGATCCGGGTTTCATCGGCTTGCAGGTAATCACTGCCGTTCTGGGTTTCCCGCATCAGGTTGATCAGCGGTTGGAAGACGTCATTCAACCGGATGATCCAGTGAGCCATGCTGGTGCGACTCACTTCATGCCCCAGGCGCTGGAACATCTGTTCCTGCCGGTACAACGGCAGGCCGTCGGCATACTTGGAGGTAATGAGGCAGGCCAGCAGTGATGGGGTGGCGATGCACTTACCCAGCGGGTGTGCTGGCCGAGCAGCCGCAACAATCCGTTCTTCGCCGTCCTGCTCGAACACCGCCTTTTCCTGCCAGTACTCCAGCACTTTCAGTTGGGCCGGGATATATTCAAGCTCTTCTTTCACCTTGGTGAAGAAGGTCTTGGTGGCACCGGCTTTCTCTTCGTCGCTGAGGGTCAGTTCAATGCGCTCGCGCAGTAGCGTATCAGAGAAGCCACGCTGACGACGCTTGCGGGAACGACGAGGAGCGTCGGCCTCTTCGACATCCTCGGGCAGCTCCTCGCGCAGTTCATCAATCTCGATTTCCAGCTCCGCTTCATCGAACAGCAGGATCTGGTTGGGCTGCTTTTCACTGCTGGCCGCGAACTGCTGGATCTTCTTGTGACGCAGCAGTTCTTCGAGGATGGCGATATAGTTGTCGCGACGCTGGAGGGTCTCGTCGTGCTGTTTCAGTTGAACTTGTTGGTTCTGGAGGGCGTCTTCTTTAGCGGCCAGCTGTGCTTGCAGATTGCTGATAACAGACATCATTTCAGCGGTGGAGAGACCGCTGAAATCGGGAGTTGAAGAGGCGTTATCAGGCGTTGATTTCATGGCGAAATTATAGCAAAAACAACGTCCTGGCACACCAAAAAAGTGCTACTAAAAGCACTATCCAACGCTCTCATAATGCAGGGTTTTATGGCCTCTCAACAGCGTGATGTCGTAGCCGTCCAGCAGCCAGTTGATCTGCTCACCGGTCAGCGACATCAAGTCATCCGCGGGTCCTGGCCATTTGAACTTTTCTTCAGCCAGAGCTTTGTAATAGAGCACAAAGCCGTTGTCTTCCCACATCAGGCATTTGATCTTGTTCCGCTGCCGGTTGGTGAAGGCATAAAGCGCTCCAGAGAACGGGCTGTGCCCCAGTTCCTGTTCCACCAGCAGGGCTAGGCCGTTGGCCTGCTTGCGGAAGTCGATCGGCTTTCGGTACAGATAGATCTCCGGCAGATCCCAGGAGGGACGCAGATAGCGGTGACGCATCACATCTGCCTCAGCACCGCGCCCAGCAACTCAATGTTGCCAGCGTGCAGGCCGGTGATTGATACGCCGCCGGGCAGTGACACGGTCAGACCGGCTCCGGCATTCGCAACCGGTGCCACGCGGGCGAATCCGGATCGAGTTTGAACCGGCTTGCTGGGCTCCTCGCGGCCAGTCAGCTTCTGCCGCCAGTAGACAAACCGGTGGTAAACAAGGGACTCTTGTTTGCAGTAGGCGGCACCGGACAGGCCCGAGGCCTGCCAGTCCGATAGCGTCTGTTGCCAGAACTGATGTAAATCAGGGGTGGTCATCGGATTCCTCCTTCATTTGAAAGCAGGAATCAGTGTGGCGAAATTCAGTTGCCAGCCACAGGTGCGGATTTATTGGCGCTTACTATTGAGTGAATGGCCTTAAAACTGCAAAAAATGCTGTTTTTACCTTGATTGTCTTAGGCTTACTCTCTACCAATGTCTTGTTGGTTACCAGCGCCAAATTCCACGACCTTCTCTACGGGGCACTGTCGAACTTCCCTTATGAATCACTTTTCTCGAATAGCAAATCAAAACAATATCAGTTGCTAGCTGAGGAAAATGATCGCCTGAAAAAGAAAAATGCGAAATTAGAACAGCAAGCAGCCTCGCGCAGAATGAAAATTGCTCGTGCCAAAACTTTATCAAGGAATATCACTAAGAGAACGGCGAGGAATGTAGCGCTGAACGTCTCCTCGGTTGCTGTAGAAGCAATACCTTACCTCGGTATTGGAATGATTGTATCCGTAACCATTGCAGACGTGGCTGCTGGATGCCAAAACGTCAGAGATACAAATGAGATTTTGAGCATTCTTGATGAAGCTCCCCTTGAGGAAATGGAGCGGAAAGTATGTGGCGCTTCTGTTCCAAGCGTCGACCAACTCAAGGCCAAAATAGATGATGTGCAAAGATCTTTGGGTGATGCAATAGGTGGTACGATTTATGAAATATTGCATTAGTGCATGATTTTCATGTTGACTCTCATGAATGCCGCACCGCTGACAAGCCACGGAAGACGGACGCGTGGGACGCGCCGCTTCGCTCCGCAGTTAGGCGAAGAAACACATGAATAGGTTTAGGGGAAATTCAATATGATCTCTGAGTTAGCAGGGTACACATTAACGCGCTCGATTCCGGACAGCGTACTAGCCGGCGTACTCAGTGGCTCATACAAAGTATTTGGTGGCGTTGTCAGAAATGATGCTGGTCAGATTGTTGCCCATTTAGTAAATGCAGGCAATCCAGCTAATCTGCTTTCCACCTTTTTATCACCAGTGAATACAGCCTTCTCCGGGTTGAACACTTATCAGCTGTACCGTATCGGTGCAGATTTCCAGCAATTAATTGGCTTGGCTCAAGCCAGCATGGTCATTTCAGGATTAACCCTGGCAGTCAGTTCTGCTGGCTTTTTGTTTTTAAATAACAAAATCAATAAAATTGATAAAAAACTTGAGGAAATGGCCGCAGATTTAAAATTCATAAAGAAATTTCTCGAGCTGCAGGAAAGAGCAAGGCTGATTTCCGCATTAAAAGTAATAAGAGAGTTGGGTCAAATCGAAGACATATCAACTAAAACGCAAATGCTTATAAACAGCCGTCAGACTCTTGGTGAGATACATGAGAAATATAAAGCACTGCTTCTTGAGGACAAAAGTGTAAAAGAGCTGATGCCTGTCGAGGAATATTTCACCATAACCGCGATGGGTCATGCGTTGTGTTCCGCAGAATTAGGTATGTACGATCAAGCTACAAATGATCTGCTAGAGTCTCAAATGACATGGAGGGAGGCAGCAAAAACATTTGTAGGCGAGAAGGTGATTGGTAACGAGCCGCAACGATTTCTTACCAAGAAATATGTTGGGCACATTAAGTCAGAAGAAATAGCTGGCTGGATGGATTTCGCAGAAGATACTGAGTTAGGTATTGATCGGCTTGACCAGCTCAGAGGTATGTCCCCTAAGATTGATATCAACATCTTTAATTCAATAGATAAAGAAGAAGCAATAGCGATTGATGTAGCTAGAAAAATTGTTCAACGAGACCGGGTGTTGCAAGGCTATGTTGATCAATACGGATATTATTCTTCATTGAGAAAGAAGCCGTCTGAAATACAGCAGTATTTCGACAGTCTTTCGGAGGAAAGTAAAATCAATGAATGCTATGTGTTTCTTTCAAATGACAAAGTTGGCGCCTAACAATGGTCTCCAAGGGACGCTCCGCTCGTACCTCGCTCCGCGCCGCTTCGCTTGTCGTTAGAACACGTTTTAATTAATGGACTTGGAATGAAAATTCATCGCTTTATGGCAGTCGCGCTCTTTCTTTCCGGCTGCGCATCGGGGCCAAGGTCGTACGACGGTGTGCTTGGCTATAGTACCGAGTCGCTACCAGCTGGAATCCAAGTCACCTATGTGGATGAAGCAGACAGTAGTACAGAGAAAATACTCTCCCAAATCTCTGAGGTTTGTAATGAGGCACTCGGGCCGACCTCTAATGCGCCAGTTATTAAGGTGAAATCGGTTACCGAATATGAGCGTCAAGTTAAAATGAGTGTACCAATACCTGTTGGTGTTCAGAATATTGGGACATTTTCCAGCGGAGGGAGCAGTCTTCCAGGCGCCACAATACAGAGTTCAGTTACCCAAACCGATACGGTGTTTCGCAACATTAAACTTCAAGAAGTGGTGGCTCTTTGTTCAACCGCGCCCTAACCAGCGCAGGCAGGGCGACACCCTTTTCATTGCGTCTTTGGCTCCATTACAAGGGTGCTCATGCTGCGGGCGTTAAATGCCGGTGATAGTCAGGTCCAAAGCTCCAACAATCTGGTCTCTGAAATGTGAGAGAGAGCCAATAGGGCTCTTGAGATGTTTTTCAGGCACGGAGGAAATTTGCGGAGTTAACAGCAACAGCTCTTGATCGGCAAAGCTGATTTCGGGAGTGAGCCCTTGCATAGCTTCGCCACCGAAGGCAGAACGTTTGCCCAAAGGGATGACAATGCGAGTTGCCAAATCGCTAAGAAGGCTGCTTTGAATATCCACAAGGTAAGGATAGTGAGCCTTGCTGATTTTGCTCGGGTTGGGGTACACATCGAACTGTGCCATCAAAACTCCCTGAACTCGTCGCCGAAGCATCCATGTTGTTCGACGAAATCGTTGTAGCTTTTTATCGCAGCGCGATTCTCTTCAACCCATTGAGCGGCTTCGCGTTTCGAAAGCTCTTCTTTCAGAGCTCGTTCCAGGGTGGCAGACAAGTTAATGTTCAGTTCCCGGGTCTTACGCAGAAGATCGCTATTGATTGAGAGGTTCGCTGCCTTTTTGGGGGCGGCTGAGTCATAGAGTTCGGCCATGAGGGCCTCCCAGAAGATTTAGAATACAAAGCTTGATCGTATGCGCATCGCTATGCGCATGCAAGCGGTTAACCAATGGCTGTTGTCGGACGTGCCTACTCTGGCGCTCTGTCACGCCGCAAAGCCAAGGCGTTAGAACTTAGAGAGGAAATGAATGTTTGTTGCCGTTTATGAGTTTGAAATCAAGGAAGGCGCAGAGACTTCATTTCGCGAAGCCTGGCTTGAGGTGACGAAAGCTATCTCCTGAATCAGTGACTCCGCTCGAATATAGCACCCTGAGCCTTGGTTGGCTCACGCCTAACTCATTTTTGAAGCCAGTCCGGTTATGTTGAGAGCACGACTGTCAGTTTACCGATTGAAACACCTGCAAACCGGTCTTGCTTTGGCCGAATATTGATCAAGCTGTAACTCTCAGGCACGGGCGATCTGCCCAACAAGATGATCGGGGTGAGATCAAGCAACGAAGCGATCCGGGTTGTCTACCCGGGAGACGCAAGACCGCGATAGAGGTCACGGTAAACGGCAAAACCCGGGCAATGGCGGCCAAAGCGCAGGAACCGTTGCCTACTGCTGTGGATCAGGCGACAGGCCATGTACATCAGCTCCTGCATCACGGTTCTCAGGCGGCGGCGCTTGGCCGGGTGGCGCACAGGTGCATCGGGGCCGGTGAGCCTCAGTCCCATCCAGCGCAGTACGTTGTAGCCCAGCGTTGCAAACGTCATCACCAAGTTGTTGGTGGCGAATTTGCCTGAAGGCAAGCGCTCCAGATCCAGATCGGTTTTGAACTCACTGTGGAACTGCTCACTGGTGGCATGATCGCAATACAAGTCTATAACCTGCTGGTTGCTGGCAACACTCACTGGCAGCGATGTCACCCAGCCTTCCAGGCTGACGTCCGGTTCCAGATATAACTGGCCCTGCGCATCACTGGTACGGACCGTCACTTTGACGATCCGGCGAATGCCGGGTTCGTCCGGTAGCTCTTCCGACAGAACCGCTTCCATTTTGCCGTAGCGGCCCAGCGTCCAGACTTGCTGCTCCTGAGCTTTGTCGGCCCAGACCAGAGGGTCTTGTTTACGAGGATTCCACTTGATCAGGAAATCCACTTGTTCTTGCTGACTCAGAAAATCCCGGTTGTCGCGGGCATCGTGGGCACTGTCCAGACGCAGCAGGATGGGCGAACCAGTCAGTGACCGGGCCCGGGGTAAGACGCGTTTCAACGTTTCCAAAAAACCGTTATTGGCGTGTTGGCTGCCGGGGCGCAGTTCACACCCTAGACACCAGCCTTCCTGACCAAGGTAAGCAGCAATGGGCGCATAGCCGTCGTGCCCCTTGTAGGTGTAACTGACGCCTTCCTTGCTCGTCTGGCTGTTATCCATAGGGAAAACGTCCATGTCTAAGGCCACATGCCCCATCTTCAGGGGAGAAACCGGCGCTTCGACGGACGTCAAAAACTCACAACTGGCATCCTCCAATAAGGGCGTGAGCGCCTGGGCATCTTCATCAAATCGCTGCCGTAATCGGGCCGAGGAGGGCGATTGTTTGATCCCCATGGCGGATTTAAAAAAGGGATCTGTACGCGCTGACTCCACGGCCTCGAAATCGCTCTTGCCGAGCGTGATCAAGCCCAGATAGGTCCGGATCAGGTCGATGTTCGGAATACCGTGACGCTTGACCACGGTGCGGGCGGTTTGGGGCAGCGACGTGTGCCGATTCAGGCAGTGGCCCACCAGAGCCAGTCCGCCGTGGGGAGTGTAGACTTCGGTCTTTGATTGCTGGAGGGTGAAGGTACGCATGGGCCGGTGCACTGACTGGGTGAATGGATGTCAGGTGCGATTATATCGCCTCAGGCCTTGCGGTTGCAGGTCTGGGGATTAAATTAGACCGTGTGAAGTCACGGATTCAGGAAGAAGATAAGTAATGAACGATACGCCAAGTAATATCAGAATGGCGTAGGCCAGACGTCGGAGAATATAGATAGTCATTAGTCTCTCCCTTTCAGAGATGGATCCAGCTCATCACGCAAGGCATCACCGACGAGGTTGAAACTTAGCGAAAGCAGGACAATCAGTGTTCCTGGGAAGAGCACCAGCCAAACGGCAGAGGTGAAATAGGTCTGACTCTCGAAGATGATATTGCCCCAGCTTGGAGTAGGCGGCTGAACGCCAACACCAAGAAACGAGAGCGTGGCTTCTAGCAATACCGTGGTGGATATTCCTAAAGTGGCCCAAACCATGATTGTTGGGAGTAAGTGAGGAAGTAGGTGTGAGAAGAGGATGCGACGAGTGCTGGCGCCCAACGTTCTTTCCACTGCTATAAATTCTCGGGAAGAAATAGCAATGGTTTCTGAGTAAATAACCCTGGCCACCTGGACCCAGTTAACCATCGCGATCACCAGAGCTACTATCCAAAGGCTAGGTTCAAGTATGGCTGCAAGAGCAATTGCCAGAAGAAGGGCGGGAAATGCCATCATAAGGTCGGTCATACGCATTAAAACGTTCCCAGCCCACCCCCTGAGAAAACCGGCGGTAACCCCGACTAAGGTGCCAATCAAAATTGCGATGCCATTGGCGACAATGCCGATGATAAGCGAGGTCTGTGCTCCATAAATCAACCGGGATAAGAGGTCTCGCCCCAGAAGGTCTGTGCCCAATAAAAAGGTACTATTTGGGGGAAGGGGAGCCCCCTCCATTGTTAGCCCCTCGAAAAACTGTTTGTTCGGATCGTAAGGTGCAATCCAGGAAGCAAAGAGTGATGCAAAGACGACGGAGACAATGACAAAAAGCGAGAAGGCAACCGATTTATGCCGACAGAGTTTTTTGATTAATTGGAGAGCAGACATAATTAGTTCCTGATCCCAATGGTAGGTTCTATCTGCTCGATATCAGTGCAGATCGTTTCGATACTGATATTGAGTTCCATTGATAAAGTGCGAATACGGTCGAAGGCATCATGCTCATCAATTTTCAGGTCTGTCATTAACCTTGCGACCGCTTTGGCGATTTGAGGGCGAGCCTGTATTTGGAGGGATTGGCGCGAGTTTTCAGCCTTCAAAGCGTTTATCTGTTCTCTTAAATTACTGGCCATCATCAGCGTGGTGTACACGGAGCTCTGAGTTAGCGGCCGATTTAGCATGGCGGTTGCGCCCACCCGAATTGCGCTCTGAATTTGTGACAGTGTTTCGTGGCGCGAAAGTGCGATTACGGGTAACCCCTGTTTACTGGCTTGATTCAGGATTTCTCGGCTCTGTAATTCATCAATCTCAACAATCACCGCGAGGATGTTCTCTTCGAGAGTCTGAACAGCTGAATCTGATGAGATGGCTTCCATTCCAAGACGCCGGATGCTCTTGGTAAGCATTTGCTCCGTCCGGTCGTCACAATCAACTAGCAAAAGCTTTCGGCGAATACGAAAAGACGGCTTTTCTTGTGTCATTTGACTAACCTCAGAAAGTTGCCTTGGTTACTCCGCGCTGCAAGGGTCCTGAACACGTCGAAGTTGCTTTGCACCAGGTATGGATCTGCGGCTATCGAGCCGCTTTCAACAAGAACGAGTTCGAAACGATTTCCTTTAGCTTCAGCGATAAAGCTGGGCAGGCTAAGGTGGTTGTTGTGCTCCGCAATCTTTATATCGCCCAACAAAGATTGGTATTCCATTCGATACAGAGCGTCAGCAATGGCTTCAGGATCGTCATGGCCGACTCTCTGCCGTGCCGTTGCAAATAGATGCATTGAGATATAGGCAGCGGTGTAATAGTGCGAGAAGGGCTGTCTCCCATGTAATGCGCTTTGTTTCGCAACGAAAGAGGGAGCGACGCTTTCAAAAAAAGCACCGCAAGACAGTAGTCGAATGGAGTCTGCACCTTGGATGCGTGGCAATTCAGATTCTGTAAAATTGCAACTCAGGACAGGGATGCGAATGCCTTTCTTTAAGCAAGCTGCGCTTAACTGGCGGAGGAAGTGGTATGAGGACTGACCGACCAAGTTGTTTAAAACAAAGCCAGGACGGTCTCTAATAATGGTTTCAATGAGGGTATCGAACCCCGTATCACCGAAGCGGTAGTATTTTTCTGTAATAACTTCGCCTGCAGCTGTCTCTACTATCTCGCGGGCGATCCGGTTACTTTCCCAACCCCAAACGTAATTCGAGCCCACCAGACATGCTCTAGCGCCAAAGTTGGCAATCGCATGTTGCATAAGCGGTAGAAGATTCTGGTTGGGGCAGCCGCCGAGGTAGAGAACATTTTCGCTGCATTCGTAGCCTTCATATGGACAGGAGTACCAGAGCATCCTATTGGCACGTTCCAAGTCTGGAATAATCTCTTTGCGACTTGCAGATGTTGTTGTTCCGAAAATGTGTTTAGCACCGCTTTCGATCAGGCGATCTAAGCAACCCGCGTACGCATTTAGTTCACCACGCGGATCCTGTTCTTCTGGCACGATGGTGAACTCGAAAGCGGGATCTTCGTTGATTTCCGTGATTGCATTTCGAAGACCAGCTAATGTGCTGCGCCCCATGTCCTGATATGTGCCATTGGACGAGACAAGTAATCCAACCTTTACAGTTTCAGACATCTTTCTATTCCATAAAAAAAGCCTGAGCATTCGCGAATTGCGAATGTTCAGGCTTCGATACCCCTAGCGCCCATTCCAGCGCTGCTATTTTTTTGAAGACTTACGGTTTTCGCCAGCTTCTGTAACTTGCTAACTAGTTAAGGAAATTTTGTGCCAACAATCAAGGAGATTATTTAACTTTCTGTTTATAGGGCATTTTTGTGGTTTATGGGTGATTTCCCTATTACTCGCCAACCGCAATTGATTCTTTAAGTGCCCCAAAATTAGGCCGGATGCATCAAGTTTGTGCGAAGTCGTTACCCTGGCCCGGTTTCAGTACCGCTCATCGTCAGAAAAGTCCGGGGGTTGCGGAGGGTCTGCGTAGATGGACGTAGAAGCTTCTAATCAACGGGGCCGGTTCTCCTTTGGTTCTCCAAACCGGCCCGTTACATAAGCTTTATTGCCAACCTGAATGTTCGCTTTGCGACCTCAGCGTGCCTTTGTTCTCGAATAGCGGATTGGGCAGGCCCCTATCTGACAGGGTCTGCTTTGTGGTCACAGCAAACGAAGTAGTTGGTCCGCGACGGGTCAAGCGATGGAGAGCAGCTGCGGCAACACATCATTGAATCGATGAGAGTGGCCCTTTAACCATCTCATTTGCTCAATGATCTTCTTGCAACTCGAGCAGGTCTCCCACCTCACATTCAAATAATCGGCAGAGTTTCTCAATAGCTTCCAGGTCTATCCTTTGCGCTGTTTCTTTGTAGAGCAGGGTTACAGTATTCCTGTTAAGCCCCGTCTCTCTGGCTACGTCCACGATCTTCATTTTTCGCTCGCCCATCAGCCGAGCGAGATGGCATCGAACCATTTCTGACCATCCTTAATTAAAAAATGTCATCCAGAATGGCAAAAAATGCTTGCAAATGTACTTTTGTTGCTTAAAATGTCATTTAGGATGGCATTCTGATATGGAGAATGTCTTTTGTTGATTTAGCGTAGCGCAACAGAAGGAAGATTTCGATGGAAAATTCCTACACCTACCTGACCACTGAAGAGCTTGCTGGCCGCATCAAATACGACTGCCGGACAATTCGTCAATGTCTTAAAGACACTGTGCTGTTGGAGGGCAAGCATTACATTAAGCCTTTCGGCCGGCGGAAAATTCTTTTCCTCTGGGAAGAAGTCGAAAAAGAGATGCTGGTCGGTGCTCGTGAGCACGAACACCTGTCAATTCCTATGGCAAGCGGAGCGGTATGTCATGGGTAAGGTGAGAGAGCGAAAGGAGACCGGCAAGCTTTATCTAGATTTTATGTTTGAGGGGCTACGGTGCAGGGAACAGACCGCGCTGCCAGATACGCCGGCCAATCGTAAAAAATGCGAAGCTCTTCTTCAGAAGGTTGAGGCCAAAATCCTTTTAGGTGAATTCGATTACGCTGAATTCTTTCCGGGCAGCAGGAACTTGAAAAAGCTGGCCAAGGCAGGCGCGCTATCCGGCACGGGTCGGGCTTCCAATGCAATGGCTGATCCGGAGCAGGAAACCGATCAGTCGCCGCTGTTCCCGGATTTCGCCGACCTGTGGCTTGAGGAGAACAAGATTCAATGGCGCGCCTCTCATCTACGCAATGTTGAGTCTATTCTTGAGAGCTCTCTCAAGCCGGCATTTAATAACAAACGTCTGACAGAAATCACCAAAGCGAACATCCTGGCAGCCCGCAACAAGCTGGCGAGCCGCAAGGGTAGGGCGGGCAATATCCAGATGGCTCCCAAGACCATCAATAGCCACATGGCGATTCTGCGGATGATTCTGACCGAAGGCGCCGAGCGCTTCGACTTTGCGAACCCGTATCGCAACATCAAACCGCTGAAGCTGAAGAAGGTAAACATCGAACCTTTTTCTCTGCATGAGGTAGAGCGGATTACCAAATATGTGCGGAAGGACTATCAGAATTACTACCTGGTTCGCTTCTACACCGGCATGCGCACTGGCGAGATCGATGGCTTGAAGTGGGAGCACGTGGACTTTGAGAAGCGCGAGATTCTGGTTCGCGAGACGCTGATCAATGGTAAGACCGAGTACACCAAAACCGATGGCTCCCAGCGGGAAATCCCGATGTTTGGTCCGGTTTACGAGGCACTCAAGGCTCAGCATGCGGCAACTGGCAAGCTGAGCAAGTTCGTATTCTGTAATCGCCTTGGTGAGCCACTTGATCACAATAATGTCACCAAGCGCGTATGGTACCCCTTACTTCACGCTCTGAACTTGAAAAAGCGTCGGCCTTATCAGACACGGCATACCGCAGCCACGTTGTTGTTGGCATCCGGAGAGAATCCTGAATGGGTGGCTCGAGTGTTGGGCCATTCCTCTACTGAAATGTTGTTCAAGGTTTACTCGCGTTTTATTCCGAATGTGACCCGTATGGACGGCAGCGCCTTCGAGCGCCTGATTGGCTCGCGTTCAGAAGACTTGGAGGAATCTGAAAATGCCTAAATCATCTCTTAGCTTCGAGACTCAGAGAGATATCGCCGAAGTGGCGGAAGTTTTAATTCGTTTGAACAATATTTCGCAAGGGCGAGACCTGGTCTGGCTGCTAAAACAGCAAAGGGCGCGAGACAACTTCGATGCCGTCGCACTATGGCTTCGGAATGAGGTATGGAAGCGGCAGAGGAACCGTGAAGATGTTGATATTAGCACCTTGTCCAACGCTCTTCAGACGTATCTGACCAAAGCGTTGATGGATTTGGAATAGCTGTGAGCAGTAACTTGCTTTGGATGTATTTTAATGGCTCGAAAAGGCAGATATAAAATACTGAGAAATTGGTGGGTTAGTTAGGAGTTGCAACAGACAGACTGCCCACTGAAAGCTAGACTCTCAGGCTGTTGAAGAGTAATTGTTGTAACCATGGACGGGGCGTCGAGTGCAAAAAAAACTGGTAAGTTGGATCGGAGGCAACGACCTAAAAGCGATAGCCGGCGAGTCATCGGGTCCGATCTTGTCGACGCTAAAAACCGCTGAATTTGATTCGGCTCATCTGTTGTATTCCTATCCTCAAACTGAGGTCGAGCCATACCTCTCATGGTTGCAGCAACAAGTCGACATACCTATCAAAGCCACTGAAGCCAAGCTCAGCTCACCGGTCAGTTTCGGTGAAATATATCTGTGTGTAGAGCCCCTCCTGAAAGAACTGTCGACCACTGAAACCGAGCTATCGATTCTGTTGAGCCCTGGCACACCTGCTATGCAAGCGGTCTGGATACTGCTTGGCAAAACCAGATATCCAGCTGTTTTCTATCAGTCCTCACGAGAGAGTGGAGTAGAGAGGGTAGAGATACCCTTCGAGCTTGCCGCTGAATTTGTCCCTTCTGTTTCCGAAATTTCAGATGTCAAGCTGAATGCCCTCACAGATGCTCGAGTCCCGATCAATGCGGCATTCGACAACATCGTTACTCAAAACCCGAGCATGATTCTGCTCAAGCAGCAGGCGCAGATCCTTGCTGAGCGGAACGTGCCAGTCCTGATTTATGGCGAGACAGGCACGGGGAAGGAATTGTTCGCCCGTGCCATCCACAATGCCAGCCCGCGTCGCGAGAAACCGTTCATTGCATTGAATTGCGGGGCCATTCCTGAAGAGCTGATTGATTCGACTCTCTTTGGCCACAAGAAGGGAGCCTTTACAGGGGCGGTCGCAGATCGTTCTGGAGTATTCCAACAGGCTGATGGCGGCACTTTATTCCTCGATGAGTTTGGTGAGCTGTCGCCACAATCGCAGGTTCGGCTGCTTCGTGTGTTGCAGGAAGGCCGATTAGTCTCGGTAGGTAGTGACAAAGAGCTGCCTGTAGATGTGCGCATCATCACTGCCACACATCGCAATCTCATGGAAGCGGTTGCAGATGGTCATTTCCGGGAGGATCTTTTCTACCGTGTGGCCGTGGGAGTTCTGCACCTGCCGCCTCTTCGTGCCCGAGAAGGTGACCTTTCGTTACTTGCAGATATGATGCTCAAAGCTCAGGGTGACCAGGATCCGGCGTTCTCCGGTAAGAAACTTTCCGCTGACGCAAAAAAAGTTATTCTTCAACACCCCTGGCGAGGCAATGTTCGGGAGCTTCGCTCCACTCTCGTAAGGGCAACGCTCTGGAGTTCAGGCGAAAACATAACAGGTGCGGAATTACACCAGGCACTATTCACTATGCCAGAGCGTGAGCCGGATCTTCTGAATCAGGATGTTAGTCAAGGCGTTGATCTGAATCGAATAATGGGCGAATTGGCTGCGCATTATATTCAGAATGCCATGGCTCACACGGCACAGAATAAAACGAAGGCTGCAAAACTTCTCGGCTTGAAAAGCCAGCAGACGTTGAGCAATTGGATCGAAAAATACGACATCGAATAAAAATGGCATGGTCCTCGCAAAAGGACTGACATGAGCAGAGTATCCTTTATGAAATCGGTCAATTTCGAGTTTCTTCGGCCCAAGTACGATGTCCTGGCAAACCTCGGCGGTTTGGCTGAGGCCGTTCTTCATGTCGACCCCGGAAGCGCCTTGACGCGTCTGCGAAGCTTCGGCGAGGAGATGATCAAGACAATCTACAAAGAAGAGTCTCTGCCCAGAATTCCGCAGGCCACGTTCTATGAACTGACCAAAAACCCGGTCTTCGCCGACTGTGTCGATAAATCGCTTATCCACCAGCTCAATTTTCTGCGGATTCAAGGCAATGATCCAGCCCACGGTGCGGAAGGCGACTTGCAGAGTGCAAAGATGTCGCTTTCAACGGCTCACCAGCTGGCAGGTTACATGGCGCTTACCTATGGCGGGGAGCCAAAGGAAAACCTGCCACCTCTCAAGGAGATTCCGGATCCAGCCAACGCCATCGCTCAATTGAAAAAGTCCGTCTCTAGTTATAAGAAAGATATGGAGAGGCAGCAGGAAGAGCTCGAGCGGGTGATGGTCGAGCTGGACCGCGAGCGCGCCAAGCAAGCCGAGTCGTTCAAGCAGCCGGCCGAGTCTGAGCAGCAAGCGCGTAAACAACGAAGCCAGCAGGCGGCTGACTCTCTTCAATGGAACGAAGCCAAAACCCGCTCCCAGCTGATCGACGCGATGTTGGTTAAAGCAGGCTGGGATATTGGCAATCCGGCCCAGGTTGGCCAGGAAGTTGAGGTGAAATTCCCCGATAATCCCTCGGGCAAGGGCTATGTCGACTATGTACTTTGGGGTGAGAATGGCCAGCCGCTTGCGCTGATCGAGGCGAAGAAATCCGGCACGGTGAACCTCCAGGCTGGGCGGGAGCAAGCCCGTTTATACGCCAACTCTTTTGAGTACATGGGGTTCCAGCGGCCTGTCATCTTCTACAGCAATGGCTATGAAACCTTCATCTGGGATGACCACCAGTACAATACCTACCGTCCGGTCTATGGATTCTATAGCCAGGAAAGTCTGGAATATCTGATTTACCAGCGCCACTACCGCGCCGCAGAACTTGAGCGTTTCAACCCTGAGCTTAAGATCGCTGACCGCCCTTATCAGATTGAGGCCATCAAAACCGTTGCCGCCCATTTCCAGAATCAAAGGCGCAAGGCGCTGATCATTCAGGCAACGGGCACAGGTAAAACCCGAGTTGCGATCGCTCTGGCAGAGCTGCTTACACGGACCGGGTGGGCCAAGCGGGTGCTGTTCCTGTGTGACCGAAAAGAGCTTCGAATTCAGGCGGATGATGCGTTCAAGCAGAACCTTCCCAGTGAGCCCCGCTGTGTTATCGGTGAGACTAGCAAGATTGATGACTCCGCGCGCATATACATCGCCACCTATCCCGGCATGATGAATCGGTTTGCCCAGCTGGATGTGGGGTTCTTCGACCTGATCATTGCCGACGAGAGCCACCGTAGTATCTATAACAAATATCGGGATTTGTTCGATTACTACGATGCGCTGCAGGTTGGCCTAACCGCAACACCGGTCAAGTTCATCAGCCGTAACACCTTTGATATCTTCGATTGTGAGACGACCGACCCGACGTTCGAATTCGGTCTGGATGCAGCGATCAACAATGAGCCGCCTTACCTGGTGCCGTTCAGGGTAAAAGACCTGACGACCGAATTTCTTCGTGAGGGCATTCACTACGGCGATCTGAATCCGGACCAACAACAGCAGCTCGAAGAAGATCTAGGTGAAGAAGAAGCCCGGACTACCACCATCGCTGGCTCAGACATAGGCCGGAAGATTTTCAGTGAGGCGACTGATCGCGTCATCCTGGAAAACCTGGTTGATAATGGCATCAAGGATGAAACCGGCTCACTGGTTGGAAAAACGATCATTTTTGCCCAGCGCCAGGACCATGCAGAACACCTCGAGAAGCTGTTCTGCAAGATGTATCCGCAGTACGGGACCAAAGTGTGCAAAGTCATCCACAACGCCATTCCTCACGTGGATAGCCTGATCAAGGAATTCAAAAAACCGGATAATGATTTCCGTATCACCATCTCAGTAGACATGCTGGATACCGGTATCGACGTGCCGGAAATCGTCAACCTCGTCTTTGCCAAGCGCGTTAAATCCTGGGTGAAGTTCTGGCAGATGATCGGCCGGGGTACCCGCCTTCGGCCGAATCTGTTCGGCCCAGGGCAGGACAAAACTGAGTTTCTAATTTTTGACCACTACGGCAACTTTGATTTCTTTGAAGAAGAGTACAAAGAGCCCGAAGACACCGGCAGCAAGTCACTTCTTCAAACCACTTTTGAGGAGCGGCTGACTCTGGCACAGGCGGCCCTGAAGCAGAACCATGCGGCAGGTTACGACGTGGGTGTGCGCCTTCTCAAGGAAGACATCAATGACCTGCCTGATGAGAGCATTGCTGTCCGGCGCAACCTGCGGGTGGTTCACCAGCTTCAGCAAACGGATCTGTTGGATAAACTGGATGCGCGAACACAGCACCTGCTGGCAGAAACCATCGCGCCTCTTATGTCCAGTCGCGTACTTCGGGACAAGCATGCAACGGCGCTGGACAAACTCATGGCAAGCATCGAGCGTTGTCTGGTAGAAAAGGCGAGCTGCTTTGAAGATGGCAAGACGGCACTCATTGCGGAAGTCGAAAGGCTGGCGGTAAACATCCAGGCCGTTCGCCAGAAAGACAAAGTGATCGAAGACGTCAAGAGTGCTTCGTTCTGGGCAGATCCAAGCATTGAAAAGTTGGAGCATGCCCGGCTGGAGCTGCGCGGCATTATGAAGTACCGAAAGCCTAAGGTTTATCCGGGTGCTGGAACGCAAACAACCAGAACGAAAGATGGCGAGGTTTGGATCCAAGAGCGCGAGGTTTACATAGCCGGTGCAAACGAAGCCATGATCTATCGCCGCCGTCTCAAGGGCATTCTGGACAAGATGCTTTCGGAAAACCCGATCCTCCAGAAAATCCACAACGGCGAGGCAATCGGTAAGTCGGATCTCCAAACTCTGACATCAACGATTCTTACGACGCATCCGGGGGTCAGCCTGGATGTATTGAACGAGTTCTATGGTCGGACAGCAGACCAGTTAGATCTCACGGTGCGAGAGATCATTGGCCTTGACCCTCAGGCGGTAGAAGAGCATTTCAAACAGTTCCTTCACGCCCATCCGACGCTGACAGCCCAGCAAGTACGATTCATGAACCTGCTGAAGAACTACATTGCACAGCACGGCTCCATCGTGGTCGAAACTCTCTACGATGCGCCATTTACCTCGGTATCCCATGAGGGAATCGACGGCGTTTTCAAACCGGACGATGTGGGTGAGCTGATTGATGTGCTGAGGCCGTTTCTAAAACCAGATTCTCAGCCCGCGGAACTACAGGGATAACTATGCAGACTATTCAATGGACGAACGAACTGATCGTAATTGCCAGCCTGATAGGCATCGCGCTCGCTGGGCTGGGCTTTTTAATGGCCACCGTGGTGCTAAGTCGAAAGGTTGCCAGGCTCACTGCCCAGCTGGAACAGCTGCAAGGAAATCTGGAGCAAGCAGACGGCTTGAATCAAAGCTTGCAGGATTCGATAAAAGATCTGGAATCATCACTGCATGAGAAGGATCTGGCAGAAAGCCGACTGCAAGCGCAGCTGACCGGTGCCCAATCTAACGAGCAACGTCTAACTGACGAGCTGCGAAGCCAGAAAGAAGAGTTTACCTCTGTGAACGCTAAACTGGAGGAGTCTCGCCAACGCCATCATGCGACCGAGAGGCAGCTGGAAACATTCCAGGCAGACAATCGCGCCCTCCAGGAGCGTGTAGATGACCTGCGTGAACGGCTGGGGCGTGCAGAGCTGGACCTCCAAGAGGAGCGAGAGCAGATGAGCCAGCTCAAGGACAGGCTGGCAGAAGAAGGAAAGAAAGCGAAGGCCCTGGAATCGTCAGACACAGACGCGAGAGAACAGCTGAAAGAAACCAAGGTAAACCTGTCGGCTCAGCAGGAAAGGTATTCGGAGCTTCAGGAACGCTACCAAAGCCTCAGCAGCGAACACACGGAGCTAAAAACCACGCTGGAACGCAAGGAAGAGCACTTCCAGGAGCAGATGCAGCAGCTAGGCGAAACCAAGCAGGCGCTTACCAAAGAGTTCGAGAACATAGCGAACAAAATCTTTGAGGAGAAAGGCAAGACCTTCACTCAAACCAGCCAGAGCAGCATCGACAGCATGCTCAAGCCCTTTCGTGAGCAAATTGAAGGCTTCCAGAAGCGCATCAACGAAGTTCACGATGCGTCTCTTCGGGGTAACAGCAACCTGAATGCCGAAATCCGGAAAGTACTGGATATTGGTCTGCAGATGAGCAAGGAAGCGACGAGCCTGACTTCTGCTCTGAAAGGGGATTCCCAACAGCGCGGTGCCTGGGGCGAAGCCCAGTTGCGCAGAACCCTGGAAATGAGCGGCTTGATTGAAGATGCTCACTTCGCAGTGCAGAGCAGCTTCAAGGATGATGAGGGCAAGCAGAAGCAGACCGATTACCTGATCAAACTGCCGGATGAAAAGCACATCATCATCGACAGTAAAGTCTCCCTGGTGGCATACGACCGTGCGGTATCTGCAGACACCGAAGAAGAGTACAACCTGGCAATGGCGGAACACGTAAAAGCGGTGCGTCGCCACATTGATGATCTGGCCGGTAAGGATTACACCAATCTTGTCGGTATGCGCAGCCCCAGTTTCGTGCTCATGTTCATGCCAATTGAACCGGCGTACATAGAAGCTCTGAAAAGCAACAAGGACCTCTTCGAGTACGGCTACAAGAAGAACATCGTGCTAGTGTCCCACACCACACTGATTCCAATTCTGCGAACCGTGTCCAACCTCTGGATGATTGAGCGTAGCAACGCCGAAGCCCGTGAAATCAGTGAAAAGGCCGGCGATATCTACAACCAAGTGTGTACCGTGGCCGAACGCTTGAATAAGCTCGGCGGCACACTCAACACCGTTAGCAATCACTACAACGATACCGTCACCGCCCTGGCTGGCAAGCAGGGCCTTTATGGCAAGGTTGAGCGTTTCACCAAGCTTTCCGCAAAGGTCACAAAGTCCATGCCTGCCATCGAGCCGGCACACAGGGATTTCGAGACAGAACGGCTCTCAATGATTGTTGAAGCCATTGAAGAGCCCGAAGAGGAAGACTCTCGAGCTCTGGACAACCCAGAAGAAGCGACCGACGACGTCGCATCCAATCAATAGACCTCTAGTCACCAACGAGAAACCGATTTAATGCTTACAGGCCAACTTCGTAACGACATCGACAAGCTCTGGGAAAAGTTCTGGACCGGGGGCATCACCAACCCCCTGACCGTAATAGAGCAGATCAGCTACATCATGTTCGCCCGCATGCTGGACATGCAAGAAGAGGTAGCTGAACGCAAGGCGGCCCGCACGGGCAAACCCTTCGACCGCCTATTCCCGGACACATCAGATGGCCAGCTCCTTCGCTGGAAAAACTTCCACCACATGAGTGGCAAGGAGCTGCATAAGCACCTCAAGAATAATGTCTATCCGTACTTCGCCAGCTTGGGTCAGCACTCAGAAGAAGAGGGGTTAGGCACAGAAGGCACCGCCATCCAGGCGTTGGGGCATATCGGGGTGTACATGCAGGATGCGGATCTGGAGATCAAGAATGAGTCCGTGCTTGTCTCCGCCGTGGAAATGGTCAACAACCTGCCGCTCACCCAGAGCGACGTAAAAGGCGATATCTATGAACACCTGCTCAGTAAACTTACCACCGCAGGTATTAACGGCCAGTTCCGCACGCCGCGACATATCATCGATGCGATGATCGAGCTGATTGATCCGCAGCCCACAGACGTTATCTGCGATCCGTCTTGCGGCACGGCAGGTTTCCTGGCGCGGACTATGGAATACCTTAACAAGAAGTATTCCAGTGACGCAGGCACCTTTACCGACGAAGACGGTAATCTCCATTTTACCGGCGACCTGCTTGAGCCCTACCGGGGACACATCAACAAACAGATGTTCTGGGGCTTCGACTTCGACACCACCATGCTCAGGGTGAGCAGCATGAACATGATGCTGCATGGGGTGAACGGCGCCAACGTTCTCTATCAGGACAGCCTCAACAAATCCATCAAAGAGCATTATCCGGAACAGGAGGAAGAGTTCTTCGATATCGTCCTGGCCAATCCGCCGTTCAAGGGTAGCCTGGATGAAACCAATACCAATCCCGACGTATTGGGGGTAGTTAAAACCAAGAAGACCGAGCTGCTTTTCGTGGCGCATATCCTGCGTTCTCTCAAACTTGGCGGCCGAGCGGCGGTGATCGTGCCCGACGGTGTTTTATTTGGCTCTTCCAAAGCCCACCAGCAGCTGCGTAAGGAGTTAATCGAAAACAACCAGCTCGAAGGCATCGTCAGCCTACCCAGTGGTGTGTTCAAACCCTATGCGGGCGTAAGCACCGCGATCCTGATTTTTACCAGGGGCGGTTCTACTGACCGCGTTTGGTTCTATGACCTGCAAGCGGATGGCCTCAGCCTGGATGACAAGCGCACTCCGCTGACAGGCGAGGGCTCCAATGATCTTCCGGATGCCATCGCTAAGTGGAAGCAATACCGTGGGCTAGTGGAAGCCAACGCCAGTGCTGAAGACATTGAGCAAGCCTTTGGTGACAAGACCCAAAAAGCGTTCGTGGTAGATGCTTCCGACATTGTTGGGAACAAGTTCGATCTCTCTATCAACCGTTATAAGGAAGTGGTTTACGAGGAGGAAGAGTACGAAGACCCAAAGGTGATTCTGCAACGCCTCAAAGGATTGGAGAGTGAAATTCTGGCCGATCTGGATGCGCTGGAGGCGATGCTGTGAGTTGGCAGAGAGTTGAATTGGCTAATGTCGCTACAGTGTTTAATGGGAAAACGCCCGCCAAAGCCGAACAAAGAGATAACGGGCATCCGGTCCTTAAAATAAAGGACGTCGACGTTAATGGTGCCTTTAAGGGAGATTTTGGCTCGTTTGTTGATTCTGAATTTGCAGAGAAATTTTCAAGCAAAAAGATCAGCGTTGATGACACCTTGGTATTAAATGCCGCGCACAACTCCGATTATGTTGGGAGTAAACAGTATCGTGCTGAAGCTAGTGTTGTGGACTCTTTGCCAACAGGAGAGTGGCTGGTTGCTCGTGCTGACGAGGAGCAATTACACCCGCGATTCTTAAATTATTGGTTGAGCTCTCCCCAAGCTAGGTTTCAGATTAAAAATCTTGTTAAAGGCATACACCTTTACCCGAAAGATGTTGCGAGGCTGGAAATCCCACTGCCAGCGCTAGCTGAACAAAAACGCATCGCCACCATCCTCGACAAAGCCGACGCCATCCGCCGCAAACGCCAGCAAGCCATCCAGCTCGCCGACGAATTCCTCCGGGCTGTGTTTCTGGATATGTTCGGTGATCCGGCTACCAATCCGAAGGGGTGGGAGGTAAAGACCGTCTCGGACTGCCTAGCTCAGGAAATCATCCAACATGTTCAAGATGGGAACCATGGCAACGACCACCCAAAAGTGAGCGAATTTATCAAAGAAGGAATCCCATTCCTAACGGCCAATGTAATTCGACGAGGCAAGATATTGTTCGATCGTTGCTATTATCTCGGAGATGAGTGGCTGGATAAGCTGAGAATCGGCTTTGCAAAACCTAGAGATGTACTGATCTCGCATAAAGGGTCTTTGGGTTTCACTGCTGTACTAGATACCGAGTTTGAGAATTATATTCTCAGCCCTCAAACAACATACTACCGGGTAGATGAGAACAGACTCATCCCCGAATATTTGAAAGCATATTTCGATTCAAATTAGAGTTATTGTCAAATCTGGTGTATGACCATCAGGCAGCGCTCCTGTCAGATTGATCCTCCACCGGTATTCCATCCTGAAACTGCACGTTGTCCACGACCAGCTTCAGTTGGTTGAACCCCTTGATCCGCTTCCAGCGTTT